>NZ_JASEYI010000008.1:0-192927 GCF_035064085.1 Enterobacter sp. R-1.6.2
GACCACCTGCTGGGCTACATCAACGTGGCGAACCTCAAGCCGCTGAAGCTGGTCATCAACTCCGGTAACGGCGCGGCTGGTCCGGTGGTGGATGCGCTGGAAGCCCGCTTTAAGGCGCTGAACGTGCCGGTCACCTTCGTCAAAGTGCACAACACCCCGGACGGCAACTTCCCGAACGGTATTCCTAATCCGCTGCTGCCGGAGTGCCGCGACGACACCCGCAACGCGGTGATTGAGCACGGCGCGGACATGGGCATCGCCTTTGACGGTGACTTCGACCGCTGCTTCCTGTTCGACGAGAAAGGGCAGTTCATCGAGGGCTACTACATTGTCGGCCTGCTGGCGGAAGCGTTCCTTGAGAAAAACCCGGGCGCGAAAATCATTCATGACCCGCGCCTTTCCTGGAACACCGTCGACGTGGTGTCAGCGGCGGGCGGCACGCCGGTGATGTCCAAAACCGGCCACGCCTTCATCAAAGAGCGCATGCGCGAAGAAGACGCCATCTACGGCGGCGAGATGAGCGCCCACCACTACTTCCGCGATTTTGCCTACTGCGACAGCGGGATGATCCCGTGGCTGCTGGTGACCGAGCTGCTGTGCCTGAAGGGGCAGACGCTGGGCGAGCTGGTGCGCGACCGCATGGCGGCGTTCCCGGCGAGCGGGGAGATCAACAGCAAGCTGGCGCAGCCGGCCGAGGCCATTGCCCGCGTGGAGCAGCACTTTGCGATCCACGCGCTGGAAATTGACCGTACGGACGGCATCAGCATGGCGTTCCCGCAGTGGCGCTTTAACCTGCGCTCGTCCAACACCGAGCCGGTGGTGCGCCTGAACGTGGAGTCCCGTGCTGACACGGCGCTGATGGAAGCCCGAACGAAGGACATTCTGGCGCTGTTGAATCAGTAATAATTGCCCCTCCCGGCGGGAGGGGGAACCGAATACAGGAACAACGATGACGAATCTAAAAAAACGCGAACGAGCGAGAACGAATGCATCGTTAATCTCTATGGTGCAGCGTTTTTCTGATATCACCATCATGGTCGGTGGATTGTGGGCGGTGTGTCGGATCGGCGGGCTGCCGTTCTTATATATGCATCTGCTGATGGCTCTCATTGCGCTAGTCGTGTTTCAGATGATCGGCGGGATGACCGATTTCTACCGCTCGTGGCGCGGCGTGAAAATGACCACTGAACTGATGCTGTTGCTGCAGAACTGGACTCTGAGCCTGATCTTCAGCGCAGGCCTGGTGGCCTTCAGCCATGATTTTGATAATCGCCTCGTCACCTATCTCTGCTGGTATTTGATCACCAGCGTCGGCATGGTGGTGTGCCGTTCCCTTATCCGCTTCGGCGCGGGCTGGCTGCGTAACCGCGGTTATAACCGTCGCTTCGTTGCGGTAGCGGGCGATCTTCCGGTTGGTAAGGTCCTGCTCGACAGCTTCCGCAAAGAGCCGTGGTTAGGGTTTGAAGTGGTCGGGATTTATCACGACGCGAAGCCGGGCGGCGTGCCGTCGGACTGGGCGGGCAATTACGAACAGCTTATTGAAGACGCGAAAGCCGGTAAAATTCACAACGTCTACATCGCCATGCAGATGAGAGACGAATCTCGCATTAAGCAACTGATGCGCGAGCTGGCGGACACCACCTGTTCGGTGATCCTGATCCCGGACGTCTTTACCTTTAACATCCTCCATTCACGCATTGAAGAAGTGAACGGCGTGCCGGTGGTACCGCTGTACGACACCCCGCTGTCGGGCATTAACCGCGTGCTGAAGCGCGCGGAAGATATTGTGCTCTCTTCGCTGATTTTACTGCTCATCTCCCCGGTGCTGTGCTGCATTGCCCTCGCGGTGAAGCTGAGCTCTCCAGGCCCGGTTATCTTCCGCCAGACCCGCTACGGTATGGACGGTAAGCCGATTATGGTGTGGAAATTCCGCTCCATGAAGGTGATGGAAAACGACAAGGTGGTGACCCAGGCAACGCAGAACGATCCGCGCGTCACCCGCGTGGGGAACTTCCTGCGCCGCACCTCGCTGGACGAGCTGCCGCAGTTTATCAACGTCTTCACCGGCGGCATGTCGATTGTTGGCCCGCGTCCGCACGCGGTGGCGCACAACGAGCAGTACCGCTCGCTGATTGAAGGCTACATGCTGCGCCATAAGGTGAAGCCGGGCATTACCGGCTGGGCGCAGATCAACGGCTGGCGCGGCGAAACCGACACGCTGGAAAAAATGGAAAAACGTATCGAATTCGATCTGGAGTACATCCGTGAATGGAGTATCTGGTTCGATATCAAGATTGTTTTTCTGACCATCTTCAAAGGTTTCGTGAACAAAGCGGCGTACTAAGATGAGCTTACGTGAAAAAACCATCAGCGGGGCGAAGTGGTCAGCGATGGCGACCATCGTCATCATTGGCCTCGGTCTGGTGCAGATGACCGTGCTGGCGCGCATTATTGATAATCACCAGTTCGGTCTGCTGACCGTCTCGCTGGTGATTATCGCGCTGGCCGATACGCTGTCTGATTTTGGTATCGCCAACTCGATTATCCAGCGCAAAGAGATCAGCCATCTGGAGCTGACCACGCTCTACTGGCTGAACGTGGGGCTCGGGATTTTCGTGTTCGTGCTGGTGTTCCTGCTGAGCGATACCATCGCCAGCGTGCTGCACAACCCGGATCTGGCTCCGCTGATGCGCACGCTGTCGTTTGCTTTCGTGGTGATCCCGCACGGGCAGCAGTTCCGCGCGCTGATGCAGAAAGAGCTGGAGTTCAACAAGATCGGCATGATCGAGACCAGCGCGGTGCTGGCGGGCTTTACCTTCACCGTGGTGAGCGCCCATTTCTGGCCGCTGGCGATGACCGCTATCCTCGGATACCTGGTTAACTCTGCCGTGCGTACGCTGCTGTTCGGCTACTTTGGCCGCAAGATCTACCGTCCCGGGCTGCATTTCTCTCTCGCATCCGTCTCGTCCAACCTGCGCTTTGGCGCGTGGCTGACGGCGGACAGCATTATCAACTATGTGAATACCAACCTGTCGACGCTGGTGCTGGCGCGTATTCTTGGCGCGAGCGTGGCGGGGGGCTACAACCTGGCCTACAACGTCGCGGTGGTGCCGCCGATGAAGCTGAACCCGATAATCACCCGCGTGCTGTTCCCGGCCTTCGCCAAGATCCAGGACGACACCGAGAAGCTGCGCGTTAACTTCTACAAGCTGCTTTCCGTGGTGGGGATCATTAACTTCCCGGTGCTGCTGGGGCTGATGGTGGTTTCCAGCAACTTCGTGCCGCTGGTGTTTGGCGAGAAGTGGAACGGCATCATCCCGATCCTGCAGCTGCTGTGCGTGGTGGGGCTGCTGCGCTCCGTGGGGAATCCGATTGGTTCCCTGCTGATGGCAAAAGCGCGCGTCGACATTAGCTTTAAGTTCAACGTGTTCAAAACCTTCCTGTTTATTCCGGCGATTATCGTCGGCGGGCATATGGCGGGCGCCATCGGCGTCACGCTGGGCTTCCTGCTGGTGCAGATAATCAATACCGTTCTGAGCTACTTCATCATGATCAAGCCGGTGCTGGGCTCCAGCTACCGTCAGTACATCCTGAGCCTGTGGCTGCCGTTCTATCTCTCGTTGCCGACCCTGGCGGTGAGCTACGGCCTGGGCATCATCCTCAGCGGTCACCTGCCGCTGGCCGCGCTGCTGGCGGTACAGGTTGCCGCGGGCGCGCTGGCATTTGGCGTGATGATTGTGCTGTCACGCAATGCGCTGGTGGTGGAGATGAAGCGCCAGTTTTGCCGTAACGAAAAAATGAAAACGCTGCTTCGCGCAGGCTAGTTATTTAAGAGGCCATTATGAAATTATTAATTCTTGGCAACCATACCTGCGGCAACCGTGGCGACAGCGCCATCCTGCGCGGTTTACTGGATGCAATTAACACCCTTAAGCCTGAGACTGAAGTGGACGTGATGAGCCGTTATCCGGTCAGCTCATCCTGGTTACTGAACCGCCCGGTGATGGGCGACCCGCTCTATAGCCAGATGAAACAGCATAACAACGCCGCGGGCGTGATGGGCCGCGTGAAGAAAGTGCTGCGCCGTCGCTACCAGCACCAGGTGCTGCTTTCCCGCGTGACCGATACCGGCAAGCTGCGCAATATCGCTATCGCGCAGGGCTTTACCGATTTTGTCCGTCTGCTGTCCGGCTACGACGCCATTATCCAGGTCGGCGGTTCGTTCTTCGTCGATCTCTACGGCGTGCCGCAGTTTGAGCATGCGCTCTGCACCTTTATGGCGAAAAAGCCGCTGTTTATGATTGGCCACAGCGTCGGGCCATTCCAGGATCCGCAGTTTAACCAGCTCGCAAACTACGTGTTCGGCCACTGCGACGCGCTGATCCTGCGCGAGTCGGTCAGCCTCGACATGATGAAGCGCAGCGAAATTGACACCTCAAAAGTTGAGCACGGCGTGGACACCGCGTGGCTGGTGGATCACCAGGACGACAGCTTCCAGCCGAGCTACGCGGTGCAGCACTGGCTCGACGTGGCGGCGAAACAGAAAACCGTCGCGATTACCCTGCGCGAGCTGGCGCCCTTCGATAAGCGTTTAGGTACGACCCAGGCGGCGTATGAGAAAGCCTTCGCCGACGTGGTGAACCGCGTGCTGGACAGCGGGTACCAGGTGCTGGCGCTCTCCACCTGCACCGGCATCGACAGCTACAACAAAGACGACCGTATGGTGGCGCTGAACCTGCGCAATCTGGTGAACGATCCGTCCCGCTATCACGTGGTGATGGACGAACTTAACGATCTGGAGATGGGCAAGCTGCTCTCCGCCTGCGACCTGACCGTCGGCACGCGCCTGCACTCCGCCATTATCTCCATGAACTTTGGCACGCCGGCCATTGCCATCAACTACGAACACAAATCAGCAGGCATCATGCAGCAGCTCGGTATGCCGGAAATGGCCGCGGATATCCGTCATCTGCTCGATGGTTCGCTCGGTGCGATGGTGGGCGACACGCTCGGCCAGCTGCCTGCGATCAATGAACGCCTGGCGGTGGCGGTGAAAGCCGAGCGCGAGAAGGGCATTGGGATGGTGAAATCGGTACTTGACCGCGTACGGGAGGGGAAATGAAGGTTGGTTTCTTCTTACTGAAATTTCCGCTGTCGTCTGAAACGTTTGTCCTGAACCAAATCACCGCGTTTATCGATATGGGATATGACGTGGAGATTATCGCCCTGCAAAAGGGCGATACCAAAAATACCCATGCGGCGTATGCCCAGTATGGGCTGGAGGCGAAAACCCGCTGGCTGCAGGATGAGCCTTCCGGGAGACTGAGTAAGCTGCGCCACCGGGCCAGCCAGACCTTGCGCGGGATCCACCGCGCGTCGACGTGGCGAGCGCTGAATGTTTCCCGCTATGGTTCCGAATCCCGCAATCTGATCCTCTCGGCCATCTGCGGGCAAACCGCGCAGCCGTATCGTGCCGACGTGTTTATCGCCCACTTTGGCCCGGCGGGCGTCACCGCCGCGAAGCTGCGCGAGCTGGGCGTGATTGACGGCAAAATTGCGACCATCTTCCACGGTATCGATATCTCCAGCCGCGAAGTGCTGAACCACTACACGCCGGAGTATCAGCAGCTGTTCAGGCGCGGCGACATGATGCTGCCTATCAGCGACCTGTGGGCCGGGCGCCTGAAAAACATGGGCTGCCCGGGAGAGAAAATTGCCGTTTCGCGTATGGGCGTGGATTTGACGCGCTTCACTCGCCGTCCTGTTAAGGTGCCGGGAAAACCGCTGCAGATCATCTCCGTTGCTCGCCTGACCGAGAAGAAAGGCCTCCATGTGGCCATTGAAGCCTGCCGCCAGCTGAAAGCGCGCGGGGTGGATTTCCACTATCGCATTCTCGGCATTGGGCCGTGGGAGCGTCGTCTGCGCACGCTTATCGAACAGTATCAGCTGGAAGATGTCGTAGAGATGCCGGGCTTCAAGCCGAGCCACGAGGTCAAGGCCATGCTCGACGAGGCGGATGTCTTTCTGCTGCCTTCCGTAACGGGCGCCGATGGCGATATGGAAGGCATTCCGGTGGCGCTGATGGAGGCGATGGCCGTAGGTATTCCGGTGGTATCAACCATGCACAGCGGGATCCCGGAGCTGATTAAGTCTGACCACTCCGGCTGGCTGGTGCCGGAGAATAACGCGTTGGCCCTTGCGGACCGATTAGCAGCCTTCAGCGATATTGACCAGCAGGCGCTGGAGCCCGTGCTCCAGAACGCCCGACAAAAAGTGGAAACCGATTTTAACCAGCAGGTGATTAACCGCCAGTTAGCGAGCCTGCTGCAAACGTTGTAACGCCGAGGATGTATGCTGAAAAAGATTACCCGACGCACCTTTGTCTCTTCTCTCTCCGTTCTGGCGGCCACGCCGCTGCTGTCGTCACGCATCGTCCGGGCGGCAAGCGGCAGAACGGTCTCTGTTAATCAGTACAATAACAACGACTGGATCGCCGCTTTTAAGCAGGCGTTTAATGACGGCGACACCGTTGTGGTCCCTGCCGGTCTCACCTGCGAAAACATCAATACCGGCATTTTCATTCCTGACGGTAAAACGCTGCTGATCCGCGGGGCGTTAACCGGCAACGGGCGCGGCCGCTTTGTTCTGCAGGAAGGCAGCAAAGTGATAGGCGAAGGTGCTGGCCGCACGGAGAACATTACGCTCGACGTTCGCGGCTCTGACTGCGTTATCAAAGGGCTGGCCATGAGCGGTTTTGGCCCGGTGACGCAGATCTACATCGGCGGCAAGAAACCGAGCGTGATGCGCAACCTGCTGATTGATAACATCAGCGTAAGCCAGGCCAACTACGCCATCCTGCGCCAGGGTTTCCACAACCAGGTTGACGGTGCCCGCATCACCAACAGCAAATTTAGCCATCTCCAGGGGGATGCGATCGAGTGGAACGTCGCCATCAACGATCGCAATATCCTGATCTCTGACCATGTCATCGACAACATCAACTGCACCAACGGCAAGATCAACTGGGGCATCGGCATTGGCCTCGCCGGCAGCACCTACGATAACGACTATCCGGAGAAGCAAACCGTCAAGAACTTCGTGGTGGCAAACATCACCGGCAGCAACTGTCGCCAGCTGGTGCACGTTGAAAACGGTAAACATTTTGTTATTCGCAATATCAAGGCCAAAAATATTACCCCCGATTTCAGTAAAAAGGCGGGTATAGACAACGCCACGGTGGCCATCTATGGCTGTGATAATTTCATTATTGATAATGTCGATATGGTGAACAGTGCGGGAATGTTAATCGGCTATGGGGTGATAAAAGGCGATTATTTGTCCATCCCGCAGAACTTCAAGCTCAACAATATTCATCTCGATAATCGTCAGCTTGCGTATAAATTGCGCGGAATACAGATTTCATCCGGTAACGCCACCTCGTTTGTGGCGATAACCAACGTGGAAATGCAGCGTGCAACGCTTGAGCTGCACAACAAGCCGCAACATCTTTTTTTACGCAATATCAATGTGATGCAGGAAGCCGCTGTGGGGCCCGCCCTGAAGATTAACTTCGACCTGCGTAAGGATGTGCGGGGTAAATTCATGGCGAAAGACGAGACGTTGCTGTCGCTGGCGAACATAAAAGCAGTGAATGAGAAGGGGCAAAGCTCGGTCGATATTGACCGGGTCGACCAGCAGGTGGTGAATGTGGAAAGGCTTAACTTTGCGCTTCCGCACAGATAATCGACAATCATCAGTTTTGAGACTATTCCTGGCATAAAAGCGCGATCTAATCAGATTACAACTACAGAAATTTGTGATGCTAAGGCGTAACATTGCCCAAGGATTACGGCAAATCATGCTGGCGAAAACAGGTTTAAGAGCTATAATTCGTCAACCATTTTAAGGTGGAAGAAATAATGATTAATTTGAAAGCAGTCATTCCGGTAGCAGGCTTGGGCATGCATATGCTGCCAGCCACAAAAGCCATTCCTAAAGAGATGCTGCCGATCGTCGACAAGCCAATGATTCAGTACATTGTCGATGAGATTGTTGCTGCAGGGATCAAAGAAATCGTCCTGGTTACGCACTCCTCCAAGAATGCGGTAGAAAACCACTTCGACACCTCTTACGAACTCGAAGCGCTGCTTGAGCAGCGCGTCAAACGCCAGCTGCTGGCGGAAGTGCAGTCTATTTGCCCGCCGGGCGTGACCATCATGAACGTGCGTCAGGCGCAGCCGCTGGGCCTGGGCCACTCTATCCTGTGTGCTCGTCCGGTTGTGGGTGATAACCCATTCATTGTTGTTCTTCCGGACATCATCATCGATACCGCTTCTGCCGATCCGCTGCGTTACAACCTGGCGGCAATGGTGGCGCGTTTCAATGAAACCGGCCGTAGCCAGGTGCTGGCGAAACGCATGAAGGGCGATCTCTCCGAGTACTCCGTTATCCAGACTAAAGAACCGCTGGAAACGGAAGGGCAGGTGAGCCGCATCGTTGAGTTCATCGAAAAACCGGATCAACCACAGACACTGGACTCAGACCTGATGGCGGTTGGCCGTTATGTTCTGAACGCCGATATCTGGGCAGAGCTGGAAAAAACTGAGCCAGGCGCCTGGGATCGTATTCAGCTGACTGATGCGATTGCCGAGCTGGCGAAAAAACAGTCCGTTGACGCTATGCTGATGACCGGCGACAGCTACGACTGCGGTAAGAAAATGGGGTATATGCAGGCGTTCGTGAACTATGGACTGCGTAACCTGAAGGAAGGGGCGAAATTCAGAACCCGTATTGAGAAGTTGCTCGCAAACGACTGATATTCCTGCAACGTCTTGGACAAGCGGCAGTCATTATTTTGGTGTATTGAAACATAGCCAAAATGATGACTGCCTTTTTTTATTATTAATCCTATGATTACATAGAGTTACAGGGTTTAAATCTGGATCGCTTTGTAGCGATTTGTGCTTGTTTCTGAGGTCGTTTAGGACGACAATTAACGCCAGTTTTTTGTCTGGATCCAGACAAAAAAATCATTTAATCAGAGATCGCTCAGTGCACTGGTAGCTGTTAAGCCAGGGGCGGTAGCGTGCTCAATTTCTGAAACCGTCAATAAATGCTCAGGTTTCAGAACGCCAGTATCCAGACATATATACTAGACGGAACAGATAACGTGAAAATTCTTGTGACGGGCGGGGCCGGCTTTATCGGCTCAGCGGTTGTACGACATATTATTAAAAATACCCAGGACGACGTCGTCAATGTGGATAAGCTGACCTATGCCGGCAACCTTGAGTCGCTTAGTGAAGTCAGCGAAAGCGATCGATATGTTTTTGAGCATGCGGATATTTGCGATAAAGACGCCATGGATCGCATTTTCGCAAAACATAAGCCTGATGCGGTGATGCACCTGGCCGCCGAAAGTCACGTCGATCGTTCTATTACCGGCCCGGCTGCGTTTATCGAAACCAATATCGTCGGCACTTATGTACTGCTGGAAGCCGCTCGTGCTTACTGGTCAACGTTGGATGAGCAAGCGAAGAAAGCCTTCCGTTTCCATCACATCTCTACCGACGAAGTGTATGGTGATTTGCCGCATCCTGATGAGCACCCGGCATCAGCTGAGCTGCCGCTCTTCACTGAAACCACGGCTTATGCGCCTAGCAGCCCGTATTCAGCATCAAAAGCCTCAAGCGACCATCTTGTTCGTGCCTGGCTGCGTACCTATGGTTTCCCAACTATTGTCACCAACTGTTCGAATAACTACGGCCCGTACCATTTCCCGGAAAAACTGATCCCACTGGTTATCCTGAATGCGCTGGACGGAAAAGCTCTGCCTATTTACGGCAAGGGTGAGCAGATTCGTGACTGGTTGTATGTGGAAGATCATGCGCGTGCACTGTACACCGTTGTCACTAAAGGTAAACCGGGTGAAACGTACAACATTGGTGGTCATAACGAGAAGCAGAACCTGGACGTGGTCCATACGATTTGCGATCTGCTTGATGAGATTGTGCCTAAAGAGGGGTCTTATCGCGATCAGATTATGTATGTTGCTGACCGTCCGGGCCATGACCGTCGCTATGCGATTGATGCACATAAAATAGGTGTTGAACTGGGCTGGAAGCCTGAGGAGACATTCGAAAGCGGGATTCGTAAGACGGTGGAATGGTATCTAACGAATGAGCAGTGGGTGAGTAATGTTAAAAGTGGAGCATATGCTTCATGGCTTTCAACACAATATGGAGATAACAATAAATGAAAGGCATTATTTTAGCCGGTGGCTCAGGTTCACGCTTGCATCCAATTACATTGGGAACCTCGAAACAGTTATTACCGATTTATGACAAGCCAATGATTTATTATCCGCTTTCAGTGCTAATGTTGGCTGGTATTAGGGATATCCTTATTATCACAACTCCCGAGGATTGTGATAGCTTCAAACGTCTCTTGGGAAATGGTGCTCGTTTAGGCATTAATCTTAGTTATAAAGTTCAACCTTCACCAGATGGCCTCGCGCAGGCGTTTATCCTCGGAGAAGAGTTTATTGCGAATGATAAAGTATGTTTAGTCCTGGGGGATAATATCTTTTTTGGACAGGCATTTGGAAAACAATTGCGGCATGCAGTAGATAATTTGAGCGGCGCCACGGTGTTCGGTTATAAAGTAATGGATCCTGAAAGATTCGGCGTAGTCGAATTTGATGATAACTTCAATGCTATTTCCATCGAAGAAAAACCGAAACATCCGAAATCAAATTGGGCCGTTACGGGGCTGTACTTTTATGATAATCAGGTAGTTGAAATAGCAAAAAAAGTGAAACCGTCTGATAGGGGTGAGTTAGAAATAACAAGTATTAACCAAGAATATCTCAACCAGGGGGCTTTAAAGGTTGAGCAATTAGGACGTGGATTTGCATGGCTTGATACTGGAACACATGATTCTCTTCTTGAAGCTTCGCAATTTGTGCAAACTGTCGAGAAGCGACAGGGATTCAAGATCGCTTGTCTCGAAGAAATTGCTTATAATCAAGGCTGGCTGAGTAAAGAAGATATTAAGTCGATAGGGAGTTCACTTTCTAAAACAGGTTACGGGAATTATTTATTAAGCCTTATCAAGTAAGAGTATTTTGAATAAATGAATATCATAAAAACTAAATTAGATGGTCTTTTAATAATTGAACCAAAAGTGTTTGGTGATGAACGTGGTTTTTTTTATGAGACATATCACGAGCAACGCTATAAAAACGCTGGAATTAAAGAGAGTTTTGTTCAGGACAATCGCTCCCGTTCCACAGGTAATGTGCTCCGTGGTTTACATTTTCAAAAAAGAAAGCCGCAAGGTAAATTGGTAACGGTCACCGCTGGTACAGTGTTCGATGTAGCGGTAGATCTACGTGAAGACTCCCCAACTTTTGGTCAGTATGAATCTATTATTCTTTCTGGTGATAATAGGCTCCAGTTTTATATCCCACCTGGGTTTGCCCATGGATTTTGCGTTTTGAGTGACATTGCTGATTTCCAGTATAAATGTACGGATTTTTATGATCCTACGGATGAAGGAGGAATTATTTGGAATGATAATTCTATAAATATCAATTGGCCGATTTCTGAGCCAAATTTGTCTTTAAAAGATAAGGAGCTTCCTTCATTGGAAGACGTTCGTAAGCAATTGAAATTTGGAAAGTAAATGAGTATTTATACAGTAGTCGGCGGGAATGGCTTTATTGGAAGTGAAATAGTAAGACATCTACATTCTTTGCACAAAGATGTGTGGATTCCTGAACGGAACGATCCAAATATTTTTTCAAAAAAACTTGGCACCCTGATTTATTGCGCAGGCAATGGCGATTGCCAACTAAAACCATTTGATGTCTTGACTGCTAATTGCTTATTACTCTCTGAACTTCTCCAGAATGCTAACTTTGACCGCTTAATATATGTTTCTTCCACGAGATTATATATGAATGGGGATGAAAGCTCTGAAACAAGCGATCTGATAATCAGGCAGGATGATAATCGTCGACTCTTTAATCTAACAAAATTAGTCGCGGAAGAATTATGCTTTAAAAGTGGTAAGCCATTTACTATTGTGCGCCCAAGTAATGTTTATGGGGTAGCACTAAAAAGTCCCTTGTTTTTGCCTTCTATAACACGTAATGCAATAATCAACGGACGCATTGATATGTACGTTGATAAAAATTATGAAAAAGATTATGTCTCAGTTACTGATGTAGCGGAAAGTGTCATAAAGCTGAGTAATAACAAAAAAGCTGAAGGAGAAATAATTAACATTGCCTCAGGAACTAATACATCATCAGAACAGATCGCTAGCGTGCTTATTCAAAATACAAATTGCGTTGTGAATTGGCATGAAAATAATGCGACAAAAGAGATATTCCCTATTACAGATATTTCATTACTAAAAAAATTGATTCCTGACTACAAACCTCGTTCTGTTCTGTCTGATTTGTCAGACATGATTCAATTATTCAAAAGTGAACTACAAATTAAATCATGAAACATGTAGTTAGAAAAAAGGATGTTTTATGGGGATACCTCTCTCAATTCTTGAGTATTGCATCCAGTTTACTACTGTTGCCCTTTATTCTTAGATATTTAGGGCAAGAAGAAATAGGGTTATGGTATGTTTTTGTTGCTCTTGCAGGATTGGTACAGCTTTTAGAGTTTGGTCTGTTACCTACAGTTTCAAGGTTTATATCTTATGTATATTCTGGGGCCAAAGATATAACTTATAATAAAATACCTGAATGCAAAGATGAAGAGATAAATCAAGAGCTTCTGAATGCTTTAATAATAGCGGCGAGGGAAATTTATTTTAAAATAACCACTCTCGCATTTGTAGGGATCGTGATATTTGGGAATATATATTTGTACAGTTTGCACACAACTCTAGATTTTCTCTATGTGATGAGTTGTTGGACTCTGTATGGTATAAGTATATGTGTTCAATTGTATTTTGGATATTATAATTCAATTTTGAAAGGAAGGGGGGATCAAACTGTTTTAAATAAAGTTATAGTGTTAACGAAGTCTATCCTTCTGGCCGTTAGTATCCCCATGTTAGTAAGTGGTCAAGGATTAATATCCCTCGCAATTGGATCTGTCATTGCTGTAATCATCGATAGATGGATTATAACCAAGTGTGTCTACAACAATGATCATTATATTATTAAAAATTATATCCCACTTCAAGCAGCAAAAGAGTTAAAAACAATTGTCTGGCAAAGTGCTAAAGACATGGGAATAGTTCAATTAGGTAATTTCCTGTGTGTAAGGGGTAGTATCCTTATAGTATCAAGCTTCATTGGTTTGAAAGCTGCAGCCGCTTATGGATTGACGGTACAAGTAACGATGGTTATTGTGATTGTCGCCTCTATGTTGTTTGGTCTTAATTTACCTCGTATGACTGCTGAACAGGCATTACAGAAATATTCATCTGTTAAGCGGTTATTTAAAAAATCGCTATTGACAGCTAATGCTATTTATATGGCTTCTGCTTTTTCCTTGGTTTTTCTTGGTGATTTTCTTCTAAAACATATAACGCAGCAAACACATTTTTTGCCAACAGAAATGCTAGTGCTATATTTGATCTGCAGTTTATTAGAAATGAATTACTCATTATGCACTTCATATCTAACAACAAAAAACCAGATTCCATTTGTTAAAAGCATGATAATAACGGGGATGTCAATTATTTTGCTTTCTTTTGTGGTCACTTATTACTTAAAGGCAGGGTTGTTAGGGGTGATATTGTCTCAATTGTTTGTACAGTCACTCTATAATAACTGGAAATGGCCGCTAACTGTTTATCAGGACCTAAGAAATGTCAAGAGCTGAAGTCGCAATAATTGATTTACTCAGAAAGAAAGAAGAGCATTATGTTTTTAATTCTTTAACAATTAAAGCTATTAGTGAAGAGAATAAAGCAACTATTTGGTTATCAGATGATGCAACACTAATATCCGAATTAAACTCGGATGTTAAAGTAAATAAAATTAATATCATGAGGACAAAATTATACCTCTGGCTATATTCAACATTGCATCTGGCTGTCATTTTATTAAAGTTACCTAAAACATTAAGTTCAGTCTTTGTACTGTCTGCAACACCTCTTCAGTACGCCTTATTAAGTGCATTGAGCCTAATCATAAGGCCAAAAATTTTTCTTTTTATGCACGGAGAGCTTGGTTATTTAAAAACCCCATCTGGTTTTGGTCAGAAATTAGGACGCTTCTTTATTTCGTTGGGCTTTAGATTTGGTGATGTAAAATTCATTTGTATTAGTTCATCAATACATGAAAGCTTGTCACAGCTTTTCAAAAATAGAACATTTTATTATGTGCAACATCCTATATCCACGCATCAAAAATTGCTAAAAAGCAGAAAGGATATAAACTTTGGGAGCTTTGGCATCCAAAGTGGAAATAAAGGTAGCGACAAGATTTATGAGCTTGCGAATTATATAAGTTCGATGGATTTGACCTGTATCAGGTTGATGACCGTAGGGGTGAGTGATGGAGGGTTTATTTATGATAAATGTACAAATGTTCATCACTTATGCAAAGGATATCTTAAAGAATCACTGATAAGTAAAAATGAATTTTATAGTAATGTTCAGAAAATAGATGTCGCACTTATTTTTTCTGGTCAGTCTACAATTTCTGACACGACATATGACCTGGTATCAAGCGGTGTTTTTGCGGATTGCATTGCCTTTAATATGCCTGTAATAGCTATGCGCAATAAACAGCTGGCTCATTATTTTGAAAGATATGGACAGTTTGGTTACCTTTGTGACTCTGTAAGGGAAATGGCTGATGCAGTCCTGGAAATTGCACAAAACAGAGAACTACTTGATAAATTCGAAGAGGTATTAAGTAAAGTTCGTGAAGATTTTAAATTTGAAAATTATAAAGTAAGAATCGCAGAGATTATGCGGAATGAATAAAATTTCTAAGTATATGGTGTATGTATATATTGCACCAATCATCGTGTCCCTATATTTTATTTATAATACTGGATATCTGTTAGGTGATTTTAGAAGTTATTCCTATAGCTTGGGTTTCACTGAAGCATCCAGTATTTTCCTTTTTTACATGCTGCCATTGCTTTTTATATATTTCATGGTGAAAATTTCTGGGCATGTATATATATATGACTGTGAAAATAAACGCCTCGATGTTATATTTTTTAGATTGTTATTGCTAACTGGTATTATTACTTTACTCTTTGGTGCAAACCAGATTGGGCAGGTTGCGCAAACTGGGTTTTCCGGTTTAATGATAAAAATTGCAAGTAAGTTAAACCCTTTAGCGATACTACCATTACTCACTTTCTCTGCAATATCACACCGAAAGTTTTTAGTAAGTGTAATGATTGTGATCTTCTTTTCTTACATGCAACATTCCTTGCAGGGAATATTCATTAGTATTTTATGTATTGGTGCGTATTACATTGTTAACAACAAAATAAATAGAATTACACTGAACTTTTTATTTTTACTCCCACTCATTTTTATAGGTCCATTACTTGACTTGATAAGCTATGTATATACGCTTAGGAATGAAATGCGTGGAGTGGCTTTCGATTCTAATGAAATACTGTCTCTTACGATTGGTCGCATATCGACAACATCCTCTTTGATTGAAATTCTGCACAATAATTACTTTAGTCAATCAGTTTCTGACTTCTTTAGTCTGGGAATAATGCTCGAAAGATTGCTTGGGATAACACTCTTTGATACAACCTCCCCATCAAATATATTCAACCTGGCAATCGTGGGGCAAGATGCTGGATACAGTATATTTATGGGGATGCCGGGTTTTTTAGCCTTTCTCATGAAAGGAGATGTAACTAGTTTTATATTTAACGTTATAATAATATCATTAGTGCTTGTCAGTATTTACTTGCTAATTCCTGTTTTCAATAGACGTTACAGAATAGTTGCTTTTTTCCTCATTATGTATTTATCTTTTTTGTCATTTGATATATGGGAAATATCTATTGCCTTTCAGACTGTTGTACTCTGGCGCATAATTTTGTTATTTAATAATCTGAGCTTTCGAAGGATATAATGAAGAGTATTTTATTTATAATACCATCAATGTCTCCTGCTGGTGGTATTGAAAGAGTAATTTCAACACTCGTTAATAAACTCTCGGAGCTTTATGAGTGTGATGTACTAACTTTTGACAATAAAGATTATTTTTACCATGTCGATAAAAATGTTGGTCGGCACACCTTAAATCAAAAACTCAATCTTGATATGAATCATAGATGGAGGCGTTTAATACAAGTCGGCACTAACTTTTGGATAACGATATTTAATCTAAAAAGATTTTTTTCGACCAACGTCTACGACTATGTCTATGTAACTCACCCTTTGGTCCATTTAATGCTACTCCTTGCAGGCGTTGACTCGAGAAAAATAATTATAAGTGAACATGGGGCACGTAATAATTATAATAAAATATATAGATTCATTCGAAAAGTTACGTATAAACATTGTCATGCATACTGTTTACCAACTAAAAGTGATTTTGCCTTTTATAAGGAAATGGGTTTTCCGGTGCGGTATACGCCTCACTATAAACCTAATTTAAAATATAGAATGCATGCTGATGATGTTAGAACTGTTTTGTGTGTGGGAAGACTAACACCCGATAAACAGCACTTACTTTTACTAGACATTTGGCGAGAGTGTATACATCAACTACCAAAAGGTTGGTTGCTCCATATTGTGGGTGATGGTGAATTAAAACCAGATATCGAGAAATTTATCACCAACAATAAACTTGAAGATAATGTTAAGTTAAGTTGTGCTGTCCGGGATATATCAGATTTATATTATAACTCTTCAATTTTTGTTTTGACTTCACGTAGTGAAGGCTTTGGAATGGTGTTGCTTGAGGCTATTTCTTTTGGTTTGCCCGCTATTAGTTTTAATTGTCCTTCAGGACCAATGGATATTATCAATAATGAAAACGGATTTTTAATAGAAGATGGTAATCGAGATTTATTCAAAAATAAATTAATTGAATTGATAAATTCAGACGAGTTGCAGGATAGCTTAAGTTCTGGTGCTTATAAATCAGCACAGCAATGGAATGACGAAAAGATAACAGAGTATTGGCAGGATATTTTTAAATGAATTTATCAGTAGTTATACCTGTATACAATGGGGCAAAAACAATTGTTAATGCAGTCAAGTCTGTAGTTGAACAAAAAAAACCTGCTGACAATTTTAATATTGAAATTATCGTTGTTAATGATGGTTCTGTGGATAATACACTACAGGTCTTGAATGAATATGTTTTGGCTCATCGAGTAAAAAATATTTCAATATATACGACTGAAAATGGTGGCGTTTCCAGGGCCAGAAATTATGGAATAAAGAAATCGCGTCATGATTGGATTGGTTTCCTTGATGCTGATGATGTTTGGATTAGTAATAAACTTGAAATACAATATAAATATCTTACAGAATCTTGCATTGAACCCGTTTTTATAGGTTCCGCTCGCAACGAAGAAGCTCTTTTTTTATATGGTAAAAAGATTACTTCGTTGTATAAAGCACGTTTAATAGATCTACTCATTAAAGTTTTTCCGCAAACGTCTACAGCACTGGTGCGCAAAGATGTGATAATGGATTGTGGTCTATACGACACTAACATGACACATAGCGAAGACGCAGATTTATGGGTCCGAATTTGCGCCAGTGGAGGTAATTTTTATTACCACCCTGAATCTACGGTTTTAACAGGCTCTGGAAAGCATAATTTTGGTGACTCAGGCTTATCAGCGAACTTGAAGTTAATGGAGAAAGGGGCCTGTTATATGTTACACAAGGCTCGTAAACGTGGAGATATATCTTTTTTAGTTTATGCTCTCTTGTATATATTCTTTAAAATTAAGTATTTAAGACGTTTGATAATTGTCAAGCTTAGGGGATGAAATGTTTTTCAAAATAAAATGGTTATTCTCAGCATTATTTTTATCTCTCTTCTTAAAAAAAATTAGATTCCCTACGTTTATTGCCTTTCCAGTTTTTTTTAAAGGCCTGAACCGCGTTTCCATTGGAAAACATGTTCGTATTTTCCCTGGGTGTCGGTTAGAAACTCATGGCGATGGTGAAATAATTATAGAAGATGATGTTTCATTAGCTCAAAATGTTCATATCACTTCTGGGGCTAAATTAGTTATCAGGCAGGGAACATTAATTACTGCTAATGTATATATAACTTCTATTGATCATAATTATGAAGAAATTGGTGTGCCAATTCCACGGCAGAGCCACAAATATAGCGAAACTATAATTGGCAAAAATTGTTTCATAGGTATGGGTGTTGCAATTCAGGCTGGTACAATTCTTGGTGAACAGTGCATTGTTGGTGCGAATTCCGTAGTGCGAGGAACTTTTCCTGATTATTGCGTAATAGCTGGGGTTCCTGCAAAAATAATCAAAATATATAATAAAGAGTCAGGAGAGTGGGTTCGTGTTTGAGTCTAAAAAAGCTTTAGTTTTCTGCCCAAAATTTTTCTCATATGATGTTGAGATAAAGAAAGCAATTGAAAACCAAGGCTATGATGTTGAGCTGCATGATGAACGTCCATCCACGAATATATTTATTCGTGCACTTATAAGGCTTGGTTACAACGACATTTTGAAAAAAAAGATCGAAAGTTATTATCTGAAAATTTTTAATACATTGACCGAGCCAGTGGACTTTCTGATCATCATTAGCCCTGAATGTATTACGCCTGAAATACTAAAAAAATTTAGAGAAAAATGCAGTAATATAGTTGTTTATATGTGGGATTCGTTTAAAAACAAACCACAGGCACTAGATTTAATATCCTGTTCCGATGCGTTTTATACTTTTGATTCAAATGATGCTGAATTATATGACATTAAACTTAAGCCGCTCTTCTATTCAAATGTCTATAAGATTGATGAGTTGAGTGAAAGTCCACAATTCGATATATCTTTTATAGGGACTGTGCATTCATCGAGATACGAACAAGTAAAAAAAATATGTTGTGGCTTTAGGTGTTATGTATTTTTCTATTGCCCGAGCTATATCGTTTTCTTATTTAAAAAATATATAACTCGTGAGATTAAAAGAGTTTCGCTTAAAGATGTTTCATTTAGCTCTCTGAGTAAAAAAGATGTTGTTTCGGTAGTTATCAATTCCAGATGTATTCTTGATATATCTCACCCATTACAACAAGGACTTACCATGCGCTCTATAGAAACATTGGGGGCTAAGCGCAAACTAATCACAACTAATAAGAATATCTGTGATTATGATTTTTATAACGAAGACAATATACTTGTAATTGATGGTTCGGTTACAAAAAAACAAATTCAAAACTTCCTGCAAAAAAACTATAAAGCATTAACGGCAGAGTTGTATAATAAATATTCTGTTGATTACTGGGTTAAAGATTTCTTGAGAGATAATTAATGAAAATTATTCCTATAATTATGGCTGGCGGCAGCGGTTCGCGGCTGTGGCCACTTTCGCGTTTGACTTATCCCAAGCAGTTCTTAACGCTTGAAGGTGAGCAAACTATGCTTCAGCAAACAATTTCACGACTAAATAAGCTTGAAATTGAATGTCCAGTTGTTATTTGTAATGAAGAACATCGATTTATTGTTGCTGAACAGCTTAGGCAAATAAATGCTCTCAACGAAATCATTCTTGAACCCATTGGCCGCAATACTGCTCCTGCAGTTGCGTTAGCTGCAATTCAGTGTTTAAAAGAACTTGCTGATAATGAAGACGCCCTTTTATTAATTTTAGCGGCAGATCATCTTATTAAAGATAACGCTGCCTTTATTAACGCCATTAAGATTTCCACATCCTATGCTATAGATGGTAATTTAGTTACTTTCGGTATTGAGCCTTCCTCGCCAGAAACAGGTTTTGGTTATATTCAGGCTGGTGATGAAATAAGCGTTGGTGGAGTTTCTGGTGCCTTCAAAGTTAATGCATTCGTTGAAAAACCAGAACGGATAGTAGCAGAAAGTTTTTTATCTGACGGCGGTTATTATTGGAATAGTGGTATGTTTATGTTTGGTGCTCGGAAGTATCTCTCTGAGCTGCATAAATTCTGCCCTGATATTTATGATTCTTGTAGTAAAGCGATACAATCGCCTGACAAGGATCTGTGCTTTATCCGCATTGATCACGAGATCTTTTCTCGTTGCCCTGATCTTTCTATTGACTACGCCGTGATGGAACATACAGCTAATGCCGTTGTTGTACCGATGAGTGCGGGTTGGAGTGATGTGGGATCATGGTCTTCATTATGGGACATTAGTGATAAAGATGAACGAGGAAATGTTTTAATTGGTGATGTCATAACTCATAATAGTTCAAACAATTATGTCCATGCACAATCTGGACTTGTGACTATGCTTGGTGTTGAAGATTTAATTGTTGTCCAAACTAAAGATGCCATCTTAGTAACTAAACACAATGCCGTCCAGGATGTTAAAAAAATTGTTGAAGAGTTGAAAACGGCCGGTCGTAGTGAATACAGAATCCATCGAGAAGTTTATAGACCATGGGGGAGATGTGATTCTATTGATGCTGGTAAGCGGTATGAAGTTAAAAGAATTGAAGTAAATCCAGGCGAAGGTATTTCCCTTCAAACACATTTCCATCGATCGGAGCATTGGGTTGTCGTTGCTGGTACTGCGAAAGTTACTCTAGAGGATAAACAATTCTTATTAGGTGAAAATGAATCGGTGTATATTCCGGTAGGAGCGCAACATTGCCTTGAAAATCCGGGCAAAATTCCACTAGAAATTATTGAGGTTCGCTCTGGTCCTTACCTTGGGGACGATGACATCGTTCGGATAGCTGATCGATATGGTCGAGTTTAATTTATATACTATGAATACGTTATCTTGTTTTAAAGCCTACGATATTCGCGGCAAGCTGGGCGAAGAGCTGAATGAAGACATCGCGTGGCGCATTGGCCGCGCGTACGGCGAATATTTAAAACCGCAGACCATCGTGCTGGGCGGCGACGTGCGTCTGACCAGTGAATCCCTCAAGCTGGCCCTGGCGAAAGGGCTGCAGGACGCGGGCGTGGACGTGCTGGATATCGGCCTTTCCGGGACCGAGGAGATTTACTTTGCCACCTTCCACCTGGGCGTGGACGGCGGTATCGAAGTGACGGCCAGCCACAACCCGATGGACTACAACGGGATGAAGCTGGTGCGCAAGGGCGCCCGTCCTATCAGCGGCGACACCGGCCTGCGCGACGTGCAGCGCCTGGCGGAAGCCAACGACTTCCCGCCGGTGAACGACGCGAAGCGCGGCAGCTACAAAAAAATCAACCTGCAGAAAGAGTACATCGACCACCTGCTGGGCTACATCAACGTGGCGAACCTCAAGCCGCTGAAGCTGGTCATCAACTCCGGTAACGGCGCGGCCGGCCCGGTGGTGGATGCGCTGGAAGCGCGCTTTAAGGCGCTGAACGTGCCGGTGACCTTCGTCAAGGTGCACAACACCCCGGACGGCAATTTCCCGAACGGTATTCCTAACCCGCTGCTGCCGGAGTGCCGCGACGACACCCGCAACGCGGTGATTGAGCACGGCGCGGACATGGGCATCGCCTTTGACGGTGACTTCGACCGCTGCTTCCTGTTCGACGAGAAAGGGCAGTTCATCGAGGGCTACTACATTGTCGGCCTGCTGGCGGAAGCGTTCCTCGAGAAAAACCCGGGCGCGAAAATCATCCATGACCCGCGCCTTTCCTGGAACACCGTCGACGTGGTGTCAGCGGCGGGCGGCACGCCGGTGATGTCCAAAACCGGCCACGCCTTCATCAAAGAGCGTATGCGCGAAGAAGACGCCATCTACGGCGGCGAGATGAGCGCCCACCACTACTTCCGTGATTTTGCCTACTGCGACAGCGGGATGATCCCGTGGCTGCTGGTGACCGAGCTGCTGTGCCTGAAGGGGCAGACGCTGGGCGAGCTGGTGCGTGACCGCATGGCGGCGTTCCCGGCGAGCGGGGAGATCAACAGCAAGCTGGCGCAGCCGGCCGAGGCCATTGCCCGCGTGGAGCAGCACTTTGCGATCCACGCGCTGGAAATTGACCGTACGGACGGCATCAGCATGGCGTTCCCGCAGTGGCGCTTTAACCTGCGCTCGTCCAACACCGAGCCGGTGGTGCGCCTGAACGTGGAGTCCCGTGCTGACACGACGCTGATGGAAGAGAAAACGCAAGAAATTCTGGCTTTGCTCAGGAAGTGAGGGTCTGCCGCCGGCGTATTTCTGGCGGCTTGACTGTACCTGGATTGTGCAATCAGTGTGACATAGATCAGCAAAAGCTATTCATGTCACCTAATACTGAGTTAACATCTCAACCACATTTCAAGCCGCGCATAAGCCGTGGTGACCACACCTGACAGGAGTATGTAATGTCCAAGCAACAGATCGGCGTTGTCGGTATGGCAGTGATGGGGCGCAACCTGGCGCTCAACATCGAAAGCCGTGGTTATACCGTCTCCGTTTTCAACCGCTCCCGTGATAAGACCGAAGAAGTGATTGCCGAGAACCCAGGCAAGAAACTGGTTCCTTTCTATACGGTGAAAGAGTTCGTTGAATCTTTGGAAACGCCTCGTCGTATCCTGTTAATGGTGAAAGCAGGCGCAGGTACCGATGCAGCTATCGACTCCCTGAAGCCTTACCTTGAAAAAGGTGACATCATCATTGATGGCGGTAACACCTTCTTCCAGGACACCATTCGTCGTAACCGTGAGCTGTCTGCTGAAGGCTTTAACTTCATCGGCACCGGTGTATCTGGTGGTGAAGAGGGCGCACTGAAGGGCCCATCCATCATGCCTGGTGGCCAGAAAGAAGCATACGAACTGGTTGCTCCTATTCTGACTAAAATCGCTGCCGTTGCCGAAGATGGCGAGCCGTGTGTGACCTACATCGGTCCGGACGGTGCTGGTCACTATGTCAAAATGGTGCACAACGGCATCGAATACGGCGACATGCAGCTGATTGCTGAGGCTTATTCCCTGCTGAAAGGCGGTCTGAACCTTTCCAATGAAGAACTCGCGGAAACTTTCACCGAGTGGAACAAAGGCGAGCTGAACAGCTATCTGATCGACATCACCAAAGATATCTTCACGAAGAAAGATGAAGAGGGTAAATACCTGGTTGATGTGATTCTGGATGAAGCTGCGAACAAAGGTACCGGTAAATGGACCAGCCAGAGCTCTCTGGACTTGGGTGAACCGCTGTCTCTGATCACCGAATCCGTCTTCGCGCGTTACATTTCTTCTCTGAAAGAGCAGCGCGTCGCGGCATCTAAAGTGCTGTCTGGTCCGCAGGCTAAACCAGCGGGTGATAAAGCCGAATTCGTTGAAAAAGTGCGCCGTGCACTGTACCTGGGTAAAATCGTTTCTTACGCGCAGGGCTTCTCTCAGCTGCGTGCAGCGTCAGACGAGAACAACTGGGATCTGAACTACGGTGAGATCGCGAAGATCTTCCGCGCGGGTTGCATCATTCGTGCGCAGTTCCTGCAGAAAATCACCGATGCCTATGCTGAAAACGCCGGTATCGCCAACCTGCTGCTGGCACCGTACTTCAAGAAAATTGCGGATGAATATCAGCAGGCGCTGCGTGACGTGGTTGCCTACGCTGTCCAGAACGGTATCCCGGTTCCGACCTTCTCTGCTGCAGTAGCCTACTATGACAGCTACCGTGCTGCTGTGCTGCCAGCTAACCTGATTCAGGCACAGCGTGACTACTTCGGTGCGCATACTTACAAACGTACCGATAAAGAAGGCGTGTTCCATACCGAATGGATGGAATAAGTTAACTTACTCGCTGTAATCAAAACCCGGAGCTTGCCTCCGGGTTTTTTTATGCAAAAAGTGTCGCCTGTTATTCGAAGTAGTCTGAATCTCGCCCCGCTCGTAGTGATTACTCCTGGTTTGCCTTGACAGTTCAGTTTGCCAGGAGGTACAAAGCCCAACAGTTATGTTTATCGCGATGGTCTGGCGGCCATCAGTACAGTTAACTCACAGAAGTCATTAGCGAATGAAAATAACAATCTCCGGAACAGGGTATGTCGGTCTTTCTAACGGCATTCTGATTGCCCAGAATCATGAAGTGGTTGCGCTGGATATCGTGCAGGCCAAAGTGGATATGCTCAATCAGAAAAAATCGCCGATTGTGGATAAAGAAATCCAGGACTATCTCAGCAATAAATCGCTGAATTTCCGCGCCACGACAGATAAAGAAGATGCATACCGCGATGCGGATTACGTCATCATTGCGACGCCTACTGACTACGATCCTAAAACCAACTACTTCAACACCTCAACTGTAGAAGCGGTTATCAAAGACGTTATCGCGATTAACCCTGACGCGGTGATGGTTATTAAATCGACCATTCCTGTTGGGTTTACCAAATCTATTAAAGAAAAGTTCGGTATTGATAATATCTTCTTCTCGCCTGAATTCCTGCGTGAGGGGAGAGCGCTTTACGATAACCTCCATCCTTCTCGTATCGTTATTGGCGAACGTTCTGAGCGCGCTGAACGCTTTGCTGCGCTGCTGCAGGAAGGCGCAGTGAAGAAAGATATTCAGGTGCTGTTCACCGACTCCACCGAAGCTGAGGCGATTAAGCTCTTCGCGAATACCTACCTGGCAATGCGAGTGGCTTATTTCAATGAGCTCGACAGCTACGCAGAGAGTCTTGGCCTGAATACCCGCCAGATTATTGAAGGTGTGTGTCTCGATCCGCGTATTGGCAACCACTACAACAACCCGTCATTTGGCTACGGCGGCTATTGCCTGCCAAAAGATACTAAACAATTGCTGGCAAATTATCAGGCTGTGCCGAATAACCTCATTTCGGCGATTGTTGACGCTAACCGTACACGTAAAGATTTCATCTCCGATTCCATCCTTGCGCGTCAACCGAAAGTGGTCGGCGTATACCGTCTGATCATGAAGAGTGGCTCCGATAATTTCCGCGCCTCTTCCATTCAGGGGATCATGAAGCGCATTAAGGCGAAAGGGGTTGAGGTTGTAATCTATGAGCCTGCCATGCCGGACGATCAGTTCTTCAATTCCCGGGTGATCCGCGATCTGGATGCCTTTAAGAAAGAAGCCGATGTCATCATTTCAAACCGCATGGCGGAAGAGCTGGCTGACGTGGCGGATAAGGTTTATACCCGCGATCTGTTTGGTAGCGACTGATTCTCTGCGTTATTTTGTAAAAAACCCGGCTGAATTGCCGGGTTTTTTATTTTCAAACCTTGTAGAAATCGCGGTACCAGCCGACGAAGTTCTTCACCCCTTCTTTAACCGAGGTTTGCGGTTTAAATCCGATCACCTTATAAAGCGCCTCGGTATCGGCACTGGTTTCCAGAACATCGCCTGGCTGGAGAGGTAGCATGTTTTTCTCTGCTTTTTTACCCAGCGCGTCTTCCAGGGCGGTAATGTAATCCATCAGTTCGACTGGCGAGCTGTTACCGATGTTGTAGACCCGGTAAGGCGCTGAACTGGTTGCTGGGGAGCCGGTCTCAACGGTCCAGTTTGTGTCTGATTGAGGAATAACATCCTGCAGACGAATAATTGCTTCAGCGATGTCATCAATGTACGTAAAGTCGCGCTTCATCTTACCGTAGTTATAGACATCGATGCTTTTGCCTTCAATGATCGCCTTAGTAAACTTAAATAGCGCCATGTCCGGGCGTCCCCACGGACCGTACACGGTGAAGAAGCGCAGGCCGGTGGTCGGCAAGTTGTAAAGATGCGAATAGGTGTGCGACATCAACTCGTTGGCTTTTTTGGTCGCGGCATAGAGCGAGACCGGGTGATCCACGGAGTCGTCAGTGGAGAAAGGCATCTTGCGGTTGAGACCGTATACTGAGCTCGATGAGGCATACAGAAGATGCTGAACATTGTTATGGCGGCAGCCTTCCAGCACGTTGAGATGCCCAATAAGGTTGGCATCTGCATACGCGTGAGGGTTTTCAAGAGAGTAGCGTACACCCGCCTGCGCGGCCAGATGAATCACACGATCAAACTTCTCACTGGCGAAAAGCGTGGCCATATCTTCCCGGTCAGCTAATTCCAGCTTGTGGAAGGTGAAACTCTCAGATTTTAACAGTTCCAGGCGCGCCAGCTTCAGGTTGACATCGTAGTATTCATTGAGGTTATCGATACCAACAACCTGATGACCAGCCTCAAGGAGGCGTTTACTGACATTCGCACCGATAAAACCTGCAGCGCCCGTGACTAAAAATTTCATAGCTTCCCTCATAAACCCTATTTTATAGATGCCGTAACGCATCACATGGCGTCTATGATAGCGCGAAGGGTGTAAGTTACATAACCCATCTTTCCGATATTACTCATCGGATTCTTATAGAAAAATCGCCAGTAATGGATAAACTATACAAACAAAATTATGTTTGCCCTTTTTTTATCAGTTAGGGATTGTATGACGCAAAATAACAATAGCCAGGTCAGCCGAGGCAATGACCCGGAACAAATTGATTTACTTGATTTAATGCTGCAGCTGTGGCGTGGGAAGTGGGTGATAGCCGCCTTTGTTGTTGTTTGTATCGCCCTGGCAATTGGATATTTATCCGTTGCTAAAGAAAAGTGGACCTCTAGTGCAATCATTGCACAACCTGACGCAGCTCAGATTGCCACCTATTCTAATGCGTTGAATATTCTGTACGGTACCGCCGCACCTACAATGACTGACAACCAAACGCGCGCTATCGGCCGTTTTAGCACCTCATTCTCGGCATTGTCACAGGCGCTTGAAAATCAGGCTGAGCCTGAAAAACTGACGATTGAGCCCAAGGTTAAAGATCAGCCGCTCCCGTTAATTGTATCGTATACCAGTTCATCGGCAGAAGCCGCGCAAAAGCAGCTAGCGCAGTACATTCAGCAGGTTGATAAGCAAACGGCTAAAGAACTCGCCGCTGACCTTAATGACAATATTAAGGAGCAGATAAAGACCCTGAACGATTCTCTGAAAAACCAGGAGAAGGTCGCTCAGGAACAGAAAGATCTGCGTATCAAACAGATTGCTGAGGCACTCAAGAACGCTGAAGCAGCGAAAATTACCTCGCCGCGCCTCCAGCAAACCCAGGAGGTGACTCAGGAAACGATGTTCTTGCTGGGAAGTGAGGGGCTGAGATCAATGATTGACAACGAAGCTTCTCTCCCGTTGGTCTTTCCCAGAGCTTATTACCAGACCAGGCGAAATCTGCTGGACATCCAGAATCTGAGCGTTAACCCAGACACGATCCACGTTTACCGTTATGTCATGAAGCCGGAACTCCCTGTGCGTCGTGACAGCCCGAAAAAAGCAATTACTCTTATTCTTGCTGTACTGCTGGGCGGGTTGCTTGGTTCCGGTTTTGTGCTTGGCCGCAACGCATTGCGCAACTACAAACCAAAAGTCTGATTTGCAGATTAAAAAAAACCGGGGATATTCCCCGGTTTTTTTATTTGTGACGTTTGCGAAGATTCTCAATCACCGCCGTCAAATCCAGCTCCTGATCCTGCAGCAGCACCAGCAGATGATACATCAGGTCCGACGCTTCATTCGTCAGCTCCTCGCGGTCATGCACCGTCGCGGCCAGCGCGGTTTCAACGCCTTCTTCACCTACCTTCTGCGCAATACGCTTGGTTCCGCTGGCGTACAGTTTCGCGGTATAGGAACTCTCGGGATCCGCTGTTTTACGCTCTGCCAGCAGCTGTTCCAGTTGATACAGGAACAACCACTGGTGGCTCGCCTCGCCGAAGCAGCTGCTGGTGCCCTTATGGCAGGTTGGGCCGACTGGGTTTGCCAGCACCAGCAGGGTGTCGTTATCGCAGTCAGGCGTTATGCTCACTGCATTCAGGAAATGACCCGAGGTCTCGCCTTTGGTCCACAGGCGCTGTTTCGTGCGCGAGTAGAAGGTCACTTTGCCGCTGTCGATCGTTTTCGCCAGCGCGTCCTGGTTCATATACCCCAGCATCAGCACTTCGCCTGAGACGGCATGCTGGACAAC
The DNA here is from genome assembly GCF_035064085.1 of Enterobacter sp. R-1.6.2. Classification (NCBI taxonomy): domain Bacteria; kingdom Pseudomonadati; phylum Pseudomonadota; class Gammaproteobacteria; order Enterobacterales; family Enterobacteriaceae; genus Enterobacter; species Enterobacter sp. R-1.6.2. Next base: position 28,081 of record NZ_JASEYI010000008.1, read on the forward strand.
CACCGGCAGTAACCCGTCCGTTTTTTCCCAGTCCAGCTGCGCCTGTTGTTGCTCTGTTAACATACCCTGATCTCCACGCCCTGGTCGGCCAGGTACGTTTTTAACTCACCAATATTAATAATCTGTTTGTGGAACACGGACGCGGCCAGCGCGCCGTCCACGTTGGCGTCGCGGAAGGCTTCTAGGAAGTGTTCCATGGTGCCCGCGCCGCCGGAGGCGATCAGCGGAACGTGGCAGACCGCACGGACTTTTTTCAGCTGCTCAAGGTCATACCCGTTACGCACGCCGTCCTGGTTCATCATGTTGAGGACAATTTCGCCCGCGCCACGCTTCTGCACTTCCTGCACCCAGTCGAGCGTTTCCCACTGCGTCACGCGCGTGCGGCTTTCATCTCCGGTGTACTGGTTCACGTGGTACTTACCCGTTGCGGCGTCATACCAGGTGTCGATCCCAACCACAATACACTGCACCCCAAAACGATCGGCGAGGCGGGTGATCAGCTCCGGGTCGGCCAGGGCAGGGGAGTTAATCGAAATCTTGTCGGCGCCAAACGAGAGAATTTTGGCCGCGTCGTCAGCGGATTTAATACCGCCCGCCACGCAGAACGGAATGTCGATCACTTCCGCCACGCGTGCCACCCAGCTTTTATCGACCACGCGGCCATCGCTGGAGGCGGTGATGTCGTAAAAGACCAGCTCGTCGGCGCCTTCATCGGCATAGCGTTTTGCCAGCGGAACGATGTCGCCAATGATCTCGTGGTTGCGGAACTGCACGCCTTTCACGACCTGACCATCGCGTACGTCCAAGCAGGGGATTATCCGTTTTGCCAGCATTGAATCGCCTCCGTCACAGTAAATTTACCTTCCAGCAGGGCCCGGCCCACAATCACGCCCTGCACACCGGTACCGCGCAGCGCGGCCACGTCGCCGATATCACCGATACCGCCCGAAGACTGGAACGCTACCTGCGGATAACGCGCACAGACCTCTTCATACAGCGAGACGTTGGAGCCCGCCAGCGTCCCGTCGCGGGAGATGTCCGTACACAACACGTGCTTCAGGCCAACGGGCAGATAGATATCGACCAGCTCTTCCAGCGTCACGCCGGAGTTTTCCTGCCAGCCGCTAACGGCCACCTGCTTATTACCCTGTTCGTCAATACGCACGTCCAGCGCCAGCACCAGGGCATCGGCACCAAAGCGGCGGAACCAGCCTTTCACCGTCTCAGGATCTTTCACGGCGGTTGAACCCACCACCACGCGGGCCACGCCAGCCTCCAGCAGCGCCGCGACGTCATCTTCCGTACGCACGCCGCCGCCGACCTGGACGGGCACATCAACGCCCGCAACAAGTTGTTTTAGCAGTGGGATCTGGCGCTTCGCCGGATCTTTCGCGCCCGTCAAATCCACCAGGTGCAGTACCTGCGCACCCTGGGCGGCATAATCCTGCAGACGCGGCAGCGGGTCGTTTCCGTAGTCGCGCTGCTGGCCGTAATCGCCCTGATGCAGACGGACAACCGTACCGTCAATTAAATCTAACGCGGGAATAATCATCACATCTCCAGGAAGTTTTTCAGCAGCTGCGCGCCAGCGGCGCCAGAGCGCTCCGGGTGAAACTGCACGCCGAAGAAATTGTCTTTCTGTACGGCCGCCGTAAACGCCTCGCCGTAGGTGCACTGGGCGATCGTATTCACGTTCACCGGCATGGCGTAGCTGTGCACGAAGTAAAAATACGCGCCGTCTTCGATGCCGCGAAACAGCCGGTCGCCCGCTTTGGCGTACACGCGGTTCCAGCCCATATGCGGCAGAGGCAGGCCGCGATCGGTCATTTTCGGCACGTCTTCATCAATAATGCCCAGCAGGTCAACGCCGTTGCTCTCTTCGCTGCGGCGGCCCAGGATCTGCATGCCCAAACAAATGCCCAGCACCGGCTGGGTACAGGCTTTGATCAGGTCGACCAGCTCGCGTTCGCGAATCTGATCCATCGCCGCCTGCGCGGTGCCCACGCCCGGTAAAAAGAGTTTGTCGGCGCGCAGCACCACGTCCGGGTCACGGCTTACCACCGGCTCATAGCCGTGGCGCGCAATGGCCGATTTCACGGAGTTCAGGTTGGCGCATCCGGTATCCAGAATGACCACGTTCATTACAGCACTCCTTTCGATGAAGGTAGGGCGTCACCTTCCACGCGAATTGCCTGGCGCAGGGTACGGCCAAAGGCTTTAAAGAGACTCTCCACGCGGTGGTGGTCGTTCTTGCCCTTGGTCTTCAGGTGCAGCGTCAGGCCCATGGTGTAGGACAAGGAGCGGAAGAAGTGCTCCACCATTTCGGTGCTCAGATCGCCCACGCGCTGGTAGGTGAAATCAGCTTTGTATTCCAGGTGCGGACGGCCGGAGATGTCCATCGCGCAGCGCGCCAGACACTCGTCCATCGGCAGGACAAAGCCGAAACGGTTAATGCCGCGCTTGTCGCCGAGCGCCAGCTTCAGGGCTTCACCCAGCGCCAGGCCGGTATCTTCCACGGTGTGGTGATCGTCTATGTAGAGATCGCCTTTTACCGTAATTTCCATCCGGAAACCACCGTGGGTGGCAATCTGGTCCAGCATGTGATCGAAGAAACCGACGCCGGTGTGGATCTTGCTGCCGCCTTCACGGTCCAGCCAGACCTTCACATCAATCTGCGTCTCTTTGGTGTTGCGCTCTACGTGGGAATAGCGGTCGCGTTTTGTCAGCTGCTCGCCAATCTTTGCCCAGTTCAGGTTGTTGCGGTCGTAGCGCAGCCCCGCTATGCCCATATTTTCCGCCAGAGTAATATCGGTGATGCGATCGCCGATGACATAGCTGTTGGTTTTATCCAGCGCATCTTCAGCCAGGTAGCGTTCTACCAGCTTCACCTTTGGCTTACGGCAGTCGCACTCGTCGGCCGGCAGGTGCGGGCAAATCAGCACGTCATCAAATACCACGCCCTGAGAGGTCAGCACCTGCATCATCAGATTATGCGGGCCGTCAAAGTCCGCCTGCGGGAAGCTGTCGGTACCCAGACCATCCTGGTTGGTGATCATCACCAGCTTAAAGCCTGCTTTTTGCAGCTTAAGCAGCACCGGGATCACGTCCGGTTCAAAAGCCAGCTTGTCGAATCGGTCGACCTGAAAATCGGCTGGTGGTTCCGAAATAAGGGTGCCGTCACGATCGATGAAAAGGATCTTCTGGGTCATACTTTCTCCGCTTTCAGGGCGTCAATCACGCGCTGGCTCTCTGCGCGGGTGCCTACGGTAATGCGCAGGCAGCCGCTCAGAGAAGGTTGTTTATTCTGGTCTCGTAAGATAATGCCCTGATCCCATAAAGATTTAAATACGGCACTGGAGGCGGTGAAGCGCACCAGGATGTAGTTAGTTTCCGAGTCGAATACCTGCTCCACGCAAGGGATATCCTTCAGGGCGGTCACCAGATACTGACGTTCCTCCAGGATTTGCGCCACGCGCTCGCGCATCGCGTTGATCCCCTGAGGCGTCAGCGCCTGTGCCGCAATATCGGCAACCGGCGTTGAGAGCGGGTACGGGGCGATCACTTTCAGCAGCAGGTCGATGACCTCTTTATTTGCCAGGGTGAATCCGCAGCGCAGACCCGCAAGGGCAAAGGCTTTCGACAGCGTACGCAGCACCACCAGGTGCGGATACTCTTCCAGCCAGCCTGCCAGCGTCGCCTGGGGGCAGAACTCGATGTAGGCTTCGTCGGCAACCACCAGCGCTTTACCGCGCGTCATCTCCAGCAGGGTGCGGATATCCTGCGGGTTGATAATCTGTCCGGTCGGGTTGTTCGGGCTACAGACAAATACCACTTTTACACCATCGAGATTGTCGGCAATGCCCTGCAAATCCAGCTGCCAGTTCTCCAGCGCCTGCACGTTGCGGCACGCTACGCCGAAGGTTTCCGCGCTGACGCTGTACATGCCGTAGGTAGGCTGGCAGTACATCACCGCGTCTTTGCCCGGCTCGCAGAAGGCGCGAATCAGCAGTTCAATACCCTCATCCGCGCCGCGGCTGACCAGCACCTGCTCTGGCTTCACGCCCGCATACTGCGCGTAGTTTTCAATAACGGCCTTTGGCTGACACTCCGGATAGCGGTTCAGCGTTTGCTGCGACAGTTCAAACTGCACCGCCGTCGGGAATTCGTTGGCGTTCAGCCAGACATCCCCTTTACCGCCCAGACGACGCGCCGACTGGTAAGGCGTCAGGCGACGGACATTTTCGCGGGCTAACTCTTCAATGTTCATGCTTGCTCCTTCAGGGCTGCAACGCGCAGCGTAACGGCATTTTTGTGGGCGGTCAGCCGCTCGGCGGCAGCCAGGGTTTCAATAGTAGACGCCAGTGACGCAAACCCTTCGCGGGAGAGCTCCTGCACGGTCATGCGTTTCTGGAAATCCGCCAGGCCCAGGCTCGAACAGGTAGAGGTGTAGCCATACGTGGGCAGCACGTGGTTGGTGCCGGAGGCGTAATCGCCCGCGGACTCCGGTGACCAGTCGCCGAGGAACACCGAGCCCGCGCTGGTAATGCTGTCAACCAGATCGCGCGCGCTGCGGGTCTGAATGATCAGGTGCTCCGGGCCGTACTGGTTGGAGATGGTAATACACTGGTCCAGGTCGCGCGCCACAATCAGGCGGCTGGCCGCTAGCGCCTGACGTGCCGTGTCGGCGCGGGGCAGGTCGGCAAGCTGGCGCTCAACGGCTTCGCCCACGCGTTTCGCCATATCGGCGTCCGGCGTCAGCAGGATGACCTGCGAGTCCGGGCCGTGTTCCGCCTGAGAAAGCAGGTCGGAGGCCACGAAGTCCGGCGTTGCGCCGCTGTCGGCAATCACCAGCACTTCAGACGGGCCGGCAGGCATATCGATGGCCGCGCCGTCCAGACGCTGGCTGACCTGTCGCTTGGCTTCGGTCACGTACGCATTGCCCGGGCCAAAAATTTTGTCGACCTTAGGAATGGATTCTGTGCCGAACGCCAGGGCTGAAATCGCCTGCGCGCCGCCCACCTTATAGACCGCCTGCACGCCGCAGAGCTTCGCCGCATAGAGGATCTCGTCGGCAATCGGTGGCGGTGAGCACAGCACCACTTTCTGACACCCGGCAATTCGCGCGGGTGTCGCCAGCATCAGTACGGTGGAGAAAAGCGGGGCAGAGCCGCCAGGGATATAGAGGCCAACGGACGCAACCGGGCGCGTGACCTGCTGGCAACGCACGCCGGGCAGGGTTTCGACATCCACGGTCTGCAGCTTTTGCGCGGTGTGGAAGGTATCAATGTTTTTCACCGCGATGGCCATCGCCTGCTTGATATCGTCACCCAGACGATTGCTGGCATCAATGATTTCCTGCTCGGTAACCTGTAATGCACCGACTTCCGTCTTGTCAAACTTCGCGCTGTATTCACGCAGCGCGTCATCGCCACGGGCTTTGACGTTATCCAGGATCTCCGCCACGGTGCGTGAGATGCTCTCAGAGGCGGAAATCGCCGGGCGCATCAGTAGCTCGCGCTGCTGTGCGTCGCTACAGGTATTCCAGTCGATGATTGTGTTAAAGCTCATGGCCATTACTCCATCATCTTCTCAATAGGCAGCACCAGGATGGAGCTTGCGCCCAGCGCCTTCAGTTTTTCCATGGTTTCCCAGAACAGGGTTTCGCTGCTCACCATGTGCATCGCCACGCGCTGCTGATCGCCCGCCAGCGGCAGGATGGTTGGACGCTCAGCGCCCGGCAGCAGGGCAATCACTTCATCCAGACGCTCGGTTGGGGCGTGCATCATGATGTATTTGGACTCACGAGCCTGAATCACGCCCTGAATGCGGGTCAGCAGCTTGTCGATCAGCTGCTGCTTGGCGTCGGCCATGTCGCCGTCGCGCTGAATCAGGCACGCTTTAGAGCGGTAGATCACTTCCACTTCGCGCAGACCGTTGGCTTCCAGCGTCGCGCCGGTAGAGACGAGGTCACAGATGGCGTCCGCCAGACCCGCACGCGGCGCCACTTCAACGGAGCCGTTCAGCAGGCAGGATTTAAACTGCACGCCTTTCTGGTCGAGATAACGCTTTAACAGGTGAGGGTAAGAGGTGGCGATACGTTTGCCGTTCAGCGCGGCCGGGCCGTCCCACGCTTCGTCAACCGGCGTAGCCAGCGACAGGCGGCAGCCGCCGAAGTCCAGACGACGCAGGGTGAAATAACGCGGATCTTCGCCCTGCGCGCGGCGGGTCAGCAGCTCTTCTTCCAGCACGTTTTCCCCGATAATGCCGAGGTCAACGACGCCATCCATGACCAGGCCGGGGATATCGTCATCACGCACGCGCAGAATGTCGATTGGCATGTTTTCAGCCAGAGCAATCAGGCGCTGGGTGTGCAGGTTAATTTTAATCCCGCAGCGGGCCAGCAGTTCGCGTGAGTCATCGCTCAAACGGCCTGATTTTTGAATAGCTATGCGTAAGCGTGAGTTATCTAACATTCTTTATTCCTCGTTAACCTGTTTTAACCTGTCTGAATTCGGTCCAAAAAAAAGCCCCCGGAAGAAGATCTTCCGGGGGCTTTTTCATGCGTTCATGCACCACTGGAAGATCCAAACGTCTTCCAGCACACATCGCCTGAAAGACTAGTCAGGATGATGGTGATGATGGTGGTGTTTAAATTGAACGCGTGTCATATAAATTCTCGATGAATGCTTATTCATTTGATGTCTTTTAACCTAAACCAGTTGTACGACATATTGCAAGGGCTTTTTTTGATCATTAATTCATTTCATATTGATGCTATGAATTGTGTGTTCTGCCGGGCTGGCGTAGCCTTATAAAAGACGAGTGAGAGTCAGGAGAATTCGCATGAAAAAGGTCGCAATTGTCGGTTTAGGGTGGCTGGGAATGCCGCTGGCGATGTCATTAGCCGCGAAAGGCTGGCAGGTGACCGGGAGCAAAACCACGGCGGATGGGGTAGAGGCAGCGCGCATGTGCGGTATTGATGGCGTTGAGCTGCGCCTTGAACCGGAGCTGGTGTGTGATGCTGACGATCTGGACACGCTGATGAACGTCGATGCGCTGGTGATCACGCTCCCCGCGCGGCGCAGTGGCCCGGGCGAGTCGTTTTATCTGCAGGCGATGCAGGAGATCGTCGACAGCGCGCTGGCGCACCATGTTCCGCGCATCATTTTTACCAGCTCGACGTCGGTGTATGGCGAAGTTGAGGGCGTTGTTAAGGAGACTTCAGAGCGCCGTCCCGTGACGGCGAGCGGTCAGGTTCTGAAAGAGCTGGAAGACTGGCTGCATAATCTTCCCGGCACGCAGGTCGATATCGTACGTCTGGCGGGGCTGGTGGGCCCTGGCCGCCATCCAGGACGCTTTTTTGCCGGGAAGTCTGCGCCCGACGGCCAGCATGTCGTCAATCTTGTACATCTTGACGATGTTGTAGGCGCGATTGAGCTACTCTTACAGGCTCCGAAAGGTGGACACATCTATAATATATGTGCACCTTCTCATCCGGCACGCAGCACGTTTTACCCGCTGATGGCACGTCAGCTGGGCCTGGCGGCGCCGGTTTTCGGTGAGGCAAAGGATGACAGTAAAGGCAAAATTGTTGATGGCAATCGCATTTGTCATGAGCTGGGGTTTGAGTATCAGTATCCCGATCCGCTGGTGATGCCCATGGAATAAGACCCGCAGCGGAGACGATCGCGCACCAGAAGGGGGGCGAGCATGAAACCGCTGCTGGATGTTCTTATTATTCTGGATGCTCTGGAAAAAGAGGGGAGCTTTGCCGCTGCGTCAGCAAAGCTCTACAAAACCCCATCTGCGCTGAGCTATACCGTTCAAAAACTGGAGAGCGATCTCAATATTCAGATCCTCGATCGCTCCGGACACCGCGCACGTTTCACCCGTACCGGACAGATGCTGCTGGAAAAAGGCCGCGAAGTCCTCCATACCGTTCGTGAGCTCGAAAAACAGGCCGTAAAGCTTCATCAGGGTTGGGAAAACGAGCTGGTTATTGGCGTGGATGATACTTTTCCGTTTTCTCTCCTGACGCCGCTGATTGAAGCCTTCTATCAACACCACAGCGTGACCCGGCTTATTTTTATCAACGGCGTGCTGGGTGGCTCCTGGGATGCCTTAACGCAGGGCAGGGCGGACATTTTCGTCGGTGCACTCCATGAGCCTCCCCAGCTGAGTGATTTTGGTTTTGCCCGGCTGGGCGTGCTGGAGCAGGTATTTGCCGTGGCGCCCCATCACCCGCTGGCTCAGGAACCCGAGCCGCTTAACCGTCGCGTGATTAAAGGCTACCGCGCCATCGTGGTCGGGGACAGCTCTCGTCCGGAATGCTCGGTCTCCTCGCAGCTACTTGATGAGCAGGAGGCCATTACCGTTTTCGACTTTAAAACCAAGCTGGAACTGCAAATAAGCGGCCTGGGCTGCGGCTATTTACCGCGCTATCTGGCGCAGCGGTTTATTGACAGCGGCGCGCTTGTTGAAAAACAGGTACTTGCTCAAAGCAGTAATGAATCGGTGTGGGTAGGCTGGAATGAACAAACTGCCGGGCTTGCAAGCGCCTGGTGGCGAGACGAGATTTTAGCAAATAGTGCTATCGCCGCCGTTTACTCTCAGCCCGACGTCCAGAAATCAGCCAGTTAGTAAAAAGAAAATTGTCCCATGCTTTGCAAAGTATTGCCTTTTGTATCCGATGTGGGGCAAAATGCGGCCGCTGCAACCAAATGAATAATCGACGATATAAAAGGCGTCGGTTATTTTTTTTTGCATGTACGAAACGAAACTAAAAACCAAGAGGCCGGGCTTCGTACCGGATAGATATTTACTAAAATCCGACAGTTGTTGTCGCTGAGGAAGAAAGAAATGGGGCAATTTTTCGCTTACGTGGCGGTTATCACCGTAAAGGAGAATAACTATGTCGCATAACGCAACTCCAAACACCTCTCGCGTGGAATTACGTAAAACGCTTACGTTGATTCCGGTTGTTATGATGGGCCTTGCCTATATGCAACCGATGACGCTGTTCGATACATTCGGTATCGTATCAGGCCTCACAGACGGTCATGTGCCGACGGCTTATGGCTTCGCGCTGATTGCAATCCTCTTTACCGCGCTGAGCTACGGTAAACTGGTGCGTCGCTATCCGTCTGCTGGTTCCGCCTACACCTATGCCCAGAAATCCATCAGCCCGACAGTTGGCTTTATGGTGGGCTGGTCTTCGCTGCTCGACTATCTGTTCGCGCCGATGATCAACATTCTGCTGGCAAAAATTTATTTTGAAGCGCTGGTGCCGTCGATTCCATCCTGGATGTTCGTCGTGGCGCTGGTAGCCTTTATGACCGCCTTTAACCTGCGCAGCATTAAGTCCGTTGCCAACTTTAACTCCGTGATCGTCGTCCTTCAGGTTGTCCTGATTGCCGTTATTCTTGGCATGGTGATTTACGGTGTGTTCCACGGCGAAGGCGCCGGCACTCTGGCGAGCAGCAAGCCGTTCTGGTCTGGTGATGCCCATGTGATCCCGATGATTACCGGGGCAACCATTCTGTGCTTCTCCTTTACCGGTTTTGACGGCATCAGCAACCTGTCTGAAGAAACGAAAGACGCAGAGCGCGTGATCCCTCGCGCCATCTTCCTGACGGCGCTGATTGGCGGTCTGATCTTTATTTTCTCGACCTATTTCCTGCAGCTGTACTTCCCGGATATCTCCCGCTTCAAGGATCCGGATGCGTCTCAGCCGGAAATCATGCTCTATGTGGCGGGTAAAGCGTTCCAGGTTGGCGCGCTGATCTTCTCCACCATTACCGTACTGGCGTCCGGTATGGCCGCGCATGCAGGCGTTGCGCGTCTGATGTACGTGATGGGCCGCGATGGCGTATTCCCGAAAAGCTTCTTCGGCTACGTTCATCCAACCTGGCGTACCCCGGCAATGAACATCATCCTGGTCGGTGCCATTGCGCTTCTGGCGATTAACTTTGACCTGGTGATGGCAACGGCGCTGATTAACTTCGGTGCGCTGGTGGCGTTCACCTTTGTTAACCTGTCGGTTATCTCTCAGTTCTGGATCCGTGAAAAGCGTAACAAGACGCTGAAAGATCACTTCCAGTATCTGTTCCTGCCGATGTGCGGTGCCCTGACCGTGGGCGCGCTGTGGGTTAACCTGGAAGAGAGCTCTATGGTGCTTGGCCTGATTTGGGCGGGTATCGGCCTGATTTACCTGGCCTGCGTCACGAAGAGCTTCCGTAACCCGGTTCCGCAGTACGAAGACGTCGCGTAATGACTTGCCGGGTGGCGCTAGCGCTTGCCCGGCCTACAAAACGACACACCCGTTGGCCTGTGCCAGCGGGCAAAAAAAAGCCGGAGACATCGCCTCCGGCTTTTTTTATACCCCTCGCTCAGACTATCTCTTGCGCGTACTGGAACAGGGATTTCAACAGCGCCTGTTTCTCACCATTCCCCTCATACTGGCCATAAAGCATTTCCAGCTCCTGAGCATAGCTATTAAGGAACTCAGGGGTAAAGACATTGCGACGATGCTGCAGCCAGCGATCCTGCTCTGCCTCGTCCAGCGTGCCGGGGAAGTTACGCGCGCGGTAGTTAAACATCAGCTTTTCGATGCGTTTATCGGCGAAAGTAATATCCAGCGCCGGTAAGTTACGCGGCTCGGTTTGCAGAACGATATTCATCGCCGCGCGGTCGGCATCGCTGAAGAAGCCGTTGTAGAGCTGGGCATCCACGTTTTCAGACGGCACGAACGGCTCCGCCTCGGCAAAGATAGCAACTACTTTCTCGCGCACCTGCGGGTTATCGCGCAGCACTTTCAGGTTATCAAGGCAGCGCTGACGGTTAATGCCCAGTCTGTCCGCATCTTCCGGGCGCAGCGTATTCGCCTGCGCGAGTACCGGACATTTATTGATATGCACCAGTTTGACCGGCACCGCGGGCAGATCGCCGAGTTCATTTTTCGGGGTATAGAGCCGTTCGCGCAGGGTATCGCTGTCGAGCTCCAGCAGCGGCGAAATATCGCCGGCTAAATCCACCATGATGACCGCATTACGGTTGTCCGGATGCCAGGCCAGCGGGGCGACCCAGCTGGTATTACCGCGCCAGGCACCAAACATGCCGGAAATATGCACCAGGGGTTTCATCTGCGGCACGTCGATAAGGGTCATCAGCTTCTGCTTGCTGCGGTGGCTCAGCAGATACTCAAACAGCCGGGGCTGCGCGTTTTTCACCAGCTTCGCCATGGCAATGGTGGCATAGACGTCCGCCATCGCGTCGTGGGCATTGCTGTGCTCGATGCCGTTGGCGCGCGTCAGGTGTTCCAGCCGGAAGCTGGTCAGCCCTTCCTCGTTTTCCGGCCAGTTAATGCCCTCAGGACGCAGGGCATAACAGGCGCGCATGATGTCGAGCAAATCCCAGCGTGAATTGCGGTTCTGCCAGCTCCAGGCATAGGGATCGTAGAAGTTGCGATAGAAGATGTTGCGCGTTACTTCGTCATCGAAGCGGATGTTGTTGTAACCGACCACGCAGGTATTGGGGATGGTAAACAGATCGTGGATGCGTCGGGCGAATTCTGCCTCGTTAACGCCTTTCTCGCGCGCTTCCTGAGGCGTGATCCCGGTGACCATGACCGCCCCGGGCTGCGGCAGGTAGTCATCCGCAGGCTTGCAGTAAAAGACCTCAGGCTCGCCAATAATGTTGAATTCGTCGTCGGTACGGATGGCGGCAAACTGCGCCGGTCGGTCCAGCGCCGGGTGTGTGCCAAAGGTTTCGTAGTCATGGAATAAAAAAGTCGGGCGAGCGGCAGAGTCAGACACCAGTAATACCATCCTGTTAAAAAATGACGTCACTATGGTAAACGATCGTGCGGTTCAGACCGAATAAAAAGCACCGCCGTGACGTAAATTTGCGCGCCAGCTTCAGAGAAAAATCTGCGTTCTGTCACATTTTTTTGCAATTAAGCCAGGTAACGACATCAGAACTCCCGTAAAAAGGTCATCGATTTTTAATGACCTGAGGATATACCGTTGAAACGCCGTCTGTTTATTGCTGTTTCTTTACTCGCTTCGAGTGTCTCATCTGCTTTTGCGGCCGAACCACTGGATTTTTCGCCGCAGCCTCCGGCCATTCAGGCTGGCTCCTGGGTGCTGATGGACTACACGACTGGTCAGATCTTAACGGCGGGCAACGAACATCAACAACGCAATCCGGCGAGCCTGACCAAGCTGATGACGGGGTATGTGGTTGATCGGGCCATTGATAGCCATCGCATTACGCCGGACGACATTGTCACCGTCGGGCGTGACGCGTGGGCAAAAGGCAACCCGGTTTTTGACGGCTCATCGCTGATGTTCCTGAAAGAGGGCGATCGCGTCTCCGTGCGTGATTTAAGCCGCGGTCTGATTGTCGATTCCGGCAACGACGCCTGCGTGGCGCTGGCCGATCACGTGGCGGGCGGTCAGCCGCAGTTTGTGAAGATGATGAACGACTACGTGCAGAAGCTGAACCTGCGCGATACGCACTTTGAAACCGTCCACGGGCTGGACGCGCCGGGCCAGCACAGCTCGGCCTATGACCTGGCCGTACTCTCCCGCGCCATCATTCACGGCGAGCCTGAGTTTTATCATATGTACAGCGAAAAGAGCCTGACCTGGAACGGGATCACCCAGCAAAACCGTAACGGCCTGCTGTGGGATAAAACCATGAACGTGGACGGGCTTAAAACGGGGCACACCTCGGGGGCGGGCTTTAACCTGATTGCGTCCGCCGTTGACGGCCAGCGCCGTTTAATCGCGGTGGTGATGGGGGCGGACAGCCCGAAAGGCCGTGAGGACCAGGCCCGAAAACTGCTGCACTGGGGGCAGCAGAACTTCGATACGGTGCAAATCCTGCATAGCGGTAAAAAAGTGGGGACAGAGCGTATCTGGTACGGCGATAAGGAGCAGGTGAAACTGGGCACCGACCAGGACTTCTGGCTGGCCTTGCCGAAAGCGGAAGTGCCGAACATCAAAGCCAAATACGTGCTGGATAAAAAAGAGCTGGAAGCGCCGATTGCTGCGCATCAGCGGGTCGGGGAGATCCAGCTCTATGACCGTGACAAGGTGGTGGCGCACTGGCCGCTGGTGACGCTGGAAGCCGTTGATAAGGGCGGACTGTTCTCTCGCGTGAGCGATTATCTCCACCACACGCTTTAACCGCTGATGGGCAGACTGGCAGGGTTGCGAGTCTGCTCACATAATAAACACTCCTCGTTTGCCGATAATAGTAATCCAGCTTTATAGTGTATAAATATACAGTAATAAATGGAGGCAGCATGGACTACAGCATCAAGCAGCAACAGAAACGTAAGATTGCCGGTTTTCATTTGGTCGGACCGTGGGAACAAACGGTTAAACAGGGCTTTGAACAGCTGGTGATGTGGGTGGACGGGCGCCACATTGAGCCGCTGGAGTGGGTTGCGGTCTACTACGATAACCCCGATGAGGTCCCGGCAGAAAAACTGCGCTGCGATACGGCCGTTACGGTGCCGGACGATTTCGTTATCCCGGAAAACAGCGAAGGCGTCATGATGACGGAAATCGCGGCCGGGGATTATGCCGTGGCGACGGCGCGCGTGGAAAACTACGACTTCGCCACGCCGTGGTATCAGTTCTTCAACTCTCTGCTGCAGGACAATAAGTACCAGATGGCGCTTAAACCCTGCTTCGAACGCTATCTCAATGACGGCAATGCAGACGGCTACTGGGATATCGAAATGTATATCGCGGTAGAGCATAAAACGGCTTAAGCCTGCTAAATGAAGGGTTTTTCAGCCGGGAGCGATCCGCCCGGCTGAAAACACAGTACAATTGTGATTTGCCGTGTAGCTGGAGAGCGGGTGTGCGTCCCGACAAATCATTAACCCCTTTTGAAATTCGCTTGTACAAACATTACCGCGTGGTGCACGGGTGCCGCATCGCGCTGGCGTTCGTATTGACGTTTGTACTGGTCCGTTTGCTTGATGTTCCGGAAGGGACGTGGCCGCTGATCACCCTGGTGGTGGTGATGGGGCCCATCTCGTTTTGGGGGAACGTTGTTCCGCGCGCCTTTGAGCGAATTGGCGGGACGGTTTTAGGCTCGGCCCTTGGGCTTATTGCCCTGAAGCTGGAACTCATCTCATTTCCCGTGATGCTGGCATGGTGCGGGGCCGCCATGTTCCTGTGCGGCTGGCTGGCGTTGGGCAAAAGACCGTATCAGGCCTTGCTGATTGGGATTACTCTCGCGGTGGTTGTCGGTGCGCCCGCCGGGGATATGACCACCGCGCTGTGGCGAAGCGGGGATGTCATCCTGGGGTCACTGCTGGCCATGCTCTTCACCGGCATCTGGCCGCAGCGCGCTTTTCTGCACTGGCGTATTCAGATGGCGAACTACGTCACCGCCTTTAACCGCGTCTATCAGGCCGGTTTTTCCCCGAATCTGGTCGAACGTCCCCGGCTGGAAAAGCATCTGCAAACAATCCTCAACGACGTGGTCAAAATGCGCGGCCTGATCACGCCCGCCAGCAAAGAAACCCATATTCAGAAATCGATTTTCGAAGCCATCCAGACGGTAAGCCGCAATCTGGTCTGCATGCTTGAACTGCAAATCAACGCCCACTGGGCCTCGCGTCCCAGCCATCTGTTGATGCTTAACGCGCAGACTCTCAAAGAGACCCAGCAGATGACGCAGCAAACGCTGTTGACCATCGCCCATGCGCTCTACGAAGGGAACCCGCAGCCGATACTGGCCAACAGCGAGCGGCTGAATGAGATCGTTGCGGAGCTGAAGCAGTTAATCAATGAACGCCAGAGCGATAACGTTGCGGAAACGCCTATTCATGGCTACGTCTGGCTGAGCATGGAACTGGCGCGGCAGCTTGAGCTGTTATCGCACCTTATTTGCCGGGCGCTGCGCAAATAAAAGGCGTATGTGACGGCTGCTGCTTCGATTCAGCAGCAATTGGGGTTATGATAGCTTTAAACGATATACTCATTGTCATTCGCAGCCGCTGTCAGTAAGGTTATTGTTACAACGGTTGCCTTAACGAATCCGAATCTCACATTATCAGGGGTGTAAAAATGGAAACTACCAAGCCTTCGTTCCAGGATGTTCTGGAATTCGTCCGCCTGTTCCGCCGCAAAAACAAGCTGCAGCGTGAAATCCAGGACGTTGAGAAGAAGATCCGTGACAACCAGAAACGTGTTCTGCTGCTCGACAACCTGAGCGACTACATCAAGCCAGGTATGAGCGTTGAAGCTATTCAGGGCATCATCGCCAGCATGAAGAGCGACTATGAAGACCGCGTTGATGACTACATCATCAAAAACGCTGAGCTGTCCAAAGAGCGTCGCGACATCTCTAAAAAGCTGAAAGTGATGGGCGAAATCAAAAACGGCGAAGCAAAAAGCGAGTAATCGCAGCGAATAGTGAAAAAGGCTCCCTGGTGACAGAGAGCCTTTTTTTATGACTCAGAACGCGGCTGTAGCTGATAAATCCAGGCCTGAACCTGCTTGCCTTCAAGGGTGGTCACCGTGACCTCAACCCGATCGTAGCCGTCTTCAAATTCGTCCAGCATTTGCCAGTGTGCGGCAAGGTTATCCGAGATAAACAGATAGCCTTCGACGCGGGGGCCGTCAGGGTGGAGCACAATTCCCGGGAAGTCCGCCGCGGCGCCCCAGCCGCGTTCGTAAAACGTGCCGGATACGGAACCGGCCAGCCATTCGCCGCCGATGTTTTCAAGAATATGCGCATTAGCGTGGCCCGGGCGCAGCGTGCCGTAGACAAACAGAGCGTTCATTTTCCCTCATCCGCAAAGCAAAAAGCCTGCTTTAAAAGCAGGCTTTTTAAATTTGGCTCCTCTGACTGGACTCGAACCAGTGACATACGGATTAACAGTCCGCCGTTCTACCGACTGAACTACAGAGGAATCGTTGTGGAGGCTTATCTTAGCGGCGAAAAAACTTTTGTCAAACCTGATCTTAGGGAAAACCGACTGATTGCTGATTCTGTCATCAGTTTGTTGTAAATCCACACATCTTTTTCTGGAAAATACTTTGCAGGATTAGCATTTGTCCCCCATCATTTGAAATGGAGTTTCAACTTTTCTCGCTAAGGTCCATTTTGAACGTCACTGCCTCCTTACGCCAGGCGATAACGCGCACGCCGTGGTATGCAAAACGTAAAAGCTATCGTGTCCTGTTCTGGCGTGAAATCACCCCTCTTGCCGTGCCTATCTTCCTGGAAAATACCTGCGTTCTGTTGATGGGGGTTTTGAGCACCTTCCTGGTGAGCTGGCTGGGGAAAGAGGCGATGGCAGGGGTTGGGCTGGCGGACAGCTTTAACATGGTGGTGATCTCGTTCTTTGCCGCCATAGACCTCGGGACGACGGTGGTGGTGGCCTTTAGCCTCGGCAAGCTTGATCCCAAACGTGCACGCGAGGCGGCCCGCCAGTCGCTGATGATCATGACCATTTTTTCGATCGTTCTGGCGGCGGTGATCCACTATTTCGGTAAAGAGATTATCGATTTTGTCGCCGGGGAGGCCACTAACGAGGTTAAAGACCTGGCGCTGACCTACCTGGAAATGACCGTCTTAAGCTATCCGGCGGCGGCCATTGCGCTGATTGGCAGCGGTGCGCTGCGCGGGGCGGGCAACACCAAAATTCCGCTGCTGATCAACGGCGGGATGAATATCCTGAATATCATTATCAGCAGCGTGCTGATCTACGGCGTGTTCTCGTGGGAGGGGCTGGGGTTCGTCGGTGCCGGACTGGGGTTAACCATTTCACGCTATATCGGTGCGGCAGCCATCATCGGGGTGCTGATGGCGGGGATTACTCCCTCGCTGCGTCTGACGCTAAAAAGCTATTTCCGCCCCTTTAATTTCGCCATTATCTGGGAAGTGATGGGCATCGGCATTCCCGCGAGCATTGAATCGGTCTTGTTCAACGGCGGGAAGCTGCTCACGCAGATGTTTGTCGCCGGGATGGGCACCGACGTTATCGCCGGTAACTTTATCGCCTTCTCTATTGCCTCGCTGATTAACCTGCCGGGTAACGCGCTGGGTTCAGCATCGACCATTATTACGGGTAAACGGCTCGGGAAAGGGCAGATAGGCCAGGCGGAGAGGCAGCTGCGGCACGTGTTCTGGCTGTCGACCATTGGGTTGACGCTGATCGCCTGGGGAACCGCGCCGTTTGCCGGGCTGATGGCCTCGTTCTATACCCACGAAGATGACGTTAAAGAGGTCGTTAAGATCCTCATCTGGCTCAACGCGGCCTTTATGCCCATCTGGGCGGCCTCATGGGTATTACCCGCCGGGCTGAAAGGGGCGCGCGATGCCCGCTTTGCGATGTGGGTATCGATGCTCGGCATGTGGGGATGTCGCGTTGTCGCGGGGTATACGCTCGGGGTGATGCTTGGATGGGGTGTGGTCGGCGTCTGGCTGGGGATGTTCCTCGACTGGGCCGTGCGGGGTGCGCTGTTCTACTGGCGGATGGTCAGCGGACGCTGGCTGTGGAAATATCCGCGAAAAAATGCCTGACAATTGCGCGAAGTGGAGAATAATTCGGCAAACGATCGGAAATGTGCATTCTGCCTTTGACATCCCGGGGGAGCATCGATAATATGCGCCCCGTTCACACGATTCCTCTGTAGTTCAGTCGGTAGAACGGCGGACTGTTAATCCGTATGTCACTGGTTCGAGTCCAGTCAGAGGAGCCAAATTTGAAAAGCCTGCTTTTAAAGCAGGCTTTTTGCTTTTCTGCGCAAGGTAAATGCAAAACGGCAACCTTGTTGCCGTTTTTAGTGTGTGCACCCTCTCCCGTGGGAGAGGGTTGGGGTGAGGGCACCAGCCCGCACAATGCACTATCGATCCAAACCAATCGGCGCCGTCGCCTCAACCAGCCACTCACGCGCTTCGCTATTCACCAGAGGTGAGAGCGCCTCGCATACCTGCCGGTGATACGCATCCAGCCACTGCTTTTCCTGCTCGCTCAGCAGATGCAGCTCAACCTGACTTAAGTCGATCGGGATCAGCGTCAGCGAGGCAAATTTGCAGAAACCCGGACGGCTCTCCACAATCTCCACCTGGTTTTCAATACGAATACCGTGGCTATCGCCCAGATAGTAGCCTGGCTCGATAGTCATGATATTGCCCGCGACCAGCGGCCACGGGTTAACCTTTTTGGCGATGCGATGCGGGTTCTCGTGGATCAGCAGCTGGTGCCCCACGCCGTGTCCCGTGCCGTGATCGTAATCCAGCCCCATCTCCCACAGCGGGCGACGCGCAAACGCATCCAGCTGATGCCCCTGAGTCCCAGAAGGGAACTGCAGGGTAATGAGCGACAGGAAGCCTCTCAGCACGGCAGTGTAGTGCAGGCGCTGCTGCGGATCGACGTTACCCCACGCCAGCGTGCGCGTGGCATCGGTGGTGCCGTTAGCATACTGGCCGCCGGAATCGTTCAGGTAAAAATGGTCATGACCGATGGGCTTATTGCTGGCCTCGCTCGAATGGTAGTGGCACATCGCCGCATTGCTCGAAGAGGCGGAGATGGTTGCAAAACTCTGCTCGATGAACCCGGGCTGCTGCTGACGGAACGCAAGCTGCTGCGCCTGCGCGTCCAGCTCGGTGAGCGGTTGTCCTGCCGCCTCGCGCAGCGGCACTTCGCGGCTCAGCCAGGCGAGGAAGTTGACCCACGCGGCCCCGTCCCGGTGATGGCACTCGCGATAGCCTGCCAGCTCGACCGGGTTTTTAGTCGCTTTCATCAGGGTGATGGGATCGGTCCGCCAGACAATTTCTCCCCGTGGCTCAATGGCGAAGCGCAGGGCAACCGGCGCGGAATCGGCATCAATCATCACCCGTTTGCCTACGGCAATCTGCTGGCAGCGTTCAATAAAGGTATCCTGCGGCGCAATGGTGAACGCATTGCGCACATCGTCAGGCAGGGCGCTGGGCTTATTGTCGTTAACAAACCACTCAACGTGACCGTCACGACCGAGAAGGGCAAAGGAGAGCGGTACAGGGCTGTAAGGGATATCCGCACCGCGGACGTTTAACAGCCAGGCGATGTTATCCGGCAGGGTGACGGCGAGATAATCCACATTGTTTGCGGCCAGCACGGCGGCGACGCGCTGACGTTTGTCCGCGCTGCGTTCGCCGCTGTGTTCAACCGGCATCTCACGGATAAGCCCCGCCGGTGCGGCAGGGCGATCGGTCCATAGCGTGTCAAACGGCGAGGCCTTCAGCGGCACCAGCTCGCACGGCGTGGCAGACAGTTGCTCAAATTCCGCGTTGGTCATCAGTAGCGCGTCAAAACCGATGCGCGTTCCTGACTCAACGTTTTCTGCCAGCCATTCCGCCAGCGGCTCGTTGTGCAGGTGGTGGATCTCAACCTCATCCGTATTGACCTGAACGCGCGCCTGAACCTGATAGCGCCCGTCGACGAACAGCAGCGCTTTGTTTTTCAGCACCAGCGCCACGCCGGCCGAACCGTCAAAGCCCGTCAGCCAGGCCAGCTTTTCGTCGTAAGGCGCGCAGTATTCGCTCTGCCAGGCATCCGCGCGCGGGACGATCATCCCGTCGAGATGGCTGGCCTCAAGCCAGTGGCGCAGGGCAGAGAGCGGTGATGTGCTGGACATTGTTTTTCCTTATCGTGATTAGCGGAACGGCGGCTCGTTGAAGGTGCGCAGCTTGCGGGAATGGAGCCTGTCACCTTCAGCCCGCAGCAAATCAATGGCGCGAATACCAATCTGCAGATGCTCGGAGATTGCCCCTTCGTAGAAACGGTTGGCCTGGCCCGGCAGCTTAATTTCACCGTGCAGCGGCTTATCGGAGACGCACAGCAGCGTGCCGTAAGGAACGCGGAAGCGATATCCCTGCGCGGCAATGGTGGCGCTCTCCATATCGATCGCTACCGCGCGGCTCAGGTTGAACCGCAGCGCGGAGGCGGAGTAGCGAAGCTCCCAGTTGCGGTCATCCGTTGTGACGACCGTACCGGTGCGCAGGCGCTGTTTAACCTCTTCGCCCGGCATGCCGCTGACCTCTTTGGTGGCGTCATACAGCGCGCGCTGTACTTCGGCGATGCTCGGGATTGGGATATCCGGCGGCAGCACCGCATCAAGCACGTGATCATCGCGCAGATAGGCGTGGGCCAGCACGTAGTCGCCAATCAGCTGGCTTTCGCGCAGGCCGCCGCAGTGGCCAATCATCAGCCACACGTCCGGGCGCAGTACCGCCAGATGGTCGCAGATGGTCTTGGCATTTGACGGGCCAACGCCGATGTTAATCAGCGTGATGCCCTGGCCGTCGGCGGTGATCAGGTGCCAGGCGGGCATCTGGTGCTTTTTCCACGCCAGGTCGGAAATGGCCTGCTCGGGCGCTTCGGTTTCAGCGGTGATCCAGATCCCGCCCGCGCAGGACAGCGCGATATACGGGCTCTCCGGGTCGAGGATCTGGCTGCAGCCCCAGCGGACAAACTCGTCGACGTAGCGGGTGTAGTTGGTAAAGAGCACGAACGGCTGGAAATGTTCGACTGGCGTACCGGTGTAGTGACGCAGACGCGCCAGGGAGAAATCGACCCGTCGGGCATCAAAGTGCGACAGGGGAGAAAATTCTGCCGGGTGATAAATCCCGTCGGCCGTCTCATCGCCAATCTGGGAAAGTTCCGTCGTCGGGAAGTGGCGGGTCAGCCCCGCGCTCATGGAGCGGTCAAGGGTTAACGCCGAACCGTCAATCACGTACGGATACGGGATCTCATGCTGCGAGGGCTCAACGGCAATGTGCGCGCCGTAATCCTGGTACAGTAGCGTAAGCTGTTCTTCAAGATACGGGCGGAACAGCGCAGGGCGGGTGACGGTGGTGCTGTAGCAGCCGGAGTGGGTAAAGCGCGCGTAGGCGCGGGTTTTGGGATTACTGCTGGCGCTGCCGTCCCAGGTCACAGAGAGCGATGGATAAACAAAAAGGCCCTCGGTTCTGGCCTTTTGGTCGGGAAGTTTCCCTGTTTCGATATATTCGCTGATGGCGCCGCGCAGCGCGTTGACGGACTGTTCATACAGCGCGTCGAGTTTTTCCAGCGCCTGAGCCGGGGTCAGGCTGGAGCCCTTATTATTCATCTCTGTCTCCTTGTTCCACAGGTGTGCGACTCTACCCGATAGTATGTCACACGCCTGTGAAACAAAAGGGAGATCAGCCGTGGCTCGTCTCTTTCATCAGCAGCGCCGTCGCCGCCGACAGCAGGCAGCCGGCCAGCAGATAAATCGCCACGCTGTGCCAGTTGCCGCCGGAGAAGGTCACCAGCGCGGCGGCAATAAACGGCGTAAATCCGCCACCGACCACGCTTGCGACCTGATAGCCCACGCCCGCGCCGCTGTAGCGGTAGCTTGCGCCAAACAGTTCGGTGAACATCGGCTGCTGCACGCACACCACCATGTCGTGAGCGATATTGGCGAGCATGATGGCGAAGAAGACAATCCAGAAGATCGACTGCGCCTCGAGCGCCATAAAGAATGGCCAGGCGCTGAGGGTGCCAATCAGCGCCCCGGTGATGTAAACGCGACGGCGGCCAAACCTGTCAGCCAGCCAGGCGAAGCAGGGGATAGTCAGACAGCTTATCCCGCCGACCAGCAGGCCAATATTCAGGAACAGCTCGCGGGGAAGACCGAGGTTCTGCGTCGAGTAGTTCAGGGCAAAGGCGGTGACGATATACATCGTCAGCAACTCGCACAGGCGCAGGGCGATAATTTTCAGAAAAGCGCCAGGGTGCTGAACCAGCGCTTCCATCACAGGCAGACGCTTTTTGGCGAGCGGTTTTTCCAGCTGTTGTTTTTCAAACTCAGCCGACTCCTCCATCCCGTTACGGATCCACAGCGCGGCGATGACCAGCACGATGCTGAAGATGAACGGAATACGCCAGCCCCAGCTCAGGAACTGCTCGTCGGTGGTGAGCTGGCTGATTAGCGATACCAGCCCGGTGGAAAGCAGAAGGCCCACGCCGTACCCGACCTGTACGCCGCTGCTGTAAAACGCTTTCTTATTTTTCGGCGCGCTCTCTACGGACAGAAGCGCCGCACCGCCCCATTCGCCGCCGACGGCGAAGCCCTGGATGGCGCGCAGGGTGACCAGCAGTACCGGCGCCCACCAGCCGATAGAGGCAAACGAGGGGAGAATACCAATCAGCGCGGTGGCGATCCCCATCATCCAGACGGTGAGCATCAGCATGCGCTTGCGGCCCAGGCGGTCGCCGAAGTGGCCGAAGATCACACCGCCCAGCGGGCGAAACAGAAAGCCGACGCCGAAAGTGGCAAACGCGGCAAGCGTGCCCATCGCAGGGCTGACCTGGGGAAAAAACTCGCGGTTAAACACCAGGGCGGCAGTGATGCCGTAAAGCAGAAAATCATACCAGTCGACGACGGCACCCGCGAAGCTGCCTAAGGCTGCGCGGCGGGCACGATTGAGCGAAGGTGTCTCCTCGTTGGGACGATCGGAGATGAGGGTGGAGTCCATAGTTGTCCTGTCCGTACTGATTTTTTAATTATTGGTATAAGAAAAGGTCACTCACGTTGCGCCCGTCATATAAACGGAACCTATGAGACTACCGCGACAGAACGCCTGAGAAAACGTTTTTATCTTTCCGGATGGTGCTGAATAAATAAATTTCATCCCCGCCTGCAGCGAGATAATTGTGTCTTCTGGCTCCGTTAAAGGCTGAATGGTTTACAGTAATAGTGACCGCTGCGTAAGTTAAGCTGAGGGAATAACGATGCAACGCACCTTTTCGGCATTCTGGATGGTCCTGTTTTTATTCGTCGCACCGCTTCATGCGGAGCCCAACGTCTATGGTGAACAGCGTATCAGCGGCTGGTGGAATGCGCTGACGGATGATATTTCGCAAACCTGGGAAGAGCCCCAACGTTACGACCTGTACCTGCCGTTTCTGAGCTGGCACGCTCGCTTTATGTACGACAAAGAAAAAACCGACAATTACAATGAAATGCCGTGGGGCGGCGGGCTGGGCGTTTCCCGCTATAACGAAGAGGGCAACTGGAGCGCGCTGTTCGCGATGATGTTCAAGGACTCGCATAACGAATGGCAGCCCGCGATGGGCTATGGCTGGGAGAAGGGCTGGTATCTGGATGATGCCAAAGATTTCCGTCTTGGGCTCGGTGCCGCGGCGGGCATCACGGCGCGAGATGATTTTGCAAACTATGTCCCGCTACCGTTTATCTTCCCGCTGTTTTCCGCCGGGTATAAGCGCGGTACCGTCCAGTTCACCTATATTCCCGGAACCTATAACAACGGCAACGTGCTCTTTGCCTGGCTGCGCTTAGGCTTCTAAAGGGTGATCACCTTTTTTGCCACGGCGTTAGACAATACCAGCATGGAGAACAGAACTGAGGTGACGAAGGTGAGCACAATCAACGCCAGCTTCATACCGAGAGAGGTCACCGGTATCAGCGCCGTCAGCAGATGAAACACCGAGTAGTGCACAATATACACGCCGGTCATCGTTTTGCTGATGGCGGCCAGAATGGACTCCTTAAATTCAGCATTGCGGCGAAAGCGCACGCCGTTCGCCGCAATCACCAGCGCGATGATCAAAATGTAAATCTGCGAGCCGGTGAGAATAAAGGCGTTTCTGTCCGCCTTGAACAGCGCGAAGAAAAAGTGGCGCTCGTAAAACCAGGTGAAGAGGTAGATAAACGGGATGGCGACAACCGCCGCCCTGACGACATTTTTGCGGCTAATCCACTCGGCAATTTTCGGGTCGCAAAAGAGTTGCCCCGTCAGATAAAACAGCAGCCATGTCCACAGCCGATACTGCGGTGAAAGAGAAAGGGCGTGCGTTCCAGGATAGAGCGCTGACAGCAGATCGTATCCGTAGGAAAAGAGCAGCAGGGCGGCAATCGCGCCGCAGAACAGCCTTCGCCGCTGGCTGAGCCACTCCACCGCCGGGTGGAAGGTGTAAATCACCACAAACGCAAACACGAACCAGGGCTGGATTAAATACCCGCGCTGATAGGGCTCCCACAGGTAGTAGATCGTAATCCAGAACAGAAAAACAATCACCAGACTTTTAATTTTACCCAGCTGCCAGCGGGTGCCGTGCCGTGATTGTCCGTCGAGATAGCCCGCAACGACAAAAAACAGCGGCGTGGCAATCGTCGAAATAAAGGTTAAAAACCCCAGGATCCAGTGATAGTCATAATCATAATGATCCCAGGTGTTGTAGATGGTAAAGAAGGTCACCGCCGTCATACAGCCCAGCGTCTTGATAATGTTCAGCCCTGTCGCATTCATTGTTGTTTGGC
Source organism: Enterobacter sp. R-1.6.2 (assembly GCF_035064085.1). NCBI lineage: Bacteria > Pseudomonadati > Pseudomonadota > Gammaproteobacteria > Enterobacterales > Enterobacteriaceae > Enterobacter > Enterobacter sp. R-1.6.2. The sequence goes on from NZ_JASEYI010000008.1 coordinate 52,401, forward strand.
TTCGTCCTTACGATGGAAACACGCATAGATCACGGGGAGTACCAGCAGCGTCAGGATTGTAGCAAACCCCAGTCCAAACATAATCACAACGGTCATGCTCTGGAAGAACACATCCAGCAGCAGCGGAGCCAGGCCAAGTACGGTCGTAAACGCGGTGAGCAGGATGGGGCGCAGGCGCGAGGTCGCGGCGTACACGATCGCCTCGTTCTGATCCTTTTGCGTTTTCTGCTGTTCGATCTCTTCCACCAGCACGATGCCGTTGCGGATGAGCATTCCGCTCAGGCTCAGCAGACCAATCAGCGCCATAAAGCCAAAGGGAATGCCGGTAAGTAAAAATCCCGGCGTGACGCCAATCAGCGCCAGCGGTACGGTCAGCCAGATGGCGACCGCATTTTTCACCGAACTGAACATCAGCACCGTAATGACAAACATCACCAGATACCCGAGAGGTAGCGTAGTGAATAGCCCCTGCTGCGCTTCGCTGGAGTTTTCCGCGTCGCCCCCCCACTCGATGCTGTAGCCGTGTGGCAGGGGAAGGGCATCTACTTGCGGCTTCACCCGGGCGAGAATGTCCCCGGAGGTTTGCTGGCTCAGCGGGTCCGGGTCCGTCTGAACCGTCAGCACCCGCGAGCGGTCGCGGCGAAGGATGAGCGGGTCTTCCCACTCCAGCGAGAAGCGGCTGACGACGTTACTCAGCGGGATATACTGCTGCCGCGTCTGGCTCCAGACCAGCACGTTGTTCAGGTGACTGGCGTCCAGCCGTTCGCTCTCAGGCGGGCGCACCACGACCGGGAGCAGGTCGCTGCCTTCCCGATACAGCCCCGCCCGGCTGCCGGAAAAGTTCATCTCCAGCGCGTTGTCAACGTCCTGCTTATCTACGCCAAGCTCGCGGCCCAGGGCGGCAACGTACTGTGGGCGGATCACCTTGCTGCGGTTTTGCCAGTCGTTCCTGACGCTGCCCGTGGCCGGGTCGCGCGTGAGGATATCGTCCACCTGGCTGGCAATCAGGCGCAGCCGGTCAGGGTCGGGGCCTTTAATGCGCACCTCAATGGCGCTATCGCCGGAGGGGCCAAACATCACGCGTTTGGTGCTGGCGTTGACCTGCGGATAGTTTCGCGCGATGTACTCGTCCACGTGGCGCGTCAGGGCGGAGATGTTGCGCTGGTCGTCCATGCGCACCATGATCTGCGCATAGTTGCTGTACTGGCGCTGTCCGCTGTAGGTCAGAATAAAGCGCATACTTCCCTGACCAATGGTTGAGACGGTGGTCTCCACGCCAGGCTGGCCGTTAATGGTTTTTTCGATATCGCCGGTCATTTTCTCAGTCCACTTGATATCGGTACCGTAGGGTAACCACAGGTCGACAAAGAAAATGGGCGTATTAGACGACGGGAAAAAGTTTTGCCGTACGGCGCCGAAGCCCCAGACAGACGCTGCCAGCAGCGCAGCCATCACAATGAGCGTCGGTGCCTTATGGCGCAGCAGCGTGTTAAGCAGGCGCTGGTAGGCGCGGTAGAGTCGTTTATCGTAAGGGTCTGACTCGTCGGTTTTATCGGGCGCGCTGTTGTTTTTAAACAACCACCACTTAATCAGCACCGGGGTGAGGGTGAGCGCCGAAAACCAGCTCAGCATCAGGGAAATCAGCAGCACCTGGAACAGGGATTTACAGTATTCCCCGGTGGAATCCTGCGACAGCCCGATAGGGGCAAACGCCAGGATGGCAATCACCGTCGCCCCCAGCAGCGGCAGGGCGGAGCGGCGGATGATGTAGTTTACGGCGGTTAACAGCGGGGAGCCCTGCTGTCGGGCAATCAATACCCCTTCGACAATCACGATGGCGTTATCCACCAGCATGCTGAGGGCGATAATCAGCGCCCCAAGCGAGATGCGCTGTAGCTCAATGCCACACAGATACATAATCAGCAGCGTGCCCAGCACGTTAAGGGCGAGAGAAACCGCAATGATGATCCCGCTGCGTACGCCCATAAAAATCAGCAGCACGCCGATGACAATCGCCAGCGCCATCAGGAAGTTAATAATAAAACCGTTAACAGAGTGGCCCACTTCGGCTGCCTGATCGTAAAACAGGTCTATCCGTATGCCGGCCGGTTTTTCCGCCGACATCTGGTTTAGCTTCGCCTCCAGCGCGTGGCCCACGTCGATCACGTTTACCCCGGGAATAAACGAGACGCCCATCGTGACGGCTTTTTTGCCGTTGGCATGGTAGATACTGGCTGGCGATTCGTTCAGCCCGCGCGACAGCGTGGCGATATCCCGCAGACGCGTCGCCGCCCCGGTGCCGGAAGGCGTGATGATGAGATCCGCCAGTTCATCAAGATTCCCGAACTCGCCGGTCGGGTGCAGGCGAATGGATTCGGTGCCGGAGGTGATTTCTCCTGCGCTGGAAACAACGTTAAGTCTGCTGAGCAGGGCGGAAAGCTGGTTCAGCGTAATGCCGCGCGCGGCCATTTTGCTCAGGGAGATATCAATGTTGACCTGCTGGCTAATCGCCCCACCGATGGCGACCTTCGCAACCCCGGGGACCAGAATTAACTCGCGGCGAAGCTGCTCCGCGTATCTCACCAGTTCAGGGTTACTGAATTCATCCCCGGAAATGGCGAAGAAGAAGCCGAACACGTCGCCGAAATCGTCATTCACAAAGGGCGTGACGACGCCGGGCGGGAACTGACGCGAGGCATCACCCACGCGGCGGCGCAGTTCATCCCAAATCTGCGGCAGCTCGTTCGAGTGATAGCGTGACGCGATGTTAACGGTGATTTGCGACAGACCGTTTGACGAGATAGAGCTGACGTTATCCAGATAAGGCAGCTGCTGAAGGGCATTCTCCAGCGGAAGCGTCACCTCTTCTTCCACCTGCTGAGCGGATGCGCCGGGGTAGTGGGTGACCACCACTGCGGTTTTGATGGTAAAGGCGGGATCTTCCAGCCTGCCGATATTCAACAGGGCGAAAATCCCCCCGATGCCCAGCAGCAGGATCGTTAGCCAGACGCGAACGGGGTTATTGATAAATTGACGAGAGATATCCATTACAGTCCCCGTTCACGCGTCCAGATACGCACCGGCTGATTAGCATGCAGCTCCCCAACGCCCGCGGCCACCACGCGTTCGCCCGCCTTAAGCCCGCTGGTAATCACCACGCCTTCGGTGCTCACTTGCCCCACGCTGACCTTGCGGTCTTCAAGATGGAGCGCGTCGCCTTCGCCCGTTACGACCCAGACGTGCGGCTCATTGCGCGGGCTGTTGTCCGGGTTAAAGACTGCCTCAACCGGTACGACCAGCGCCTGAGCGCCCGCGCCCGCCGGGAGGTTGGTTAAATTGATGGTCACCGTACCGCTTACGCCACCGACGGCGGGAAAATCATCTGGCCGCGGCATGGTGAGTATCACCTGCCAGGTCAGGGTATTGCTGTCGCTGCTGCCCGAGTGCTCTTTGTAGACGGCGGTAAATTCCCGATCAGGAATGGCGTTAATTCTCACCACGGGCCGATACTGCGCGTTGCGGATATCAAAGGTCTTAAACAGGTTTTCAGGGATGCTGAACACCACGTCAAGCAGGTCGGTGCGGGTTAACGTGGCAATGGGCTGACCGGGGGACACCACCTGATGATTTCGGACATGTACGCTGGCCACCGTCCCGCTGAAGGGGGCGACGAGCGTCATCTGATTCAGCTCTTCCCGGGCAATTTGTAGCGCCGCATTCGCCGAATCGCGGTTCGCACGCTGCACGTCCATTTCCGCTTTCGAAATCGCCTGCCTGCCCGCCAGCGTCTGGAAGCGATCGAACTGCCTCTGGGCCAGCGTCGCCGCCGTTTGTCTGTCGTTAACCCGCTGCTGGGCTTCACGGGCGTTCAGTCTGGCAAGCTGTTGCCCCTGCTTGATGGCTGCGCCCTGACGCACATCGAGCGCTTCAATTTGTCCTGCGCGCTTGAAGGAAAGGTCTGTGGCATCGCCCGATTCAATGCGGGCGGGGAAAACGCGCTGCTGGGCGTGACCGGGAACCGTCACCTCCGCCACTTTTACCATCCTGGGAAGGGGAGAGTCTTGCTTCGGTTTCGGGTCGCACGCCGTGAGCGTTAACAAAACGAACGGTAAAAGAGAGAGGTAGCGGTTCACTGTATTCCCCTAATAAATAACTGTTTTATTTATTCCATAACCTGGACAGGGGTGACACTATTCTGCCAGAACAGTGACGACCATATAGGTAAATAAACCAATCGCCGTGCTGGCGATAATGGCAAGCGCAATAAACATACCCAGACGGATCAGGCTTAAACCATACATACATTCCTCCATGAGCCGGAAGCGGTAGCTGACTATGAGCATAGTCGGCGAAAAGATAAATGTTAAATAACCATTATCAGTGGGGAGGCGCTAAACCTGATATTCCTGTGCTACGTTTAATGTTAATCATCTTTTTTTACCGTAACTGGCATTAAGGGCAACCCCCTGCATTTAATGCGTTTTTTTGCTTCATTCACTCTCGTGTTGGTTATAAAAAGGATGCTCGATATGTATAAAAACATTCTCGTTCCGGTGGATGTCTACGAGACAAGCCTTGCGGATAAAGCGTTGCAGCATGCACAGTTTCTGGCGCAAAGCGCATCGGGTGACATTCATTTGCTGCACGTCATGCCCAAATTTTCAGCCGAACTGACGCGTGGTTTTATTTCAGATGCGCGCAAAATGGATGAATATATGATTAATAATTCGAAAGAAAAGCTGTCTGACCTGGTCAAAAAAGTAAATCTGCCAGAAGAGCGTGTTCATCTCCACGTCCGTAGCGGAAATGTTCGTGATGAGGTTATTAAGCTGGCGGATGAACTTACCGTCGGCGCGATTATTGTCGGCTCGCGAAATCCAAATATTCAAACCCATTTGTTAGGATCGGAGGCGGCAAGTATTGTTCGTTACGCACATGTTCCTGTTTTCGTTATTCGTTAATTACAGAGAAGCAAGGTGATTTCTGAATAGAACCTGAGGAAGGAACGATGAAAACAGGAAAACCTGAACGTCCGTATTATCAACAAACCGTTGATGAAACCCTGTCGAATATTCACTCCACCCTGGAAGGCCTTAGCGGCACAGAGGCATCAGCCCGGCTTCAGCAGCACGGTGAGAATGCGTTACCGCAAAAAAAGGGCAAACCCGCCTGGCTGCGCTTCCTGGCGCATTTTAACGACGTATTGATTTACGTTCTGCTGGTGGCCGCGTTGCTTAAGCTCTTCATGGGCCACTGGGTAGACATGTTTGTGATCCTTGGGGTTGCCATCATTAACGCGCTGATTGGCCATATCCAGGAGAGCAACGCTGAAAAATCGCTGCAGAGCATTCGCAATATGCTCTCCAGCGAAGCCGTGGTGGTACGACAGGGGAATCATGAAACGATCCCCACCACGGCGCTGGTTCCGGGAGATATCGTGGTGATCCGCGCCGGGGATCGTATCCCTGCGGACCTGCGCGTGATTGAAGCGCATAACCTTCGCGTGGAGGAGGCCATCCTGACCGGCGAATCCACCGTTGTTGAGAAAAACAGCGATGCGTTAAGCGGGGAACTGCCCTTAGGTGACCGGTATAATCTGCTCTACTCAGGCACTACCGTTAGCTCCGGCGGCGGTAAAGGCGTGGTGGTGGCAACCGGGGGCGAGACCGAACTGGGCCACATCAATCAGATGATGTCCGACATTGAAAAACACCGCACGCCGCTGATGGTGCAGATGGATAAGCTCGGTAAGACCATCTTCATCACTATCCTGGTGATGATGATGGCGCTGTTTGTCTTTAGCCTCCTGTTCCGGGATATGCCGGTTTCTGAACTGGTGCTGTCGCTTATTAGCCTCGCCGTTGCCGCCGTGCCGGAAGGCCTGCCGGCCATCATTTCCATCATCCTTTCGCTTGGCGTACAGGCCATGGCGCGTCGCAAGGCCATCATTCGCAAGCTGCCTACCGTGGAAACGCTGGGGGCGATGACGGTCATCTGCTCGGATAAAACCGGCACCCTGACGATGAATGAAATGACGGTCAAAGCGGTGATTACCGCTGACACGACCTATCGCGTAGAGGGCGACAGCTACGAACCGGTGGGGAATATTCACCCCGTAGATGACCCGACGCCCGTCAGCGTGACGCAGGGTTCCCTGCTGGAACGCTACCTGCGCACCATTGACCTCTGTAATGACAGCCAGCTGATCAAAGACGAGCAGGGGCTGTGGAAAATCACCGGGGGGCCAACCGAGGGCGCTCTGAAGGTGCTGGCGGCGAAAATCCCGCTCCCACCGGTCGACACCGAAATGCGCAGTAAAATCCCGTTTGATTCGCAATATAAATACATGTCCACCCTGTACCGGCTGGGCGATGAAGAGGTGATTTTAATCACCGGCGCGCCGGACGTCCTGTTCCGCCTCTGCCAGTACCAGCAGACGAATGACGGACTGCAGCCGTTCGATCAGCCTTACTGGGAAGGGAAGATTGAAGAGTATGCCCGGGAAGGTCTGCGCATGGTGGCCGCGGCCTGGAAACCTGCCCGCGAGGGACAACGCGAGCTGGATCACCCGGACCTGCATGACGGCGTGATCCTGCTGGGTATCGCAGGAATGATGGATCCGCCGCGTCCGGAGGCCATTACCGCCATTGCCGACTGTCTGCAGGCCGGGATCCGCGTGAAAATGATCACCGGCGACCACCCGCAAACGGCAATGAGCATTGGGCAAATGTTGGGGATTGGTAACGCCGCAAGCGCTATCACCGGACGTGAGCTGGAGGCGATGGACGATCGTCAGCTGAGCGACGCCGCACAGCAGTACGATATTTTCGCCCGAACCAGCCCGGAGGATAAATTCCGCCTTGTGCAGGCTCTGCAAAGTAAACAGGAAGTCGTGGGCATGACCGGGGATGGCGTAAATGATGCCCCGGCGCTCAAGCGGGCGGATGTGGGTATCGCCATGGGGATTAAGGGGACTGAAGTCACCAAGGAAGCCGCCGACATGGTGTTAACGGATGACAACTTTGCCACCATTGCCAGCGCGGTGCACGAGGGGCGTCGGGTTTACGATAACCTGAAAAAGACCATTCTGTTCGTTATCCCCAGCAACATCGCGCAGGCCCTGCTGATTATCATCGCGCTGCTGGCGGGGAACCTGATCCCGCTGACGCCGGTCCTGATCCTGTGGATGAACATGGCGACGTCGGCAACGCTGTCGTTTGGCCTGGCGTTTGAAGCGGGTGAGAAGGACATCATGAACCGGCCACCGCGAAAGGCGAATCTCCATGTGATGGACGGCTATGCCATCTGGCGCGTGGTGTTTGTCGGTCTGATGATTGCCATCAGCGCCTTCGTGCTGGAAGCCTGGCTACAGCCGCGCGGCTACTCGGCAGAATTTATCCGCACCGTGCTGCTGCAAACCCTGGTCACTGCGCAGTGGTTCTACATGCTCAACTGCCGCGTTAATGACGGCTTCTCGCTGAGCAAAGGCCTGCTGGCGAACAAAGGGATTTGGATCGTGAGCGGCGTACTGCTGGCGCTACAGCTTCTTATCATTTACGCACCGTTCATGCAGATGCTGTTTGGCACCGAAGCGCTGCCGTTCCGCTACTGGGTCATCACCTTCCTGATTGGTTTTGTGATGTTCCTTATTGTCGAGGCGGAGAAAGTGCTGACGCGCAGGTGGCGCAAAACCGAGGCGTGATAGCGTAAACTGAGAAAGCCTGCCTGAGTCCGGGCTTTCTCTTTTTTGAGCGCAGAAAACTATGATTCGACTTACCTGGTTCGTCCTTACGCTGTGTGCCGCTGTACCCGGTGCGTTTGCCGTAACCTATACGCTTCCGCCGGAAGGCAGTCGTCTGGTGGGAAACCCGATTATCATCACCGTTCCCGAAGGCAACACGCTGCCTCTGGAAGCCTTTGCCGCGCGGTACGGGCAGGGGCTGAGCAACCTGCTGGAAGCAAACCCGGGCGTGGATCCTTTTTTGCCCAAACCCGGCACCCGGCTGGTGATACCCCAGCAGCTGATTTTGCCTGACACCGTCCGCGAGGGCATTATCGTTAACGCGGCAGAAATGCGCCTCTACTACTACCCGCCCGGCGGTAACACCGTTGAGGTGCTGCCCATCGGTATCGGTCAGGCCGGGCGTGAAACCCCGCGTAACTGGGTGACGGCCGTTGAGCGTAAGCAGGAGGGGCCAACCTGGTCTCCGACGCCGAATACGCGCCGTGCCTATGCGGCAGAAGGGAAAACGCTGCCGGCATTCGTGCCCGCCGGGCCGGATAACCCGATGGGGCTGTATGCGATTTATATCGGCAGGCTGTATGCCATTCACGGCACAAACTCGAATTTCGGCATCGGGCTGCGGGTAAGTCAGGGCTGTATCCGTCTGCGTAATAACGACATCAAGTATCTTTTCGATAACGTTCCCGTGGGAACCCGCGTGCAGCTGATCGACAGGCCCGTTAAAGTCACCACGGAGCCGGACGGCAGCAGCTGGGTAGAAGTTCACGAGCCATTATCGCGTAACCGCGCGGAGTTTGAGTCAACCCGGAAAGTGCCGCTGCCTATTTCAGCCGCGCAGCGGACGCAGCTGATAAACGAGGGCGCGGGCGCTGAACTGGAACGGCGGTCGGGAATGCCGGTTAAGATTGGCATGTGAAGGGATAGCGCGGGCTGGTGCCCTCACCCCAGCCCTCTCCCGCGGGAGAGGGTGCAAACACTAAAAACGGCAACCCGGTTGCCGTTTTGCATTTACCTTGCGCAGAAAAGCAAAAAGCCTGCTTTAAAAGCAGGCTTTTCAAATTTGGCTCCTCTGACTGGACTCGAACCAGTGACATACGGATTAACAGTCCGCCGTTCTACCGACTGAACTACAGAGGAATCGTGTGAACGGGGCGCATATTATCGACCTGCGTTCGCCTTGTCAAAGGGTGGATCAACGCCTTTTGATCGTTTGCTGACAAAATCGGCAAAGTGATGTTTTTGGCAGCGGAATGCACCGTCATGGTGCGGGTATACCCCTAATGGGGCAGATCATAAACTGCTGTTTCGGTAATAAAACCCCCTCCATGATTAGGTTTCCTTATTTTCAGGCGCTTAGCGAACAATTTGGACCGCCTGGTAAAAGTGGCATTCATATTGCAAAACCTGTTCAACAACGACAGCCGGTTCCGGCACAGCATTTCGAACAGGGGGCAAAATGAACTTAAGACGACTGAAATACTTCGTAAAAATCGTCGATATCGGCAGCCTGACTCAAGCGGCAGAAGTGCTGCATATCGCGCAGCCTGCGCTGAGCCAGCAGGTGGCTACTCTGGAAGGCGAGATGGATCAGCAGCTGTTGATCCGCACCAAACGCGGCGTCACGCCAACGGAAGCAGGCAAAATCCTGTATACCCATGCGCGCACCATCCTCCGCCAGTGTGAACAGGCGCAGCTGGCGGTGAATAACGTGGGACAGACCCTGAGCGGGCACGTGTCTATCGGCCTGGCGCCGGGAACGGCCGCATCCTCTATTACCATGCCGCTGCTGCAGGCCGTCCGCGCCGAGCTGCCTGAAGTGCTGGTGTACCTGCACGAAAACAGCGGTTCCGTGCTGAATGACAAACTGCTCAACGGCCAGCTGGATATGGCGGTCCTTTACGATCGCTCCCCGGTCGCCGGCATCACCAGCCAGCCGCTGCTGAAAGAAGATCTCTATCTCGTGGGCACCCGCGACTGTCCGGGCCAGAGCGTAGACCTTACCGCCGTGGCAGAGATGAACCTTTATCTGCCGCGCGACTACAGCGCCGTGCGCGTGCGCGTGGACGAAGCGTTCTCCCTGCGCCGCCTGACGGCCAAAATCATCGGCGAAATTGACTCAATCTCCACGCTCACCGCGGCCATTGCCAGCGGAATGGGGGTGACGGTTCTGCCGGAATCCGCAGCACGCTCGCTGTGCAGCGCGGCGAACGGCTGGATGGCGCGGATCACCACGCCTTCGATGAGCCTGCCGCTGTCGCTGAACATGTCTGCACGCGGTTCGCTGTCGCCGCAGGCGCAGGCGGTAAAAGAGATTTTGATGTCGCTGGTCAGCAAGCCGTCGCTTGAGAACCGTGAACTCCAGCTCGTGAGCTGATATTCCATAAAAGCATAAGATGCTGGTTTTTATTATTTGTTCTGCAGCGCGGCTGACTCTAACAATAGAGCTATGTCAGATGCGCCGGAGTGAATCGTGAATTTCCAGCAACTTAAAATTATCCGTGAGGCGGCCAGGCGGGACTACAACCTGACCGAGGTCGCCAATATGCTTTATACCTCTCAGTCCGGCGTCAGCCGCCACATCCGCGAGCTGGAAGAGGAGCTGGGCATAGAGATCTTTATCCGTCGCGGCAAGCGGCTGCTCGGCATGACGGAGCCGGGTAAGGCTTTGCTCACCATCGCTGAGCGGATCCTCAACGAGGCAAGCAACGTGCGTCGTCTGGCGGATCTCTTTACCAATGACGCCTCGGGCGTACTCACCATCGCCACCACCCACACCCAGGCGCGCTACAGCCTGCCGCCGGTGATTAAAGCGTTCCGCGAACTTTTCCCCGACGTCCGTCTGGAGCTCATCCAGGGCACGCCGCAGGAAATTGAAGTGCTGCTGCAAAACGGTGGGGCGGATATCGGCATTGCCAGCGAACGCCTGAGCAACGACCCGCTGCTGGTGGCCTTTCCCTGGTTCCGCTGGTACCACAGCCTGTTACTCCCGGTCGATCATCCGCTGAATCAGGTTTCCCCTCTGACGCTGGAAGACGTTGCGAAATGGCCGCTGATTACTTACCGCCAGGGGATCACCGGACGCTCGCGCATAGACGAGGCCTTCAACCGCAAAGGGCTAACGCCGGACGTGGTGCTGAGCGCGCAGGATTCTGACGTGATCAAAACCTACGTCGAGCTGGGTCTGGGCATTGGTCTGGTGGCGGAACAGTCCAGCGGAGAACGCGAGGACGGGAACCTGGTGCGTCTTGATACGCGTCATCTGTTCGACGCAAACACCGTATGGCTTGGCCTGAAGCGCGGGCAGCTGCAGCGCAACTACGTGTGGCGCTTTATCGAACTCTGTAACGCCGGGCTGTCGGTGGATGAGATTAAACGCCAGGTGATGGAGCCGGAAGAAGTGGCGATTGATTATCAGATTTAGGTGCTGATTTGCCCGGTAGCGCTGCGCTGACCGGGCTCATCGCTTAGCTGAACGGATATTTTTTAAAGACCGCCTGTGATTCGAATGATTCGGTAACCGCCTGAATCTCTCTAAAATCCGCTGCGTTAACGACGTGCGGGATCATCGACTGAATAAACGTCCAGACAACCGTGCTCGTGACGGCAACCTGATCGGGAACGGCGGAGGCCGGACGCGTCTCCAGCAAGGCATTCCATTCCCTGCAGGCCGCCAGCAGCTGGGTGGTAATGCGATCGACCCATAAAGCGTGCTGCTTTTCCACCGGGCGCTGGTTGTGCTCATACACATTTTGCACGGCTTTCTCTGCGGCGGCGAGGATAAAACCCAGCGTCTGAATATCGTTTGCCAGCGCATCCGGCGCGACGGGCAGAAGTCTCCGCTCGGGTGTGGCCTGAGCCTCGAAATAATTCAGTATCAGCGACGAATCCATCAAACGTATTCCGTTATCCAGAATCAGCGTGGGCGCTTTTACCGCGGGGTTGATTCGGGAGAACGCGTCGAAGGTGCTGAATACCGACAGCGGCTGGCTTTCAAACTCAACGCCATAAAGCTCAAGGGAGATCGCCACGCGCCGTACATAAGGTGAATCCATCATGCCAACAAGCTTAATCATCGTTGCCGTTTTCCTGTCTCTGTGAAATAACGCGTCATTGAAGAGGATGAACAGACAGTACAATACAAACTTCCTGGCGAATATCTTCAGTATCTTACCGTAAAGGTTAGTATTACTGACATGTGGGCAAGTTGCCGTTATACATCCAGCGCGGATAAGGGAGTGCTTTCATGTCGGATTTTCCACCCATTGCCAGTTTGCGAAGCTTTGAAGCCGTCGCCCGTCTTGGCAGCGTGACGCTGGCGGCGAAAGAACTCCACGTTACCCATTCCGCAATCAGCCAGCAGATCAAACTGCTGGAGGAGATGGTGGGCGTAAAGCTCTTTATCCGTCAGGGACGCGGGGTGCAGATCAACGAAGAAGGGAGGCTCTATGCCTTACAGGTACGCGAGGCGTTGAACCATATTGCGGATGCCACCCGGCTTGTACAGGTGAAGCCGAGAAAGCAGGAGCTGACGCTGGCGATGGTGCCGTCTTTTGGATGCCACTGGCTGTTGCCGCGTCTGGAACGCTTTCGGGCGAAATATCCGCTTATCACCCTTCGGAACCAGGCCAGCCTGACGGTCACCAGCCTGCAGCAGGAGGGGATAGACATCTCGATACGGATGGGGAAAGGAAACTGGGAAGGGAGCGAAAGCCAGTACCTTTTTTCCGATGAACTCATTGTGGTGGCCGCGCCTGGCTATAACGACGGTGTGTTGCCCGCTACGCCGGCTGAGATTGCAAAAAGTCATATTATTTTTTCCATGGAGTCGTGGAAAACGTGGTGCGTGAATGCGGGGCTGGAGAAAGAGATCGTGCCTGGCGGTTTATGCATTAACGACTCGAATTTAATTATCGAAGCCGTTCGGCTCGGGAAAGGGATCGCGCTGGAGCGCCGCTCTCTGGTTCAGGATGCCATCACCCGGGGTGAACTGGTCCAGCTAACCTCCATTACCGCGCCGTATCCCTGGCCTTACTGGCTGGTGACAGCGCGGTCAACGGAGACGAAGCCGGAGGTGGCTCTTTTTGTCGCGTGGCTGGATGAGGAAGTGGCAGCCTGGCGGCAGTTGACGGGCTGCTGAACTTTTTTCGATGCTGCTCGTAACAAAATGAATATCCAACAAGGGATACATAGAATTACTCCGGCACGCATTCAGTATTTCCGTAACCCCACAAGATTCTGCTTTTCCATCTCTGCATAATCATCGCTATAGCTTTGCATGTATATAGCTTTTGATCTATATTGGATGGGGGGTCTTGTGTGGGCAATTAACACGACGGACAGGTTTGATCGCTGGTTCACTTCGCTTGACGATACCGATCGCGCCAGCGTACTTGCAGCACTGTTTGTTTTGCGAGAGAAGGGGCCGGGTTTATCGAGACCCTACGCTGATACGCTTAAAGGCTCTCGTCACAGCAACATGAAAGAGCTACGTATTCAGAGTAAGGGCGATCCCTTGCGGGCGTTTTTCGCCTTTGATCCAAACCGCACGGGTATCGTGCTTTGTGCGGGCAATAAGATCGGCAATGAAAGGCGATTCTACGATGAGATGCTTCTCGTTGCTGACCAGGAATTCACTCACTGGCTGGATACATTAAAAGAGAGGGAATAGCGCGATGGGAAGAACCCTTGAGCAGCTTATAGCGGATGAAAAGCCGGAGGTTGTCGCCAGCGCTCAGGCGATAGCAACGGATATTTTGCTCAACATTCATCTTGCTGAGTTACGCGAGAAAGTACAAAAAACGCAGGTAGAAATGGCGCAGGCGTTGGGTATCAGGCAACCTACCGTTGCGGTAATGGAAAAGCCCGGGCGCGATTTGAAACTCTCTTCTCTCAAGCGCTACGTTGAGGCGGCGGGCGGAAAGCTGCGGCTTGATGTGGAGCTGCCGGACGGCTCGCACTATGAGTTAGTGCTGTAGGGCAGAAAAGCAAAAAACCTGCTTCAAAACCGCCAGCATGACCGTCACTCGCGGTGATGAACGAATAGATGCAGTTATTTATGGGTAGAAGTGGGGACATGCTGCTGCATCAATTCAACGATCCAGTCAATAAAAACGCGCAGTTTGGCGTTAACGTGGCGGTTCGGCGGAAAGGCCAGGTACAGGGGCATTGGGTTAATACGCCAGTCTTCAAATAGCGGAATCAAGGAGCCACAAGCCTGATGTGCTGCCGCCATATAAACGGGTAGCGCAATCACGCCTAATCCCGCGAGCCCGGCTTCGAGGTAGGCATTGCCATCATCCACTGCAAGCACGTAGCTACCCGTGATTTCAATATGTTCGCTCTCACCGTGCAGTACCAGAGGATCAACCTTACCGGTGCGTGAGGACAAGAATCCCACTATGCGATGGTCCGTGTTTTCCAGCTCTCGCGGATGCGCAGGTGCGCCGAGGCGTTCCACATAGCTCGGTGCGACGTAAACACCGATTTGCAAATCGCCGACATGGCGTGCGATCAGGGACTGGTCGTTGATTTCACCGCCGCGCACGACGCAATCCACGTTGTCGCCGATCAGATCCACCACCCGGTCACTCACGCCCATGTCGAACTGGATATCCGGGTAGCGCGCGTGAAAAGCCGGTAGCGCGGGCACCAGCACCAGGCGGGCAAGAGGAGTGGCACGTCCACCCGTAGTCGCCCCCGGGGCGTCATCGTCGCACTGGACAGGCTGTTTTCAGCATCTTCCATGTCCGCCAGCAGGCGGATGACGCGCTCGTAGTAGACCGCGCCATCAGGAGTTACACCGAGCCTGCGGGTGGTGCGGTGGAGCAGCTTGACGCGCAGGCGCGCTTCCAGCTGTTGAATAAGCTGCGTCACCGTGGTTTTGCTCATATGAAGCGTTTGGGCAGCCCTGGTGAAACTGCCTGCCTCCACCACGCGAGCAAAGGCGCGCATCGCATCGAAACGATCCATCCGTTGTTCTCTCTTTTCACCGATTGTTTGGATATTACAAACAATGATGGACAAAGTCGCTTGTTTATCCGCCCGCTACAGCAACTGTAAAGTGTCTTTATGTTCACCGGGCAGATTTCGCCCCATTACAGAGGCACAAACATGACAACACGCGAAGCCGTTTTTCCCTTCGGTCGGCAGGCGCTCTACGAGCGCAACCGGTATTCACCCGCCATCAAATCTAACGGCTTCCTGTTTGTTTCGGGACAGGTTGGTAGCCGGGAGGATGGTTCGCCTGAAGAGGATCTCAACGCGCAGATCCGGCTGGCATTCGATAACCTTAATGCTGTTCTTGCGGCTGCGGGCTGCACGTTCGATGACGTGGTTGACGTTACCCGCTTTGTCGTCGATCCCGAGTCAAACCTCGACGCTATCTGGAGTATCCTGCCAGAATATTGGGGGGAAGCGCCTTACCCTACGTTGACCGGGATCGGCGTGACGTGGCTGTACGGATTCCAGTTTGAAATTAAGGTGATTGCCAGGCTGCCCTGAGCGTTACGGGTCTTTCCGACGGTCAAAAGACAATACAGCGGGCGCAGCTCCGATCCGGAAGCCGCCTCGCATTTCGTTTATCCGATTCGCCATAATCCTTTGAACCGCAAAAAGAGTTTTCTATTATCAGCCTTCTTAGTTCCGCGCTTCGTTCCCGCCTGCACTGTCCTTCGATGGATAACGGCTTTATGGACACCTAAATACGAAAAGGAAATCACCATGAATCTGATGACTAATTGTGCACTTCCCGCCATAAATGTTATATTAAAATATAATATTCGGAGGTGCGCTATGTATACAACTCGTCTGAAAAAGGTCGGCGGATCCATCATGCTGGCGGTTCCTCCCGCCGTGCTGAAAACGCTGGAGCTGTCGACGGACAGCGAAGTCGGCATGACCATTAATAATGGCTGCCTGATTATTGAACCCCAGAAGCGGCCTCACTATTCGCTTGAGGAGTTGCTGGCGCAGTGCGATCCGCACGCTGAAATGAGCGAAGAGGAGCGGGAATGGATCGATGCGCCTGCGGTGGGCAGGGAGATCCTGTAAATGGACAGAGGGGAAATCTGGCTTGTTTCGCTGGATCCGATTGCTGGCCACGAGCAAAGTGGAAAACGTCCGGTTCTTATCGTATCGAAGGCATCGTTTAACAAGCTGACCCGGCTACCGGTAGTGGTTCCCGTCACCAGCGGCGGAAACTTTGCACGTACGGCAGGTTTCACCGTTTCACTGGAAGGGGCGGGAACAACAACAACGGGCGTTATTCGCTGCGACCAGCCCAGAACCATTGATATGGCTGCCCGGAACGGCATGCGGCTGGAACGCATACCTGACGCCGTTGTAAATGAAGTGCTTGCCAGGCTGGATGCGATTCTGAATTAACATCAGTGACGCAGAAAAGCAAAAAGCCTGCTTCAAAAGCAGGCTTTTCAAATTTGGCTCCTCTGACTGGGATCGCCTTTGCCAATAACTGGCTAATAAGTAAGCTAAACCTGAATTCCTTTTCTGTCAAGACCACCAGAATGACCCCCTCTAAGAAATGTATGCACTTGTAAGAAGAAGCAATGCCCATTGGGGGGATAAGGTACAATCGGTACTCTGCCGGTGCATTATGTTTTAGTGATCTGTGACCGTCCTGCATTGCCACAGACAGCTAGCTGATGAAGATATCCACTGCTTGTCTAGAGAAAACTCCAATGCATTCCATCAGATATACGCAAATTTTTAATCAGGCTGCGAAAAGTGAAATTGATATCCTGAAGGATTTCGGAGAAATCCGAATCAGGGTATAGTAATCTCTGAGCATTAATTAGTAATTGTGTTATGTGGCTTTAACTCATTGATAATAGTGAATAATATTTTTTTTCAGTATGTTGATAAAAATGCAACTTGATTGAAATTTTTCATAAGGATTCGCTTATGGTCAGGGGATTGTTACTAGTTGGAATTATTTTAATAGCAATTATTTTAATGGGGTGCTTCTCTTTTTTACCGGCCTCACAATGGTGGTTTATAAAAAATATCATATCAAATTTTGATTTTGTAAAATCGCTCCTTTCAATTCTTATATTATCATTGATTACTATATTTTTGTTTTTCGGTATTTTAGAGAGAAAATATTCATTAAAGTTAGAAAAATTAACTTTCGGTGGGTTAAATATTTTATTTGATAGTTCTGACTTGCTATATAAAAGATCTGTTCGCAATTTTCTTGATACTAAAAGAAGTGTGTTCAAAATTGATCCACATTCTGACTCATTTGAGGAGGTTTTTAACTCTTTATATGATATCTATAATTTCATTCGTGTTGAAATAAGAGTGCTGGATGTTAAGCGGAAAAGAGATATGGAGTTGTATCGTATATCTAATAAAATGCTAAAAAAACTGAATCAATTGCTTACCAAACATCAGAATAATTACAGGCGTTGGCATAAGTACATCTCAACAAACGATATTGTATTGACGAGGGATAAGGATTCTAACGGTGAAAATGTTTCTTTAACTTATCATTTAACACCAATTGGAATAATCCAGACTCATTACTATCATTTCAGCCAATTGATGGCTGATTTTGAATGCATTAATAAATTTTTCTGTGAGGAAGTTAGTGGTATTTTTAACATCGATATTGCTAAGTGGGAGGAGTAATGCATAAAACTTTTCTGAGTTATCATCATGCAAACGAACAAGATTTGAAGGACGGAATCATTGAAGCATTTGGTGGTGCGTCATTTATTGACAAGTCCGTAAGTGACGGGGATATCAGCAGTAATGTCAGTGAAAATTACATTATGCGGAAAATTCGGGAGGACTATCTTGGTGACTCTACCGTAACAGTAGTACTCATAGGTACAGAAACTGCCAACAGACCTTTCATTAACTCAGAAATTCAAGCATCTTTATGGGGGGCGAATCCTGCTGGATTAATCGGTGTAATTAGAGATGAAATATATTCGAGCGTATTTAGCTCTGGTGTATGTAGTGATGTTTTTTGCAATTGCGGCATTGGAATTAGAACCATTGATTGGGGTTATGAACATTATCTCCCTTGGTTAATTAAAAAAAATCATAACTTTTCAAAAGTCGTCCCTCAGTATGAGGATATGGATGTTTATTGCTCACTAGTTAAGTATTCAGATTTTATAGGGAATAGTGAATTTTATATTAACCAGGCATTTGATGAAAGAAATGTTATGGAACCAGCAGCAAAGAAAAATCCCGCGGATGTTCCTGCTATAAGAACTAATTTACTATGGTGATTAGATTGTTTTTACGCTAAGATAAATTTAAGGGGTCAGATATGTATAATAGCGGAATAATTAAAAGAAAGGTTTTTTTAAGTTACCACCATGATGGTGACCAATATTACTATAATGAATTCTCAAAAAAATTTCATGACGAATATGAGGCTGTAACGGATAATTCCCTTGATCGTCGAGTTGATAGTGAGGATATTGACTATGTCATGCGACGTATTCGTGAGTGTTATATCACAGGGACTTCATGTTCTATTGTCTTGGTCGGTAATGAATCATGGGGGAGGAAATATATTGACTGGGAAATTAAAGCGACGCTTGATAAACAACATGGACTTATTGGTGTCCAGTTACCAACATTGTTATCAAATTCTTCTGGACGAGTGAATGTGCCCGCTCGACTCAGTGATAATATTGATTCTGGATATGCACTGTGGGTAAGTTGGGCTAATTTTACAGCTAACATTTCGTCGTGTAGGGGATATATCGAACAAGCCAATTGCCGTAGTAATACTCTGATAAGAAATACTCGTGAACGCCGCTTAAGGAATGCATAATATGCTTGAGACGAATTTAGCAAAACCATTTCTTGTTGTTTATATCATTTGGCACCCGGATTTCGCCGCTGGTGCTGGACTGGCTGAAATATTGCGGGGACACTTTCGTCGGGAACTCTATCAGAACGTTGCTGGAGGAACCGGTTTAAGTGTTATTTTTCGTTCTGAGCCTCTACCTGAAACGGGGAAGCCGTTGCCGATCAATTTTTCAGAATCAGAGACCACCGCAGTCCTTATACTTGCAGAATCATGTATGGCAAATGATCCTGAATGGGGGACTTACCTTCGGGAGCTATCCGCGCAGTCGGAAATAGCTGGACTGGGTACACATCTTTTCCCCATTGCTATTGAAGTAGAAGGATTAAATCTTGGACTGGAAGAGCAGGCATTGCGCTGGGACCAATGGATACAGGATGGGAGTAACAATACTGCAAATCTTCATATACGATTGATTAGTGAGCTTACATACGAATTTTGCAGGATGCTGCGCCATTACCTGGAACATCTGAAACAACCAGAAAAAGATGAAGATGATTTGCTTAATTATCTCAAGAAAGTTCAGATATTTCTTAGCCATTCTAAACATGATGAAGATGGAGAGAGGATTGCTCGTTTGATACGTGAGCAATTACATAGTGGACATGGGTTAAGTTCATTCTTTGATGTCCATGATATCCCTGCTGGGCTTCGGTTTCATCAGGTGCTATTGAAACAGCTGGCGCAAAGCGCAGTTGTTGCCATACATACCGACTCTTATTCCTCGCGTGAGTGGTGTCGCAGAGAGATTATAGAAGCTAAACGTAATAGTGTACCTTTAGTTGTTGCCAACTGTATTAGCGAATTGGATGAAAGGGGATTTCCTTATATGGGAAATGTCCCCATAGTGAGAATGGATCCCCAGCAGGCTGAACGAATTAATATCATTATTGCACGCCTGCTTGATGAGGTTCTGAAAGATTTTCTGTGGCGTTGTCGTATACAATTGGTTAATACTAAACAAAGTGCAGTGCAGTGCAGTTTGTTCCACGTGCGCCGGAGTTAATTTCACTTGCTGGTTTAAAGTTCCCCGGTATTGGGCAACCTACAATTGTATATCCTGACCCACCCTTAAGTTCGGAAGAAGAGCGATTATTTGAAGAAGTTAAACCCGGTATCAGGCTTAGAAGTTTTACCGAATGGCTGGCAGAGGGAACATCATGACTTATCGTGAAATGCTTAGTCAGCATATTATTGCAATATCTACATCAGATAGCCCAGATATGCCTGTATTGGGGTTAAGTAAACAGCATTTATATGACGCGATGACAGAAATTGCGCGTCATTTATTAGCCTTGGGAGCCAGGATTGTTTATGGCGGAGATCTACGTGCTAATGGTTTTACTGAACTGTTATTTGAGTTAGTAGCACGCCATAGAAGAGATGCCGATGAGGGGGATGAACGTTCCAGTATATTGAACTATCTTGCATGGCCGGTGCATATGCAAAAAGATGCCAGTGACTTGGAAAGGCTCAGTGCGGACCTGAAAGGAATGGCAAGACTTGTTTTGTTCAATCGCGATGGCGAGCCGTTACCAATGGCAGAACGAGCCCATTACATAGCAACTATTCCTTCTGATGAAGATTGGGCAATAGGTTTGACAGCAATGCGACATGTTATGTTATAAGACACACATGCCCGTATTATTCTTGGCGGGCAGGTTGATAAGTATAAGGGGGCAATGCCCGGTATAGCAGAAGAGGCTGTATTATCACTTCGTGCTAAACAACCCCTTTTTATTATGGGAGGCTTTGGTGGATGTGCAAAAGATATCACGGAGTCTCTGAATATTGTGGCATCTGACGGAATGCAGCAACGCAACTGGAGAGGGCGGGAAGAATTTGCCGGTTTTTCTTACAAGGATCTGAACAATGGACTTACTGAGTTGGAAAATGTTGTGCTAGCACAGACTCCTCATGTAGATCAGGCTATCGCTATGATTTTGAGAGGGCTTTTTCGATTAGTAAAACGTGGCTGAAAAAAATCTATCGTCCATTTTATGTATCAGCTTAGACTTAATTTGGAACTCTAATGGCGCAGAGCTAAATCTAATCTTACAGACAGTTCTGTGCCGAGAGCGGACGTGTCTATCAGAACGGCTTGCACTATTGTTCGGATATATCAAACCCTCAATTAATCTTCCGACTTTTTCTGTAGTCTTCTGCCATTTTTTTTTGTGCAATCAAGATTTTCCTTTCCTTTTCAGGAAAGAAACTATAATCTAAAAAGTTATCAATTCTTTCTTTAGTGCAAATTCTAATGATGTCAGGTGTGTAATATTCATATATAGGATCGAAATCTCCGTTGACCTTCATCATTATTTCAGCATCTAGTATTCTACGATCTAACTCATTCAAACTTAAATTCAACCAATGCATTAACTCATGAAAACTGTTAATTGGATCTATTTGTTTCCCTGTGTAGTGAGAAACATCAAATGGATAGGTAATCTCTTCATCGATAATTAAGTCGGTAACAATAATGAGAATTACAGCGCATGAAAGGATTTCTCTATCATCAAACATTTCATATCTAAGTTCATATTTTATCCTTGTTTTCTTTGTATGCCCCCAGTATCTAGTGCTAGTTAAAATAGCACGATTCAAAAAAGATTTTAATATATTAGATTGCACAAGATGGTTTGTTTTTTTCTTAAATTCGTCAAGTGTATACAAACTTATATTTGTATGCTTCGTGGCTTCTATTGCACCTGATTGAAAACCTTTTTTTGAAATGATGAAACCTCTATCGGCACCGGTATTTTGAAGCACTGTAAAAAAAGCATGAACAATTTCTTTTGTGACATTACTATTCCAATACTTAGCCTCTACGAACCATTTGAAATCAGTCCCAAGATATTTGGATTCCACTACCACATCTATATTCGAAATTCCTCTTACACCTTCTACTGTAACATTCGTCTTAGCGTTGGCACCTAAATTTTTAAAATGTTCACAAATCTCTTCTTGGAAATTATACCAATCTGTATCGATATTTTTCTTATGGTTGCTCATTTAAACTTCCTCTTAATGTCTGGTGCATAGTGGGCATGATAGAAGAATGATATCTGTCGAATATTCTGGCGATGTCATACAAGGAATCATCATGGTTATATCTGTCCCAGATAATCGCTTTCTGTTCTGGCTTGTAGTTAATAGACGTTCTTCGTTTCATGGTAACACCCCCCTTGATTAAGGATGGCATTGCATCGATACGTTGAACTCACAGCTCAAAACTGACGATCAGATTTGATTGTACGCTGCCAGAGAAAAGAGTCAGTTCAATTTTGAGCTAATAAATTTTATATGTAACAATTTGTTAAATCAGGCAGGTGTCACTTACATAAATAAACCGTTTATCTTACTGATTATACACCACACTCAATCGAATGTCTTTTTACTGGGCATAACGGTGGAAGCTTTGGGCTTTATTTTTTTTAGAATATTTAATGATGTCTGAGGTACTATTTAACGCCTATCTAAAGAATATAACAGCAAGCTATTTCATGAGTTTTTGTCTAGACTCCCTCCGGGAGAGTAACAGCGATGGTTGAAAAAATGATAGACTAAAAATATATGGAACACAAAATATGTGCACCTATCAATAAAGTTCTCCAGTTCGCTGATCTACACGTTTATAGAAATCAGAAAAATTGCATGGGTCAGATATAACTGAATTTTTATCACTTCTAAAATCAAATTCAATTCTTTTTATAAGGTTAATGGCTGGTATTGTAGAATTTAAAGGAATCTTTTTATAGTTTCTAATTCTATGATATTCAAGAGAGTCTAAGTCTACTTCAATCGCTTTATTACCGAAATAATAAAAATGATCAGAAATCAACACGTTATTAGAACTAGTATCTCGTTCAAGATTTGTCATGTTAAATGAACCATCAGGATTGCTATGATGAGAATCTTCTTGTATCCATTCATTTTTTTCATTTTGATGGTAGATGTTATCGCCCAGAATTTGTACATGACTACCATTTCTAGCAGGCTTTTTGATAGAAAACCTGGTATCCTCCCAATAAGCATTGAAACTAATTTTTTCTGAAACTTTCATTAATAGGATACATTTTTTTTTAGCTGATTTTAAATTAGCTCCACCAACTCCGAGTATCCAATCACCCACTTTAGCAGACTTTCTAATTCCAGGTTTGCATGTTGCCAAGGTACAACTTCCATGAAATGGATTGGGTGCAAAACCAAAGTCTCTCGTTATTGCATAGACATAAAGGTAAGAGTTAGGCTCAATTAGCATACGACATTCCCACCTTGAACTTTATCACGATCCGTACCATCAGGTTTTTCAAATGAAGTTTTACCTTCTAGTGCGTTGATAATGGCGTCACTTCTCCAGGCCACTATAGAGGTTGCATACTTTTCGAGATTCTCTGGTAGTTTTACATCGCCTTTTAAACCATTTTCATATACACCTATGATTGGTTTTCCAAGTTGATGAGCTACTTGAATTTCCCAGTTTACCCAAGGTCTGGTATGCGTTTCTTTCCCGATAACAACTATAACTTGACTAGCCCACCTCATTTTCATTCTAAGTAAACGTGCAATCGTTCTATCACTAAGTTTTTTTTCCTCAACTCGTTGCTGGTTTTCAGGTTTCATTCTGATAGAACTATTACGTAAATGATAACCTTTTGCTGCAGCTAAACGAGAAATCCCATCAACACTAGCGTCATCTTTATGATGATGGCTAACAAAAACATTTTTCTTAATTTCTTTAACCATTTTAAAATCCTTTGTAATTTTCTAATTATAAAATAATTCTATATTATTACTTTGATAATGATACTTTTGTTTCGGTCTTTTATTGTTAAATTTAGTTCGGCATCTTTTATCTATCTCGCATGCACCACTATTTTCCATATCCATTAATGTGTAAACTCTTTCTTCTTTAGGCAGGAAATGGAATATTTCATCCATGTTCCAGTGTTCATTATATTTTTCTGCGATGTTTTTTTGGTTAATAGTGAACCAGAACAAACACTCTTCGCTATTCATTCCATCTCTATTAGAAAAAATCCAATTAATTCCTCTTTCACAACCAGGACCTGAAATAACAAAATTCAACTCTGTAAACGGAAAACTGGCTAAGTATGTCAGATCTATGAAAATTTGATATGCTAGAAAATTCCCAATCCCTGAAAATGATTTTAAATGTTCAAAAACTTCAAGCTGATTTCTTGATGATTTTACACCATTAACGATTTTATCTTGGTTATAATAAACAAATTTGATCATTCTAATTACCATGTCATTTTCCGTTGTGCCCTCTATATTTTCTAAGTATTTCCCGAAATTAAACTTCGGACCTCCTAAAATATAGGCTGCACTAAAAAATACATAGCCTGGTTTTTTTATGGATATATTGAGAGTCTTCTCCCTGATTTTTTCATTAATATCACGAATCGTCATATTTGTGAAATCAAAGGGCGCATCAATTTCATTGAATGTATCGCTTTTATTTACCACTCTAAATAGAAATGAATTGAGTATTTTATTATCATAACTCAATTTATCATTGTTTGTTATATTTGTTAATAACCACTTGGTTTCTTTGTCCCATGTTCTTTTAGTATTTACAAATTTATAGTTTCTCAATATCTTGTCTTCTGTCCAATATGGCGGAAGGTTAAGTATCTCTTTCTTGTAATATATAGAGGTTCTCTCTCGTTGATGATAAAACCATTCCCTGATAACAGCTTCATTTAAGATGGGTTTAGCGGTTTTAATTTTCATTTCTCTGACATTACAAAAAAGTTGATCGTTTTTACTGTTCACTAAATAATACCCTTTCGAAAAAGTTTTTAAAACTATCAATTCCGTTCACACTATTGTTAAAATGATAGTCTGATTTTGTTTTGTTCTCATTTACATACTTGTCAATTTCGTATCTTTTATAATTATTATTTTCCCGTTCTATATGAACTATTGTGAATTGATTGTTCTTACACCATGCGAATTCTTCATTTGATCTTATGTCAGTAATTATTATGTTTTTATTCGTCCCTTCATTTTCCTCTAAAACTTTCAACTCTTCTGATAGCATTCTAATAAATATTTTTTCTTCAATTTCCCTTAGTTTGTCTAAGCTCAGCCATATATCTCTTGGTGAATGGTTGATAAAGTCGCCTGTAGGTAAGGTTATATTGAGTGATAACGTTTTCTTTTCAGGGCTATAATCCTTTTCCATCCAAGGGTAAATATGATTGGCCAATTTTTTGAGTTGATCGCTAAATGATAATCTAACAAATTCATAGTTGGATATTAGATAATTAGCAAGGAAATCTTTTCCACTACCCGATATTCCCATGAATGCAATTTTCATAGGCGCTCCTTATTAGAATTATTGAAGTGATTGGAAGTTACGCTTAGATTGAAATCATCGCTTAACTTAGCTGTTAACACTATTGGTTGTTTAAACCTTTCCTGAAAAATATATGATAAAGCTGCTTCTGCATATCCCCAGAGTAAATTTCTTTCAGTTTCTACAAAATGTTCAATAAATATTTTTTTTAGTTTTTCAGTTTCCTTCTCTATTGTGTCTATTTTATATGCATTTTCTGTTATTATTCTTTCAAGGAATAAGACTATATCACAGAATAATGATTTTATAATTGGTAGTGATGGAGGAAATGATATTTCATCATCGTTTATCAAATCTGTCATTTGTTCTTCTTTTCTTTTGTGTATTTCATTGGCTTGTTCTATTCTATCATCATATATATGAAGATTAGTTACTGAATGATGTAAGTATCCTAGTTTAATCTCGCTATCAACTTCCCTCTGTAACATTGAAAGTACTATCTCTTGAAGTAAACTAAACTCGAAAATGTTTATATTGCTTACTCCAAATATTAGATCGCCACTTCTTTGGACTATTTTAATATTTAAATTTTTTTCAGGAGTGATAAAAAAATGAATTAAGTTATTACAAGGTATATCGACACTATGTTCTATGTTGTATAATTTTATGAGGCTTTCACTTGTATCTCTGTCAGGCATGTATAGGCTAATGACCGCTCTTCTTGTAAATATTCCTTCGTTTTTGAATTGTTGCACGACATTTTCAAGTTGCCCGTGAGCGTATAGTCTTTCTCCATAAGCTGCTCGCCAAGTGACACCATCATCTGAGTATTTAGGCGCTCTTGCTAAAAAAAAAGTTAGATATGGTTTAATTCGGTTATCGCCTGCAAATACCCATATAGCTTCAGCAAATGTGGAGAATATGTTGTTTTTTCGACCCGCTAAACTTAAATGTCTTGATCTAGGGTTTCGCAAGATCATACTAACATCATAAATAGTTATAGCATCCCCATTCCTTGTCGAAACACGAACTCCTTCATTAAGCACTTTTTCCAAGAGTTTCATTATTACATCGTTAATAGTTTCTCCGTAAATGACGTGCATAAACAAAACCTCATGCTATTAAAAATATTTTTCTAGTTGATATAGTTTATTGGACCTAATCCAGAATTTGGTCCAGCCATAGTCTGGACTAACCGGATAGCACGTATCAATCTCTTGCTGCTAAGAACAGGCTCGAACGTGATAGCCAATTGGCTTCCAATGTAGAAAGTGAGACCTCGACCCACGCTACCGCCCTCAGTTGCCTAGGCACTGCACTTGTATGAATATTTACAAATGTTACTCATGTTATGGGTTTGGTCAATCTGGCAATCAGATAATTACGAAACTTTAGACTTATTACTTAAGTGGGGGGGGCGAGTAGCTAGCTAGTAAGATCGCCTCTTATATGTACTAGAAGCACAACTGACAATGTTGGTTACTACCAAAACCATAGTCACACCTGCGTAGCAAGCTGGGGCCGCTCGTTACGCCCGGCTGCCCCGGTTAAGGCGCTGTGGCCTGTTTCAAGAAATCTCTAACCCCGGGTCCGGGAGGTGTTAGATAGACTCTATGCCGCGTTCAATACGTAGACAGCCCAGAACAGGTAGTGATTGATGCCGGAACGAGACAATTTAACAACAAACCGCCCCCAGTTAGCAGAACCGTCTCGTCCGGCAGGAAAGCATGCTAACACCTACATGAAGTTCCTGTCAGTGCCAGTCTCCGGCTCAACATCACCAAATCTGCTTTTCACCACTGCGGAGTAAGGGGTGCTACGCCCGGCTATGCAGGGGCAATTTTTTTCTCCTGTGTGCTTTCCGTTCCCCGTATTCGCTTCCGGTTAATCGTTTCCCAACACAACCCGTCCCGCAAGGGTAAATGGCACGCATTCTGCGCCCTTGCAGGACAGAACGATGCCGGGAAAGCGAACCGTCAGGCGATACGAAGACGAAAATCACACACTGGCGGAGAAAAAACCATGACGAATTCCCTGCATACCTCCCTGACAAGAGCCCCTAACGCCGCAGCGGCGACCAGCGTATCCCCGCTGGACCCGTCAGGCTCCTCAAAAACGAAATTTTCTAAAACCAGAACCGACATTTATCAGACCGTCACCGACAACATCATTGCAGCGCTGGAAGCCGGTGTTAAACCCTGGTCCTGCCCGTGGCAGCGTGTATCCGGCATGTCTGGATTGCCATCTAATTACGCCACCGGCGTAGCCTACAGTGGCATGAATATCATGTTGCTGTGGAGCAGTGCATCAAAACAGGGGTTCAGTGATTCACGCTGGTTGACCTATAAACAGGCGCAGATGGCAGGTGGACAGGTTCGCACGCGTGAACGTGGCACCACAGCCATTTTCTACACCACGCTGGAGAAGGAAAACGACGCCGGAGAAATTGACCATATCCCGATGCTGAAAACTTTCACCGTGTTTAACGTTCAGCAAATCGACGGCCTGCCCCTGACGACTGAAACTGTCAGTCCGGAAGCAACCTTTGACCCGTTGCCGCAGGCTGAGAATCTGTTACGGAAGAGTGGCGCAAACATCATTGAGAAAGGACAAAACGCCTTTTTCAACCCCTCAACTGATGAAGTCTGGCTACCGGAGCGCCATCTGTTTTCGAATGCGGCTAACTTCTACGCTACCGCCCTGCATGAGCTGGTTCACTGGAGTAGTGGCAAAAAACGCCTGAACCGTGAAATGAAAGGGAAGTTTGGCAGTGCCGATTATGCAGAGGAAGAACTGGTGGCGGAGCTGGGAAGTGCTTTTCTGATGGCGGACCTGGGGATTGATGGAGAGGTACAGCATGAAAGCTATATTGCTTCCTGGCTGAAAGCGCTGAAAAACGACAGGCGCTATATTTTCAAAGCGGCCAGCGCCGCCTCTAAAGCACATCGTTACCTGATGGATAAACTCTGAGACCGGAATCAGACAACCGCAAGGGAATGCGGTTACATGGTTTTTACCGGCAACGCTGCAAGGCGCAGACTGAGGCGGAACGCAGCACAGCGAGTACCGAACAGTCTGCGCCTCGCAGTGGAATAAAAAAATTCCGGCCTGGCGGTATCGCCGCCAGGCCGATGAGGCCATCACGATGGCCTGAGTAAAAGCTTATGTATAGCTGCCTAATGACAGGTGTTTCAGTTCATCAAAGGTATAAATGCGAAACACCCGACGGTGGCGTTCTTCCAGCGGGACGTGCTGATGGTTGATGATGACATGCCTGATGCTGTCAAACAGCAGTTCAAGCGCACGCTTCTTCTGTGGATCGGGCACAACATAAAAAACGTAAATCCACTGCTTGCGGGTACGTGCCAGCAGGTGGCTTGCCATGATCGACTGATAACGGGCCCGGGTTTTCAGGCGGCGCTCGGTTTCAATGGCAATAATGTTACCGTCAGGCAGTGTCAGTAACCCGTCCGGGCGATGTTTCACCTGATACTGGCTGATAAAAGTGGTCCGGTCGCCGTTAATCCATCCCGAAGCACCTTTTTTCTCCAGAATAAGCCTGGCGGCCTGATTATCAAGATGGTGCTCCAGCGTCCAGCCGGTGATTTTTGATGGTTCAAACCGCGCAGGAAAGATTTTATCATTCGGGGTTAATACCACCGCCAGCCCGTCGCTGGTGATCCCCCATAATGAAATCCTGATTGTCCGTGATTCAAGCATATGCTTCTGGATTAACCCCATTCGCTCCGTTTTTGCCAGCAGCGAATAAAGCGACTTATGATCCCGGAAACCAAATAACTGCATCAGCGTTTTAAAATCACTGTAGGTTTCTTCTTTCAGGAAGTTCAGCAGTTGTTTTATTTTTTCGTTGTTACGTGTCTGGCGCTCATGAAAGGACGAAATCAGCATAACCGCTCCTTAAAAATCCAGCGGGGACAGGTGTTCTTCATCATCAGGTTTCGGCTTTACCGGTTTTACTTCGATTTCGTCGAAGAAAAGAGCCGGGTGCGTTGTCATCACATCCGGCATGGCTGGTTTATCATCCTCGCTAAAATCCAGCATGATCTTCACCGGGGCTGCCGTTGCGGCAATATCAGGGGAAACTGAAAAGATTTTTAGCTGACGCTTTCTGACCTTTATCGGTGAAATCAGTGAGGCAGAAGGAAGCGTTTTTGTCGTAAAGATAAAGCTGACAAAATCGGGCAGGTTCAGGATCATATTACTGTCAATAAAGAAACGTTCGGCCTGGCGGATTGTACGCTCACTGTCGATGGTTTCCGTCAGCATATTATCCGTCTTGGCCTTGCGGAGTTCGTCATCCACCAGAATCGTGCCTGACATTCTCGCCACCCATTCCGCTGTATCCGGGTCCATAACCCGGTAAACCAGTTTGAATTTGGCATTTTCAACGACCGCACCGACAACGGCGTCACCTTTCAAATCTGCCGGGCAGTCTTTTAAATCGGCAATGGACTGGTGGTCCATAATAATATGCACGCCTTTATCACGCGCCGCACCTAAACCTTCCAGCGCTGGCCGGGATAAATGGTATTTCAGTTCGGAAAGATAAATAGCTATGGGGCGGGGGACGTTTGTTACACGGTTGCGCCTTTCTGCTAACTGGTAAAGGCGAACCAGCAGCATCCGCTGGGCGGTAATAATTTTACTGTTTCGCATGGAGCCGACAACATAACAGCAGCCGCCTTCATCAAATATGTGCTTAAGCGAAAAGCCTTCTGGTGAGTTAATGGCATTGAGTAATGCCTGCTCTTCAACCTTCCCAAAGAACGCTTTGATTTTTTCGGCAACTCCCTGAACGTAATCACCATTATAAACATCACGGATTGTTGCCGATGGATTATCACTGACAAATTGTGCGGCGATACGCGCGGCTTTTCGGTCGTCGATCCGATAAAAGTCAGATTCCTGACCTTTTTCCGCCAGACTGAAACCGGCAACAAACAATTCTTCCAGTTCATCGGGCGTGATATCTTCAATCAGATTTAACTGGTATTGCTGTTTTCGCAGGTCAATTAAGGCAAAGGGTTTGCCTGCATCCTCGCAGGCTTTGCGGTAAAGATGCGGTGCCCATTCATCATCCTTTGGGTCCATAACAAACACACCTTCACCAGCAATAATACTTTGATAAAGCAATATCCCGGTGGCAACCCCTTTACCGGCTCCGGTGGTGCCGATAATATCCGCGTGCTGTTTCTGCCAGTCTTTTAGCGGGAGATACATTGGTTCGTTCTCCCTGTCCATGCCGATAAATAGCCCTTTACTCAGGTCGATATAATGCAGCGGGTCATAATGCAGTGTTTCCGGTAGCAGGGATTTTACGGTGCGGACATCAGTACGTAATTCCCGTTCAAGGGTGGTCTTTTTAACAAGGCGTTTCTTTATTTTGTCCAGTTCCGGCGTGAATACCCGGCGAAGCATAATATGAAAAATAATCCCGGTTACAGTGAAAGCAATCCGTACTGACCACGCCAGTGCTGAGTTATCACTGGTGAGTCTGATTTTATACAGCCACTGAAAGGATCCGATAACTATCGGAGCCAGTGTGCCGGAGAGAAAACACAGCAGGGAAAAAGCAATAATCAGCTTTTTCCAGAGTGGAGCTTTCTGCCGTTCATCGCTTTTCATTGATGCAAAAAACGGCATCGTCAGCCCCGCTAATAACGCCAGCATCAGTTGTTGCTGTTGCACAAAAGCGAGCAGCACCAGCATCTCGTTCACTATCGGGGACAGTGAAGCGGCAAGCTTATTTAAAATCATCGAGCCTCCTTCGTCAGCGATTCGCCCCATGACATCGCCCCGTCAGTTCGCCCCACGGTGTCGGGCGAAAAGTCGGGGCGAGCGTATGGGGTAAAGAAGGTGGCCGCTGTGCGGCCATGTGCCGGAAAGCATGCTTCCCGGTACGAAACGGTGTGCGCCAGTACATGCGGGCTGGACGCCCTTATTGTCTGTCGCATGGGGGTAATGTCGTGGCTGGACGCCGCGCCAAAACCCCCAGGGTCAACGGCGGCACACCGTCGCACGCTACGCGCGACCACCCCCTTTAAGACGGTCGCTTTCGCCTTTTTCTTCCCTTTGCTCGTTCCTCGCTGCGGGAATAAAACGGAAGCTGACCTTTAAAGAGGGTGGTCGCGCCACGCTACCGGCTTTTGGCCGGAGACTTGGCTGCGACGGTGTGCGGGGCTGTGCCCCCCGGTAAACCGCTGTCGTGGGCGACAGCTTTTCGCTCGCTGGGGCGGCGAAATTTATCCGGCTCCCCCCGGCCTGCAAAATCCGCGTGGGCGCGGCTGTTTGCAGGTGAGGCGCGGTGCCTGAAATATTTTCGCTCCTTAATCCGCGAAAATATTTCTGTCCGCTGCCTCATTTTTACGGCCCCTGTTTCTTCGCTCCTTAATCCGCGAAAAACAGAAGCCGTAAAAACCTGAAAACCGTCATGCTCTGTGCCGTCTCGCCAGTATTAACCACGAACGCGGCCATATTTACTGATAATTTGACCGATGGCCGCCGGGTCTGCCAAATCACATTCACTTAAAAATAATTGTCTGGCATCGGCCGTATGGTCAGGAAGAAAGCCGTGTTTATTCTTTTTCACGATATTAAAGAATGCACGTTCAGCGGAATGACATTCACTGCCGCCGCCATTTCCGGTTGCTTTACCGTACATACATAACACCACTTCGCAGGCATCAGCAGCCAGTACAGTTGTTGAACATGACGCAATAACGCAGAACAATAATACGGAGGATATTGCTTTTTTCATTTCAGTTACCGTTATGATTAATGAAAGGTTACGTATTTTGATAATGTTATTTACCGGAGTTATTTTCTGAATGTCTCTTTCATGCTGTTTAAATGAACTGGCTTAAAGTAAATATCATGCATCCGGCGAACATCGCCGTGTATATCAATACTGACGATGACATCAATGCTTTTAAGTACCTTGCGTAACAACACATCAAAAGGAATGTTCCGGCAGTCAGGGTTTTCATAGCAGCGGTCAATGATCCCTTCAATGCATTCTTCCGGGCTGCCCGCATGCAGGGAGGTGATTAACCCCTCATGCCCGGAGCCGACAATTTTCAGCGCGTCCCACGCTTCCTGCCCACGAATTTCCGCCAGTAATATCCGGTCAGGGTTCATACGATAATTAGCCCGGATCAGTCTGCCAGGGGTGATAATGGCGTTATCCCCGGCATCCGCCGGGTAAAAAAGATGCACATAATTGGCATGGTGATAAAAACGGATTTCGGGATTATCCTCAATCGTTACCAGCCGGAGATGCAGCGGAATATAATGCAGCAGCGTTTTCATATAGGTGGTTTTGCCGGAGCCGGTTTCACCCACAATAAAAATCGTTTTGCCGTATTCCACCGCCTTTTCCATAAAGCGGGGAATATTCCCGCTGTGATATAACCGGACCAGTGCATTATCCTGGCTTTTCGTTTTTTCCTGACCGGCCACGCGCTGATAAAATCCCGCATCAATCCATGACTGATGTGTTTTCTGCTCAAACGAGGGTTTGCGCAGCGTAATGGACACCGTATTACGTTCGCAGGCCGGGGGAATAATCGCCTGAACACGTTCGCCGGATCCTAATGTTGCAGAAAGGATGGGTGATGTATCGTCAATATTATCGTCATGCCAGGACGCCAGCGCTCTGGCAAAAGCATGACACTGACGCAACGTGATGGGGGATGCCTGTTTTTGCCATTTTCCCCGAATTTTTGTATGCAGCTCACCCGGTCGGTTAACCGCAATTTCTGTCAGGCCATCCTGAGCAAGAAAATCACCAAACAGACGGTTTTTCATAAAATCCAGTGACAGGTTTTCAGCGCTCATACCATTTCTTTTTCAGCCGTAGTTGATAAACAGAGGAAAAATCAATATCCGTGCCGGTCATGATGCCGATCACATCGCCCTGGTTCAGGTACATCGTGGGCGGGATACTGATGCTGTTTTCCAGTGTCGTTTTCGCCATTTCCGCCGTGGCGGCGCGGGTGTTTTCGGTATAGTCAGTATTGCGGTCTTTACCCGGCGCGGCATCTGATGCCGCTGCCGCCACGTCCTGCACGGTACTGAGCATCAGGGCGTTGCCGAAACGCTCCCAGAAATGGCTGTCGATCCAGCCCGCGATCCCCGCCTCACCGAGGGGGCCGGTGGCCTGCGTATCGGTGAGCGGGATTTGCAGGCTGCCGGGCTCCGGCGTGCGCAGCTCCGTCCACAGCACAAACATCCGGCTGCGCCCATGTTGCAGTGCGCCGGTGCGGTAGACGCCACGGGCGACCGTTCCTGCCGGGATCAGCTTCACATGGTTACTGGCGCTCCAGACATTCTCACCGATCAGGCAGGAGATATGACCGCCAACATCGGATACGAAGCGCCGCATCATCGAACACGGAATATAACGATCCACGGGGATATAGAGATCAGGATCGAGGCCCAGCCGCCTGACACCAGTGACACGGGCAACGCCTGGATTGCCATTGTTATTGCTGTCTCCCGGTGCTGTCGTATCCGGGCAGCGCAGACGTCCATTTTCGCCACTGACCAGTACAGACTGACAGGATGTGTACGCCGTGGAGGCAGACGGGCTGCCCGACGTTCCCGCGTTGCTGCGCGATCCGCTTCGGAACGTGCGTGTATCGTCGCCTGACCCTGTGCTGCCGCTGTTCAGCCCGTTTGCCAGTGCTGCCGCCTTGTTCAGGGCGGGCGGCCCGGGCGGCAGAGCTGGTGTGGCCGGGGCGCTCTGACTGGCAGGGCCTGCGCTTTCCTGCCTCCCTGGCCCGAACAGGCCAAACGGGTTACTGTCCATGCCCAGATTCTTACGCTCCTGCTGCACCGCCCCGGAGGAGGGCGGCGGTGCGGTGTCAGATTCTTTCTCATCCCCCCTTTTCAGGGCGCTGAGAAGACGATCGCCACCGGATGCCAGGGCGATGACCAGGACCAGACTCAGCAGGCTGACTATCAGTGTACGGTGACCGGACGTCTTACGGAAACGGGTCACTTCCGGCTGGCCGGGCGGCGTTTTCTGCTCCGGCTCCTGATATGCCATTGCCGCGCGGGCGCGTTCGCGGGCTTCTGCTTCCCGTTCTGCGGTGGTTTTTTTCGGTTCGTCCGGGAAAGATTTGTCGGTCATTTTGCCTCCAGCGTAACGGAGGGTGAAACAGTGTCACTGTTGGTCAGCGGGATACGCCCGGATCCGTCGTTTTCGACCCCCACCACCGAGGTGCCGTAACGCAGAACCAGCTGCGTCGATGCCGGAACCACCACCACGGTGTAACTGCCCCGTTTAACCGTTCCGGGCGTGACCGCCTGCTCCTGGCCGTTAACCACCCGGAAAACGGAAGGCAGGGTCTTCGTGGGGGAAAAACCGATATACGCGAAACGACCGTCATCCCAGGTAAAGTCCGGGGCGATGAAGGCTGAGCCTGCTGCCACCCGTTTTGTATAGCGCCAGTTGCGCGGCGTGGTGGCCTGCCCGAATGCCGCCGCTATCCGCTGCCGGTCCAGTGCTTCCTGCTGATGTTGCTGACGGGCGGCGCTGGCGGCGGCAGTCTTTTTTCGCAGTTCGTCGGGATAGCGGTAGCGGATAACAAAGGCCTGAGCGGGCGAGTCGCGGTCCAGCACGTTCAGCTCCAGGCTGTAATCGCGCTTCGAGGTCACCACGAACAGATTGGTTTTCCAGTCTTTTGCCGTCGGCAGAAACACCTGGTTGACGTTGTTGCCGCTGGCATCCGTGACCGGCTGGGTAATCGGGTTCGGGCTGACGCCCACCCGGTTATCGCTTTTCGTCACGGTCCAGCCTCTGGGAAAACCCGCCTGCGCATCAATAACGGTTTCATCGTCGTCAAACATCAGCATGGTGACGTAACCGGGGCGGGTACTGACGACCGTGGCGTTCTGGCTGTTGTATGTGATGTTCTGCATCCGGCTGTCATACGCGCTGCCGCGCGGTGTCGCTGCGCTCCATGCCACGCATGACGCCAGTAAGCCAGAGAGGAGCAGGGTATGTTTCAGCATCATTCCCCCCTCAGCTCTTTATCGCGCTGGTAGCTGGTGACGATAAAGCCCAGCGGGTTGACTTCGCGCTGGCTGTCGGTCAGTTGCCGGTGCGGGACGTAGCGGTAAGTGAGACGGATATTCCACACATCCGTTTTCATAGAATTATCAGCAATACGACGAATTGTGCGCTTGATACGCAGTGTTGCCAGATTATCCGGCCCGGTGGCAGGCGCATGCACATTGGAAATAATGTCGATATAAACGACATATTCCGCCTTGTTAAAAATCACGTCCGGTGCCTGGTCGCCGTTAAACCCGTCCAGATAGTCCCGGTTCATGCTGTCGCTGTTAAATAACTGCACGTCGTCATAATCACGCTGGAGGGAGAAATAATTATATCCCTCGCGGAGTCTGACATAGTGTGCTGCCAGTGAATGCGCCAGTGCCTTTTCAGACGAAATATCCCGTTCCTTCACGCGGGTCATATATTCATAGCGCCCGGTCTGTTTATCCACTGACCATAATTCAGTGTCGGTGGTTTTCAGTGGCAGCAGAATAATAATGGCCGCAATCGCCATTGCGGCCAGAATCAGTCCGGTAGCGGCCACCCGCCAGGCGGTTTTTCGGGAACGCTCTTCCTTTTCCAACTGGATGGATTCAAAAGAGCGGGAAGCATTAAGAATGTTCTGAATATCAGGCATGGTGAGTCAGCTCCTGAATGATGGTGGGGGAATTCACCGGCTCGGGTTCGCCGGATACCGGCGGAAGGTCGCCCTGATGCCGTGCGCAGCCCGTCAGCGCGCACAGCATCAGAAGGATGATGCTGAATTTCATGGAAGCCCCTTATCGTATGGATGCAGAAATGCCGCACCGGTGGCGCTGGCCACGGCGTGACGGGGAAAAGGAAATTAACGGTCGGAAGGATTAACGGTAACGCTGCCGGTTCAGGCGTTTCATGCTTTCGATGGCGGCGGCGCGTTTCTGCCAGGCGCTCACGGTTTTACCCGCGCCTGCGCCGGCGAGCCTGCCGGCCGCCGCGGCGGCGGCCATGCCGCCTTTCGCAGCCAGGCGGGCTCCGCCCTTTACCCCCGGCCCGGCGAGGTCGGCGGATTTGTTCGCCAGTCCGCTCAGGCCACTCATGGCGGCACCCTGCAGCACTGCCTGTACGGCGGCCCCGCTGAGTGCGCTCGCGAGCTTCGCGGAGAACCAGACCACCACACCCGCTGCAATCCCGGCCAGCAGGCACTGCGCCGCCAGTGTTACCATATTGGTTTCAGCGGATGTTTTTGTTGCAGCATCCAGTATCTTATGCAGGTAATTAATGGCGATACGGATGGATAAAGCAGAAAACATGATCGTTAATATTGCCGCGAAAATTGTTCTCAGCCAGTTATCAAACATCGGCTTAAGAAAACCGTACAGCAGGCAGAAAATAAAGAGCGGCGCGGTGGTCGTCATTAACAGGATGGTGATTTCGGCGAGCAGATTGACAAAGGTGGCTGCCATCAGCAGGACAATAGAGCCGCCCCATACCAGGACTTCGGCAAGGCCACCATTCAGTTTGACGTAAGTTGAGGTGTCCATATTAAATAACTTTTGCCCCAGCGCCTGTGCCTTTTCCCAGACGGTATCGAGCAGCGCCCAGACGTTATCATCGCCGCTGATACCGTCTTTGAGTCCCTGGATAGCCGCTACCGCCATATCCAGCCAGCCATCAAGGTTTAACGCAAAGGTGGTGATCAGCAACATGCGGCCCACATCCCAGGCGACATCTTCAACCGGGGTCCGGAGTTTGCCAGCCAGCGTCTGATAACCGCGAAACAGTATAAACAGGGTAAAAGAGCTGACGATGATGACGCTGATCATCGTGCCGTAAGTGGAAGACTGACCTTCCAGTACGGCATTCAGTCCATCCATGATGTTTTTGTCCATACCAACAAAAATACCACCGGACATGGTGCCTCACCTGATATATAAAGAAAGGATATAGAAAACAGGGAGGATTCCCTGTTTTGCTGGAGGAGAAATTACTGTGTCACTGCATTTCGTTTTTCAGCTTCCTGCTGAAATATCGCCTCGAATTTCTCCTTAACCCCGGGCTGGCCTTCCTGTGCAAACATAAGTGCTGCCCGGTGGGCAAATTCGCAGTTATCGCTTGCCTCACCATCCTTCAGGCATTGCGTATAAACCACATAAGTTTCGTCAGGATGCTGCTTATACCAGGCTTCGGATTTGGTTTCCTTGCAGCCGGACAGTAATATCACGCCTGAGAGTGTGCATAAGGTGAATAAGGATCTGAGCATGGATAACCTCCTTATAAATTATTAAGGTCAGCAACAGGTGCCGTTAGTTGCTGCTGTTCAAAGGCTTTCTGTCTTTGCTGTTCCAGCAATGTCGTTCGCTGTTCAGCCTGTCTGACAGACATCTCCCACTGATTCGTCAGCGCATTTAACTGTACGCTTTTCGCCGCGATGGCGTTAGCCAGATCCTGAGACTCTTTCGAGTCCTGCGCATTTGATATACGGTCAGATAAGTCTGATATGTCGCTGAGTGTGCTGTTAATCCTGTTTTCAACGTCAGTGGTATTCTCAATCGCCATTGCCTGATTGAGGATCATCTGTTTACAACTGTCGGCCAGGGCCTGAGACTTTATTCCTTCCTGTTCCTCGCTGCATACGCTGAACGATTTGTATTTATTGTAAAGGTTTTGCAGTTCAGCAGAATATGAACTGTTCTGCGTGGTCAGCAGATCATGCAGTGAAATACCGTTCTTACGGAGATTATCAATATCGGTTTTCAGGCTTCTGGCATCACTGAGAAAACCCTGAATATCCCGCACGCCGGTTGCGGTAGCCAGTTGCTTCTTATATGCATCAAGTTCACTTTTATAATGGGTAACTGTATCCTCCCATTGCTGTAGTTTCTGCATCCACTGGTTAATGGATTCGGTATTCTGCACGGCGTCAAAAACCGGTATTCCGGCGCTGAACGCCTGTGCTGAGAAAAATAACGATAATGCCAGAAGGTGATTCCTGGAACGCATTGATATTACCTCCGGTTGGCTTTCAGATTGCCCGGTCAAGAAACGTATCTTTCCATTCATCAGGTCGCATACCGTCCTGATAAATGGCATCGAATATTTTCAGGTTGTCTTCACTGGCGCTGAGAAGTCGGGTGAGTTTACCCAGTCCGGACAGATCCATTTTCGCCATTGCCACAAACGGGCGGGTTTCTCCGGCCCGCAGCGGTGTTTTCAGGATGACCATATAATGCTCGCCCGGATCCAGGTTCCTGACCGTCTCATAAACGCTGTCCGGCACTTTCATTTTCTCCACGTAATCTGTATAGCTGGCTTTCGGATTGGCGAGGAAAATCTGGGTACCGCACTGCTCAATAATCGCCGGGGCGATGGGATGTCTGACGATTTCATCCGGTGACTGTGTTGCCGGGACGAAGATCCCGTTCAGCTTACGGATAACTTTCAGCATATTGAGCGAGAAACGGGAAAATTCGACATCGGCCAGCCAGCGCCAGAACTCATCCATAAACATCACCAGGCGGCGACCGTCCAGAAGACTGGTCACACGGTACAGCAGGTAAAAGGTCACGGGACCGCGAATATCGTCATCATCCAGAAATTCGGTGCCGTCGATACCAACGTTATCGACATCGCTGATGGTGAAAGTATCAGCCTCGTTATCAAACACCCAGCCGAACTCGCCCCCCTGCGCCCACTGTTTCAGGCGAATACGCAGCCCGTTGGTGCGGGCGTCTGTGGTCGGCGGCTCCGGCAGCACTTCCAGCAGCCGGGTGATCCCGTACCGACGGTACTCCGGCGGGTAGTCCAGCATGATGGTGTCCACGGCGGCACTGATCCGCTCCTCATCGCGCGGATCGAGCGGCTTACCGTTGCGGCGGCACAGCATGCGCACCAGCCGTTTGATGAAACTGATGTTCCGGCGGGTTGGCTCCAGCGCAAACGGGTTGAAGCCGGTGGACTCGCCGGTACGGATGCGGAAATAACGCCCGCCCGCCTGGCGGATCGCCATTTCCGCCGCCCGATCCTTATCGAAATACACCGTGGTCAGCCGTTTGTTGGTGGCAGAAGGCGCAAATGTCGCCGGGTTGCGGTACTTCTGCATCAGTTGTTGCATGACAGTCATCAGCAGGGTTTTGCCTGAACCGGTTTTCCCGATAATCGCCGTATTCCCCGGCGTTTTCTCACCGGTGTCATCTCGCCTGGCCTGGCTGTCGTGCAGGTTCAGGTAATACCCGCCACCACCGGGAGATGTGAGGATGGCGATGGCTTCCCCCCATGGATTGCCGCTGCGTTTGTGGGGATGGAAGTTATGCAGGCAGGCCATATCGGCAAAATTCTGGCTGCTGACGGCCACCAGTCGGGGGCGCAGCGTATAGACACCCGGCAGTTGTGCCAGATATGCAGCGGGCAGTGACATGGAGGAAAGCGTCGTCATAATGCCGAGATCGGCGAAAGGCTGCGCCAGCATGTTGGTATCTTTCACCACCTGAGTGGCGTTGTCCGACGACACCAGCAGGGAAAAGTGGAATTTCCCGCAGGACACATGCCCGGACTGGAGCAGGTCGCGCAGTACTGTCAGCTCTTCACGTTGCGACAGCGCGTCATCGTCTGCCGAATTCAGTCGTTTTTCCGCCAGCCGGATATGATTCTGCGCCTCATCCCGTGCCATACAGGTAAAGGACTGCGTCAGAACATACTCGCTTTCGGCGTACAGCAGCGCATCCAGCATACCGGTATGGGTTTCCGGGGAATAATCCTTAATCTCCAGGCTACGGAAGAAGCGGGAGCCGCCGACCGTCCGGCATTCACCGGTGTCGGTGGTGAAAAACACGTCCGGCGTACTGAGCGTTTCATAAAATGGTGAGCGCGTTACGGCCACCTTCTGCCACCGACCGGTAAGCAGACGATGGAAGAACGCCAGTTGTGAGGAATACACGCGACCATTTTCTTCATATATCCCCAGCGGCGTTGCCATATAGCGGGATAATGAAGATTCCAGTGCTTCACGGTATTCCTGCATGATTTTGAGCGCGTCATCCAGTGCTGGCTGGCGTTTACCGTGCGACTGCGCCTTCATGGTTTTCTTCTCAATCTGAGAGAACGGTGCGTAGCAGACGGAGAAAAACAGCCGGTGCCGCCAGAACGGTTTTTCTTTTACCGGCTGGTAATACCGACGTGTTATCTCATCGGAAAAGGGAATGCCCGAACAGGCTTCAAAAGCATCATGATATTTTTCACGGAGCCGGTGAATATATAATGTTACCGGCAGACCCTCATACGAACGAATAACGTTATTCAGATGCGTGGCCATCAGGGTCAGGTGATGTTCATCTTCACATTCAAAGACCGTGCCGCCCAGCTCCCAGGTGGCAACAAAATCACGGTGACGATTTCTGATGACGTAAGGGTGAATATGGGAGGAATACGGAATATACTTATCCAGCGTGATACGCTCGTTTAATTTCATTTTCTGAATAAACTCCGATACATCAACGTTATCGTACTGGTTTGCCAGAAGGGCATTTGCACCAAAATAGTTATTGGTGAAAAGCCGCCCACGGGTTTTAAATGCCAGCCAGAGCAGCCCAAAATAATGGATATCCTTACGGGCTTTATTTTTCATTTCCGCCCAGGCCGGGATCAGCAACAGTACCAGGTAATAGCTGACATAGACCGCCAGCAGGACGATGGCCCCGCTGACAAGAACGAACGGCACCAGAGGAATGCCCATAATGGCGGCTGGCCGCGTAAGTGCTTTATTCAGCGTAGCCATCGTTGCCTCCCTTATGATGCCCAGTAGGCACCGAAGCCGGACGCGCCAACAATCAGGATCGCGCCGATGATGACGTTACGTATGTCATGCAGGCTCTTGCCATCGAACAGCACCTTGTAGCCCACCCACATGGTTGCCAGCGTGATGGTGACGGCGGCCAGTCCCAGCAGACCGGTTGAGGTGTTGCTCAGTGTTTCATTCGCCTTGTTAAATCCGCCATCTACCGCCAGCGCCGGAGTGGACAGCAGGAGTGAAGCAGCAACTATATTGCATTGACGCATGATCATTTCTCCTCGTGAATGACAACAGGAACGGTGCCGCGAATGACGGCGTTGGGATAATGGAGGGAAGTCAGGACCGGCGCAGTGGCACCGACAGGCTCGCCGCTCAGTACAACGGCGGGATAACGGACAGAGGGCTGTACGTTCCGGTCAGGGGTACGCTGCCGGTCTTCCCGCGTGGACGGGACGACATAGCCAATGCGCTGTACGTAGCTGGTCTGGTTAAAGGCGGATTCTGGTCGCAGGCCGGTTTCAAAGTTGCCGGAGTAGTAACAACTGAGCGCCCGTTTCAGGGTGCCGCCGCGCCGGTAACAGTCATCGAGAATGCGCTCAAATACCGACAGATTGACGCAAGGGTTAAGCAGGTCGCTGGCCGTGACGCCGTAATGGCGGAAATTGGTGCTGGTGATTTGCATCAGGCCGACCGAATAGCGTCTGCCCCGTGCTGCCAGCCGTCCGGTGAGGCGGATCGCCTCCGACAGGCTCGTGGGGAAATGTGAAATCACGCCCCGGCTGTCTGGCAGAATTTCAGCAATGGCGTAAGGGTGGAAACCGGATTCGACCCGCGCCACGTCAAGCGACGTGGACGGGTGAATACTGGCGGCGCACTGCACCGCCAGTGCCAGAAAGGCAGTGGTGGAAAGCATGCTGGCCTCGTAACAGAGAGACTGGCGGCTTACAGAAAAGTACGCCGCCGGAGGAGAGGAAGAGAAAATGGATTAAGCGGCAGAGGCATCCTGCGAAATGTCGCTGTCTTCTCTGGGTTCGAGCAGCACCAGCCTGCCGGAAACAGCAATACCGGGTATCAGCACGATATTCAGGCCGGGCTTGCCGTTATGCGCGAAGCCCACGCCAACTTTTGTCCAGTACGTGTTTTTTTCACCCTGTGCATTGGGCTGGCTTTCCTGAGTGACAAAGACGTGATAAACGGGTTTCCTCATGGAATTTCCTTTAATCAAAACAACAGTGAATGAAATAAACCGATCACATCCCGATTCTGCATTCCGGTTTTAACGGGTCAGCGAGAACATTCAGCGGCACCCTGAATTGTGGTTACGTGACAGCCTGATCCCGGTTGTTAAAGAGCGATACCTGGCCCGGACGAATTAACGTCCATCAAGGCAACCATGCAGTAATGGCATTTTCAGATTCATATATTTTGCCAGGGATATAAATGATAAAGTCAAAATGAAAATAAGAGAGATATCCTGACAAGGATTATCATATGCGGAAGGAAAGCGAAATATACGTAGCAGACAATAAATAGGTATTTATATTTTCATAGAACCAGAAAGACATGCAGGGAAATAATATCCCCGCACGTCTTTATCGCTATTATCAGCGTCTGCAACGCTCAAGTTGTTCCTGACATTCGGTACAAGTTGCTATGCCAGGCAGTGTCTGCCGTCGTTTTTCAGGAATGGGTTTACCACATACACGACAGCAGAATAATGATGGCGTTGGTCCCGGTTTAAAGCGATTCTGCTCAATCATCTCCTCCAGTCGCTGTTCATTAAATTCCTGATCGCGATCGATCTCATCCGGCATATGACGTCCTCCTGTCAGCGGCAACTTCCTGTTCGCAAAGTGCAATACGCTTCCAGACCGTAGTGAGTAAAAGTCCTTCGGTCTTCGGCAGTAGGGCTTCCGTCACCTGCATCATAGCCATCAGAGCATCAGGCGATTCAAGGTTTTCCACCCGGCACTGTTGCCATTGCAGCCAGATAGCCGCATCCGTCTTTTCATCCGGTTCAGGTGTCCGGCCATACGGCACGCTGACACCCAGCAACCTACGGCGAAGGCAGACTTCATTTGATGTC
Source organism: Enterobacter sp. R-1.6.2 (assembly GCF_035064085.1). Taxonomy (NCBI): domain Bacteria; kingdom Pseudomonadati; phylum Pseudomonadota; class Gammaproteobacteria; order Enterobacterales; family Enterobacteriaceae; genus Enterobacter; species Enterobacter sp. R-1.6.2. Next base: position 95,256 of record NZ_JASEYI010000008.1, read on the forward strand.
AGGCCAAAATAGTGGTTGAGCAACGCGATAGAGCCACCCAGGCGGATAGCCCGGTTAATCTCCTGTTGATGCCGGTATTCTTGGCGGGCCTGCGCCAGTAAATGATGCAGAACATCATGGCGGACAATGATCGAAACAAAGGGTGCCGCCGCCCGGCTGACAGTAAACAGTTCATCAAGGGATAACTGATCAAGAGCATTTATTTCGTCGATAGTAAATCCCAGAGATTCACAGTGGCGAATATTGCCTTCTTTCAGTGCATGCAATGCATTGGCTATGATGGAGTAATTAATTGATGGGATCATCCGGTTATCGCCTCATGCTATTTCTGGAGAAGTTCAGAAAATAAAAAATAGATGGACATTTTCAACTGCCCTCGCGTCCGGATAATTTCAGGTTGATCCACTCATCAATTTCGGATTCAAGCCATGCCACACTGGATGGGCCTATCTTGATTGAACGAGGAAAGGTTCCGTTTTTCATATACAGGTAAATCTGAGAGCGTTTAAGACCGGTTTTTTCTTCAACCTGTTTCAGACGTAATAACTGATGTGCTGTCATCGTTTTCTCCTGTGGTGGAAATAAACGGGGTAAGCCCGGAGACAACAAAAAAACACGGTGAAAGGTGAAGGAAAAGCTAATGAACCCGTATTAAGCGCGGGTAACCTCTTAATACGGGTTATGTATCGAGACGGATAAATATCTGATCAGTTAGATAAGGATGTAGAAGAAGGAGAACCCCGTTCCAGCGCATTTTTCAGCGTATCGCCACTCAGATGGTCTGTAATACCATCATGAAAGGCCCACTGTTCAAAAATGGACAGAAGTTTATAGGGCTGCCGGATTAGTGGGCTGATCGTCTCATTATGTTTGCAGGCCAGCCAGAAAAAACGAGATAATGGTGTTGATATTCGTGTTGAAGATAATGGTTTCATTTTGTTCTTAATCTCTATGTTAATGAATTTATCAAGTTCAGCGTGTCGAATGACAAACCAGGCATCCCGAGGTAGAACATGAGCCGGGAAATACTCTTTTTCCAGGTAATCGTGTATCCTCTGAGAGAATATTTCTTCATGTACATCTTGTGAAATATTTTTAGGGAGTTGCATGATTTTTTGTTTTATTCTTTTTTTCCACGTTACCCTGTCGAATAGTTGATATATTTCCCCCTGTAAGCTGACTGTTATGCCATGATTAAAATCAATGGCTCCTGTTACAGGTAAGGGGATTTTAAGGGAATGGGCAAGTAATCTCTGTATTAGAACATATTCATATCCAATCAATGGAGTATCAATAACTCTCTGTGTGGGCATGATATATTTGCCAGCAGTGCTAATAATAAAGTTATGCCCGTTAAGAAAGGTTTTTTTGTCAAGAAGGCATAAACGATTTATTAATGACATTTCAGATGTTCTAAGCCTTACTTTGTAGCCTGACCTTTGAATTTTCCGTAATGTAAATGGCGACTGAAAGTAAATGGAGAGACGAATGCTACCATGTAGTGCATGCCTGTAAATGTCACTTTTTTTTAATTTCCAACCTTTTTTATTTATTATCTCGACTGCTTCACTTATAGTCAGCCAGTCAGGCGAACTATGTTTTGTATTTGATAATGGTTGTTTTTTTGACATGATAATTCTCCTCTGTTTTTATTGGTTTTTTCAAAAAAAATTCATAAAATTTCTCAGTGGAATTTATTTCAGGGTGCGGTATCTATTATGTTGTGAGGTCTGGATTATTTTGAAACGGAGGCTGCTTAGCGCTTCAGGCCCCCGTGTTCGGCCCAATGTTTAGCAGTAGACAAAAAGAAGAACGAATACCAGATTAAGAGCCTATCTCAATAGGATCTTATTCCAGACAATAAGACCACAGGCAAAATGCAGCATGGCCTTGTAACTTTCGGTCTCCTTTTCCCATCGGGTCAGGGCCCGGCGAAAGTGATTCATCCAGCTATGAGTCCCCTCAACGACCCAACAATGGGCCTTGCAGTCATATTTTTACTGGCATCAGACTCCTCTTTACGGGACTGGATATGCGGCTCGTAACGACCGCTCAGCAGATACGTTTTTCAATCACTCCGCTTCGTAACCATCGCTCCTGTCCTGCTAAAATGCGTCGTGGATGCTGCAGAAATAAAATTTAATGATGCGCTTAATCATCCGGCCCCGTAGTCACGGGGGCCACGCTTTTTACGGCGTACAGGGTTCAATAAAGTATCCGGCCCGCTGCCGAACTTTACGCGGAATCGGGCCAGATTCTGTACTTAATTATCGGCATCGATCCCGATATTAACCATCTCGCGCGTCTCCATTACTCTTTGCTTATTGGCAGCATGCAGAATACGGCTAAGCAGCAGCCCAATCGCCAGCAGGGAAATCACGGAGAGCGCCAGCCCGTTCCATCCCGCTTTGGCAAAAACGAAACCGTTGAGGTAGCCCAGCACCGCCCCGCCCGCGTAATAGCAGAAGAGATAAAATGCCGTTGCCTGTCCTTTAGCATGAGAGGCGTGCCTGCTCACCCAGGAGAGAATGGTTGAGTGTGAGGTAAAGAAGGCCACCGAGAGGACAACCACCCCGAAAATAAATACCGCCGCGGTGGTGGCAAAAATGCTGATGGCGGCGCCGACAATCATCACCATCAGCAGCATGCTAAGCATATTCATGGCGCCAAACCGCACGGCCAGCCTGGCGGTCGTCGGCGCGGAGAAGAAGGTTAGCGCAAAGCTCACGGGGATCAGCCCGATATGGGTAAATGAGAGATTGAACGGTTCGCGGTGAAGATAGAAGGCGACGAAGTTAAAAATAGAGGTAAAGGAGCCGAAGAGAATAAAGCCGATAACGTAGGCCAGAGAGATATTTCTGTTTTTAAAATGTTCAATACCGCCTTTTAACATCTGCGTCAGGTTTAGCGCGGTGCTCGGGGTAAAGTTTTTCGACGCCGGAAGGAAATAGAGAACGTAAAACGCCATAAAGATCAGCAGACCGCCAAACAGCATGAAAATAACGTTCAGCGAAACGTGTTCCATCATCAGCGTGGCGAAAACCCTGCCCGACATGCTACCCAGCGAGTTACCAAAAATAAAATAGCCGGTGACTACGCCCGCCAGAACGGGAGATACCTCTTCGCAGATATAAACGGTGACCGCCGCCGTGATGCCGCTGACGGCAAGGCCAAGCAGAGCGCGATAAAGCACCAGCTCCGGCCAGGCGCTGACGGTCGTGCACATCAGCGTCAAAATGCCGCCTAGCAGCAGTGAAACGACGATAGTTTGCTTGCGTCCAAAGCGGTCGGAAAGGCTGCCGGTAAACAGCATGGCCAGGGCCAAACAGCCGACTTCGGCAGACAGGATCAGGCCAACCTGATTAAGCGGAATATGGTAAACCTCCGCCAGCTTTGGCAGCAGCGCCTGAATAGAGTATAGAGAGGCAAGCTCCGCCAGTCCGGCCAGCGGCAGCGTGAGCAGTATGGGTAAATAATTTCTGAGTCCGATGTTATTCGCTGCTGGCTTCATTTTTATTCCTCACAATTTCTTTAGATAATTTTGGTGGTACGCGCGATATGCCCAAAAAGCGTTAGCGCATCATCAGGTTGTCTGTTCAAATAACCATAGGATTTATACATTAATTATTGCCACGCGATACTCACCAGGCGTAATAGATTGAATTATGAATCGTGCATCTTATTTATTTCCAATGATCTTACGCTCAGCCAGCGTGCAGCGAGCTGAGAATTAACTCTTGCATTATTATTTTTTTTCACTTTTCAAGCTATTGCGATCACACTTTTATTAGTAGATCGCCAGATCATCGCTCATGGATAAAAAAATTAATAATATCATTGTGTTACATAAAACACGATCCGTGTTCTTTGGCCTCATGGCTGTATGTCATGCTTTTACTTAAGCTTTTTCGCTGCGGTTGCTAATATTCTGGTGACGTGAGCAATGCCTTTTGTTATTGCAGTATATAAGCAAGGTGATCCAACCATGAAACCTAAAACGTTGTACGATAAAATAATCGATGCACATATTATTCGACAATTAGACCAACAGGGTAATGTGCTGCTGTATATCGATCGCTCTATTTTGAATGAGTATACCAGCCCGCAGGCGTTCAGCGGATTACGCGAAGCGAAACGTCAGGTCTGGCAGCCAAAAAGTATTTTACTCAACGTCGATCACGTTAACCCAACGCGCCCCGAGCGCACTAAAGAGATGACCGATCCGGGCGGTGAACTCCAGGTTCGCTATTTTGAATCGAACAGCCGGGATTTTGGCCTCGAGCTTTTTGGCGTGATGGATGAGCGTCAGGGTATCGAACACGTTGTCGCCCACGAACAGGGGATGGTGCTGCCGGGCATGGTGATTGCTGCCGGTGACAGCCACACCACCACCTACGGCGCTTTTGGCGCATTCGGCTTCGGCATTGGCACCTCTGAAATTGAGCATATGCTGGCGACGCAGACGCTGGCCTATAAAAAACTGAAAACGCTGCGCGTCCGGGTGGATGGCGAGCTGCCGTTTGCCGCGACGGCAAAAGATATTGTCATGCTGCTTATCGCCCAAATCGGCGCGGATGGCGCGACGGGCTACGCAATTGAGTTTTGCGGCGAAGCGATCGCTGCGCTGAGCGTCGAAGGGCGCATGACCGTCTGCAATATGGCGGTTGAAGCAGGGGCGCGCGGCGCGTTCATGGCGCCCGACGACAAGGTATTTGCCTATATCAAATCCGCGCCGCGCGTCCCTAAGGGCGGAATGTGGCAGCAGGCTCTCGCCCACTGGCGCACTCTGCACAGCGATGAGGGCGCGGTCTTTGATAAAGAAGTGGTGCTTGACTGCGCAAACCTGACGCCGCGCGTCACCTGGGGAACCAGCCCCGATCAAGGCGGCAGCATCACCGATATCGTTCCCAACCCTGCCGATGAGCAGGACCCATCCAGGCGGCGCGACATGCAACACGCGCTGGCCTACATGGGGCTTGAACCCGGCATGCCGCTCAGCGGCATCCCTATCTCCCACGCCTTTATCGGCTCCTGCACCAACGGGCGTATTGAAGATCTACGCGCCGTCGCACAGGTGCTGCGCGATAGAAAAATCGCGCCGGGGGTCAGGGGAATCATCGTACCAGGCTCAACCCAGGTACGCGCCCGCGCCGAACGAGAAGGGCTGGCGAAAATCTTTATTGCCGCGGGATTTGAATGGCGCCAGTCCGGATGCTCGATGTGCCTTGCGATGAACGAGGACGTACTGATGCCGGGCGATCGCTGTGCGTCGAGCACCAACCGCAACTTTGCCGGTCGCCAGGGCGCGGGAGCAAGAACCCATCTGATGAGCCCGGCAATGGTGGCCGCCGCCGCGGTAGCCGGTCACCTGGTCGATGTACGCCAGTTTTTGCAGCAGGAACAATAGACAAAATGGAACCTTTCAACAGCGTTACCGGCATTGCCGCACCGATGATGGCGGCCAACATTGATACCGACGTCATCATGCCCAAACAGTTCCTTAAGGGCATCGATCGCAGCGGACTGGATAAGGGTGCTTTTTACGACCAGCGTTGGTTAGCCAGCGGCGAGCCCAACCCCGATTTTATTCTCAACCGCCCCGAGTGGCGCGGCGCGACGTTTCTGATCGTTGGCCCTAACTTTGGCTGCGGCTCCAGCCGCGAACACGCGGTTTGGGGGCTACGCCAGCTCGGTATTCGGGCGCTTATCGGCACCAGCTTCGCCGGTATTTTTAACGACAACTGCCAGCGCAACGGCGTGCTAACCCTGACGCTTTCAGCAGTGGATATCGACCTGCTGTCCCAGGTGGCAGGTAATCCGACGAGTAATCACATCACCGTTGATTTACAGCAACAACGCATTCAGGCAGGGGAAACAGCCTTCTCCTTTGCCGTGGATGAACTGAAAAAGCAGATGCTGCTGCAAGGGCACGATGCGATTAGCTACACATTGCAATATCAGCAGGAAATACGTGATTTTGAGGAGCGCCACTTTACCACGCACCCGTGGCTTGTGGCGTAGAACGTAAGAACGACTCTGAGGAGTGAGCAGAACATTATGAAACTGGTCAGTTTTATGCATCAGGGCGGCAAAAATAGCCGCGATAAAAGTTACGGCATATGGACCGAAAACGGCGTTATCGATCTGGGGACGCGGATAGGCGCACGTTATCCGACTATCAAATCACTGCTGGCTGGTGACGCTTTGGTCGAAGCTGCCGCTTACGGACAGCAGCAGCCGGACTACGCACTGGAGGATATTAGCTATCTTCCGGTTATCGAAGATCCGAACAAAATCATCTGCGTGGGCATGAACTACGCCGACAAGCGCCTTGAGTTTGACGAAAAGAATAACGAACCCACGCTGTTTATTCGCTTTGCCGATTCGCAGACCGGTCACAACGGCACACTGCTCAAACCGGAAGCCAGCGCTGAATTTGATTATGAGGGCGAGCTTGCCGTCATTATTGGTAAAAGCTGCTTTCACGCTAGCGCCGAACGGGCCCTGGAGTACGTGGGAGGCTACAGCTGCTACATGGATGGCTCCGTGCGCGACTGGCAGCATACCTGGTATACCGCCGGTAAAAACTGGCCGCAGACCGGCTCGTTTGGACCCTACTTAACCACTCAGGATGAGATTGTCGATCCACAGGCGCTGGCTATCCACACCTGGCTGAACGGGCGGATGGTACAGGACGATAACACCAGCAATATGGTACATAAGATCGCCGAGCTTATTAGCTATATCAGCACTTTTACTCGCCTGATGCCTGGAGATGTGATCATTACCGGATCGCCGGGTGGTGTGGGTAAAAAGCGCGTTCCCCCGTTATTCTTACGCCAGGGTGACCGCATTGAGGTGGAGATTGAGGGGCTTGGCCGCCTGAGCAACACGGTCAGCGAGGCGCGTCAGGTGGTTGAGATACCAGCCTGAGCGGAGAAAACATAAGGAGTTTGATGATGATAGTTACCACTGAAGGCATTAAAGATAAAGGTGAGTCTGCCTTTATTCCTGGCTTCCGGCTACTGGACGTTGAACTGGGCAATGGCATCCGCCTGCGCGCTGCGGTTGGCGGTCAGGGTGAGCCGCTGCTGATGCTGCACGGGCACCCGCAAAACCATGTAACCTGGCGCAAGATTGCCCCCACGCTTGCTCAACGCTTTACCGTCATCATGCCCGATATTCGGGGATACGGTGACAGCAGCAAGCCGCCGAGCGACCCCGAGCACCGCACCTATTCCAAGCGCGAGATGGCAAAGGATATCGTTTTGCTGATGGCGCGGTTGGGCTTTAACGACGGGTTTGCCTTTATCGGGCACGACCGCGGCGCTCGCGTCGGGCATCGCCTGGCGCTGGACTATCCGCAGCAGGTTAAGCGCAGCGTCTTTATTGATATCGCGCCAACGGCCACGATGTATGAACGTACGGATAAGGCTTTTGCCACGCGCTATTTTTGGTGGTTCTTCCTGATTCAGCCCGCGCCGCTACCGGAGAAGCTGATAGCCTCCGACCCGACCTTCTTCCTGCAAAAGCACATTAGCGGACAGTTGAAAACGCCAGGAGCGACGGAGCCGGAGGTATTTGCCGAATATCTGCGCTGCTATCAGAACCCGGAAACGCTGCACGCGGTTTGCGAAGATTACCGGGCGGCGGCCACGATAGACTTGGCTGACGATGAAGCCGATAAGCATCTGCGTATCGGAAGCCCGCTTTTGGCCCTGTGGGGTGCAAAAGGCACCGTAGGCCAACTTTATGATGTAATATCAACGTGGCAGGAAAAGGCGTTGAACGTGAGCGGCGTGCCAATGCCTTGCGGACACAGCCCTCAGGAGGAGTGCCCGGAGGAGATGCTCAGGGTCATCATGCCCTTCCTTTCCTGAAGGTTCTGCGCCGCCAACGAGGCTCGAGAACGGGCCTCATTTTTTATTCTCCGGATGGCATGCACATGAGCACTCATGACAAGCAGCGGGCGCAGTGGCCGCTTATCGAAGATCTGAACGTTTTTCTGACCGTGGTGCGCAAGGAGAGCTTTGCCAACGCGGCGGCTGAGCTTGGGCTATCGCCCTCCTATGTTAGCAAGCGTATCGGCCTGCTTGAAAAAAGTCTTGGCATGCGCCTGTTTTATCGCAGCGCCCGCACTATCCGGCTCACCGCCGACGGGCATAAGGCGCTGAGCGGAGCGATCTCCGTCCTGGACAGCATGGACGAGTTCGTGTCGGGGCTTGCCGCCTGGCGCGACGCCATCGAGGGAAATATCCACATTAGCTGCTCGTTTGGGTTCGGTTCAACGTACATGGCAAACGCGCTCTCCGCGCTGGCGGAACGCTACCCGGCGCTAAACGTTAAGCTCACCCTGACCGACCAGGTGGTTGACCTTATCGAAGAGGGCGTGGATCTCGAGATCCACGTCGGCGACGATATTAAAGATCTCTACATTACCCGCAGGCTCTCGCTCAATCGACGGGTGCTGTGCGCCGCGCCGCAGTATCTTGCCAGGCACGGCACACCAGCTCAGATAAGCGATCTCAAGCAGCACAAGTGTCTGGTCATCCAGGAGCGTAGCGCGCAGTTCGGTGTCTGGCCGCTCACCAACGGGCTCGACAGCACGCAACTGCATATCGGCAGCCAGCTTTCCTCCAACAGTGGCAGAGTGGTGCTGAACTGGGCGCTTAACGGCCACGGGATTATTCTTCGCTCCCTGTGGGAGGTTCAGCGCTATCTGACGAGCGGTGAACTGGTGCAAATTCTTCCGTCGTGGCATCAGAGCGCCAACATCTGGGCTGTTTACTCCAACCGCACTTCAGGTTCGGCAAAGCTGAAGGTATGCATCGATTTCCTGATGGACTATTTTCAGCAAACTCCTCCCGTCAGCGACGCGCTGTGGGGAAAAATAACGTCTGAGGATGGGAAGAGCCAGCTTTGTTAACGAAGGGCCTGCTGGCGCGCTATCGGGACTGGTAAGAGGTCCTTACCACGCCGGGTTTCAGCCTGGAGCCGTTAGCTCCGTCGGCAAGTCTCCCACATCCTCCCAAGTTACTCCATCGTGGTATTTGTATCTTTCCTCATACAGTAGGGGCTGAACGATAGACCCATAAAATAAAGCCGTACCAGCATGGGCTGATACGGCTTTATTTTAGCTAAAATGTCTCGTGGGTATTTTTTCGTACTCGAATAAAAGGTGGTACATATGCTTCCTGGCATGTATCCAGATAATCCGACCACCACTGCATCATGGCCTTGCGGGCTTCAAGATGCTCTGCTTTGTGTATATAAGCCAGGCGAACGGTGTTTCGTTCCTGGTGACTCATCTGGCGTTCAACGGCGTCCTGAAGCCAAAGTCCGGATTCCATCAGAGCGCTACATGCCATTGCCCGGAATCCATGTCCGCAGACATCTACTTTCGTATCATAGCCCATCAGTTGTAGTGCCTTGTTGACCGTATTTTCACACATTGGCTTGTAAGGGCTATGGTCACCGGGGAATACTATTTCCAGATGACCTGAGATTTCCTTTATTTGTTTCAGTATACAGATGGCCTGTCGGGACAACGGCACGATATGCGGTGTGCGCATTTTGGCACCACGTCCGGAATAACGCACTCCTGTAATGGTCTCGCGTGTGGCGGGTATGGTCCAGATCCGGTTTCTGAAATCAATCTCGTTCCAGCGTGCAAAACGCAGTTCACTGGAGCGAATGAACAGATGCAGCGTCAGCATGACCGCCAGTCTGGTCAACTCACGGCCCTGATGATATCCCTCAATGCGTTCAATCAGCTCAGGCAGCCGTTCAAGCGGCAGGGCGGGATAATGCCGTCTGACGGGCGGAGCCGTTACACCATCAAGATTTGCCGCCGGGTTGGTGTCGATCAACCCCTGATGGACCGCATGGCGCATGATGCTGCAAAGGTGTTGCCGCGTGCGGGACGCGACTTCCAACAAGCCTTTTTCTTCAATGCCTTTCAGCAGGTCAATGAAATTCCGGGGTTTAAGTTCTGACACTGACTGATGTCCGATAATCGGAAAGATATGATTGTTCATGCTGGCAAGCAGACGGTCAGCAGTGTTCTGTGACCATTTCCTGTTACTTTTATGCCATGACAACGCCACGGTTTTAAACACTTTTTCCGGTGTGCCTGCAATGCGTTCAGCGGCCCGCTGCTTTGCCGGGTTGATGTTCAGCGCCAGCATCTTACGGATACCTTCACGTTGTTGTCGTGCATCAGAGAGGGAAACAGCAGGATAAGCACCCAACGCAATACGGGATTCCTTACCACTGATACGATACTTGAGATACCAGTGACGTGAGCCGCCGGGTTTGATAAGAAGATACAGACCGTGAGAATCGGAAACTTTGAAGGGTTTTGCGGATGGTTTTAAGTTGCGGATTTTTGAGTCGTTAAGAGACATTTGGGGGTCACTCCGTCATCGAACCAACTTGACCCCAAATCTGACCACCAAATTCTCCCGATGCGGAGGGTAAACTGAAAATACATCGGGAAGACTTTTCACGCTAACTTATTGAATCTGAATCACACAGGGATTTGCAAAGCGGCATGAAAACAAGAATCTGGCTCCTCTGACTGGACTCGAACCAGTGACATACGGATTAACAGTCCGCCGTTCTACCGACTGAACTACAGAGGAATCGTGTGAACGGGGCGAATATTATCGACCTGCGTTCACCTTGTCAAAGGGGGAAATTAAACTTTTCGTTCGTTTGCCGACAATTTCAGCAAATCGCTGATTTTATAGCAAATTCGCGTTGAAATTACACAGCAAAATGCGCCGCCCGCAGGCGGCGCGCAGGATCAGAACAGTACGGAGTAGTTCAGACCAAACGTACGTCCGCGGCCTTTATAGGTATACAGCCCCGGTGCGCCGTAGGTTGGGCTATACAGCCCCGGTGCGCGCTGGCCCCAGGCGGTGGTGTAGTCTTTGTCCAGCAGGTTTTCCACGCTGAAGCTGACCTTACCCACCGGCAGGGCGTAGCTGCCCAGGAAGTCGACCGTGTTATAGCCATCGATCTTCTTGCCGTCGGAATCTGACACGTCAAAGGTCTGCGTGCTCTGCACGCGCAGGGTCCAGTCGCCCGGCGCCCAGTTGACCCATGCGCTGGCTTTCGACGGGCTGGCGCTGTCAACCGTCAGCTTCTCCCATTTGCCGTTTTCGCGCGTTTCAGACTTGATGGCGTTAAAGTTCGCACCGGTGCTCCAGTCGCTGTCGGTGAAGAAATAGTCCACCTGACCTTCAACCCCGTAGATACGACGCTTGTCGTCTTCCAGGTTGATGGTCATATCCGTCTTGTTGATGGTGATGGTTTTATCCGAGAGCGAGTAATACGCCGCGACCTGCGTGCGCAGATTATCGCCGGTATAGCGCCAGCCCAGCTCATAAGCGTTGACCTTGATACCGTCCAGCGTCGAGTCGTTCACGTTGACGCTGTTCAGCAGGCGATAGTGACCGTTGCTGAGCTGATAGGTGCCGGAGCCGTAGTACTTCGCCAGGTCCGGAATTTCGAAGCCCTGGGAGAAGTTAAACCACAGCTGCTGCTGTTCGGTCAGGCGACCGAGGATCCCGGCGTTAAACAGGAAGTTGTTGTAATCGGTTTTCCCGCCCGGCACCGCGTCGGCGGAGGTGGCTTTCCCGGTGGCGATGGCCTGCTGCTGGGTGTAACCGACAAAGTCGTCTACCTTGTTCTCGGTGTACTGATAACGTACGCCGCCGCTCAGGGTGATGGCGTCAATGTCGTAGCTGGCCTGCAGGAACGGGGCGAGGTTGGTGATGCTGTAGCCCGGGTAACGGCCCACGTTGTAGGCGTTATCCAGCTCCATGCCGCCGCTCGCCGCGGCCTTGCTCAGGTTGAAGAACTGCTGGTTGGCATCGAAGGTTTCGTGGTCGGCATCCACACCCCAGGTCAGCGTTAAATCGTCCACCGGCTTGCTGTTCAGCGTCAGCTTGCCGCCGTAAAAATCGGTTTTCTGCTGGGACGCGCCGATGCTGCTCACCACGCCTTTGGTCAGGGTCGGGAACGGATAATAGGTCAGGCTCTCGTCGCGATAGTAAATCTGCGCGACCAGATCCTGGCCCCAGAAATCGGTATTGGAGTACTGCAGGTTAATCAGATGGCGCTCGGTGCCCGGTACGCGGTCAGAATCAAGATTATCTTTGTTGTACGCGGTCGCATCGCCTGTTACCGCCGAGAAGTTCTTCCCGAGATACAGGCCATGCTTGCCGTCGGACTCGCTCTTGTAGTACTGGGTCGTCAGCTGCAGCTGCTGACGATCGTCAATGTTGATGGTGCCTGTGCCCATCACATCTATACGGTCGGAATACTGGAGGCCGGTCTGGGTGTTATCGATAATCACCTCGTTGCCTTTGCCGTCATACCAGCCGCCGTAGCGCTGATACGACACCGACAGACGACCGGAGGCGTTGTCGTTACCGCCGCTTACGGCTGCCGACACGTTCTCATCGCGATCGTTGTGGCTGTTAAACCCGCTCTTTGCCCCGGTCTGGAACTCCACTTCGGTATCCGGCTGGCCTTTTTTGGTGACGATGTTCACCAGGCCGCCGGTGCTGCCGCCGCCGTAGAGCGAGGTGGCGCCGGAGATCACTTCGATACGGTCAATGTTGAACGGATCGATAGAGTCCAGCTGGCGGCTGTCGCTGCGGGACGAGTTCAGGCGAACGCCGTCCACCATCACCATCATGGAGCGGCCGCGCAGGTTCATGCCGTAGTTGGTACGGCCCTGGCTGCTGACGTCCATACCTGGGATCAGCTGTGCCAGCACTTCTTTAATCTCTTTCCCGCCCTGAACCTGCTGCTCAATTTCAGCCCGTTCAATGACCCAGGTGGTCTGCGCCATCTCCGCCACGCTGCGGTGCGCGCGGCTGGCGGAGACCACGATATTTTCTTCCTTTTGTTCTTCCGCCCACGCAGAGGTAGAAAGCATTGCAAGCAAGCAAGGATTTAAAACCCAAAGATGAGAACGTTTCATTGTTATGTTGATCCTGATTGTGTGTGTCAGTACTCGGTGGTTTTTGCTAACGATTTAAAAACCGGGCTGTTCTCCGGGCTGGTGGTGCTGCGCCAGTGGATAACGCCGGGTGTGGTAGCCAGCTCAAACGGCTCGTCGGCGTGCGCGCGATTAAGAATTCGCGCCGCGCGCCAGGCCATCAGGCTGAGCTGGGGTTCGGCAATGCCGAGACGGTGCATCCCAGCATTCACGGCGAACAGGCGGTTGCTCTGCGGGCCGTCCCATTCGAGGGTGAAATCGTTGTTAATGCAGAAGGCTTCGTCCGTATCCAGATGCAGGCGGTGAGACAGCGGCGCGAGGAACGCGGGCTGCACGGCGCGGTAGCCGGTGGCGAAAATCACCACGTCGCTCTCCAGCTGCTCGCGGCCGCCGTCGAGGTGATGCTGAATGCTCAGGCGATGGCCGTTTTCCTGGCGCGTCAGCGCCGTCACCGAGCGGGACGGCAGGAGATGCGCCCAGGGTTTTTCACGCAGCACTTCGAAGCGGTGGTACATGGCGCGGTAAATCGCCAGCAGGGACTCGGTGGTGATCCCGTCGGACGTCATCTTCTGCTCGTGCAGCATCTGCCGACGGGCCTCTTCACCCAGCGTGGAGAAGCTGTCCACGTACTCCGGCGTGAAATACTCGTTGGCAAAGGCGGCTTCATCCAGCGCATTATAGTTATTGCGGCGTGATACCCAGTTCAGGCTCAGCGGCTGGCCCCATTCGCCGCGGAAGATATTCAAAAACAGGTCGGCGCCGCTCTGGCCGCCGCCGACGACGGTGACGCGCTTGCCCGCGAGATCCGGCGTGCGCAGCATCATCTCGCTGGCGTGGAAGCAGGTATCGTCCTGCGCGGTGACGCAGTCAGGCAGGTTGATCTGTTTGCCAATCCCCACGCAGACGTGGCGCGCCAGGAAGCGGTCGCGCTGGGTCACCACCTCAAACAGGCCGCTTTTCTCATCAAAGCTCACCTGCTGTACCTGCTGGCTGAAGGCGAGATTGGTAAGGTTTTCCGCCGCCCAGCACAGGTAGTCCGCAAACTCTTCGCGGGAGACGGTGCGCTGCTCGGTGGTCAGGAAGCGGTAGAACTTTTTGCGCTGCACCAGGTAGTTCAGGAAGCTGTGGCGGTTGGTTGGCTCCACGGCGCTGACCAGATCCTTCAGGAAGCTGGTCTGCATGTGGCAGTCCGGCACCATCATTCCCGGGTGCCAGGAGAAGTGCGGCTTGCGCTCAAGGAACAGCGAGCTAAAGCCGTCCAGCCCTTCGGCCAGAGCGGCGATGCTGAGGTTAAACGGGCCAATACCAATGCCGATGAAATCATAGGTTTTCATTGCGCTGACTCCCGGGAGGCGAGAAAAAGAGGGTTATCAAGGTCGGTGACGTAGTTCGGCAGCATGCGGCTGCCGCCGTCGTGTTCGGAGAAGGTCAGTTTGACCGGGTTGAGGATCACGCGAATAATCTGCGGCTTGAAAAGATCGAATTTGGCGAAGCGTTCTGCCAGATCCGGGTGCGCCGCCATATAACCCCGTAAAACCCCGGCCAGAATCTGGTAGAAACGCGTTTCGCTCACGCCGCATTGCAGCGTGAGGCGCGAGATAAAGCGCAGCACCGTCACAAAGTTACCGGTTTGCAGATCGTGAATAATGTAATCCGCGCTCAGGCGCGCCGTGACGGCCTTCACCTGCTCCGGCAGGCTCCGGGCCTGCGGGAAATCCTCATCCACCAGGCGCATATCGCCCTGGAAATCTTTCAGCAGGATGCGCTGCGGGACGTAGTCCTTAATCACCAGCGTCACGTTCTGGCCGTGGGCGATCAGCGCCACGCCGTAGCGGCAGAGCAGGTGATAGAACGGGATCACCGTTGCCTCGAACAGCTTTTCAAGCCACGCGTCGGCGCTTAGCCCCGAGCGTTTAATCCACGCGTCGATCAGCGGGCGCCCGGCGTTATCGGTTTCCATCAGCGCTGCCATCAGCACCGCCTGTTCACCATCTTCTACATAACAGGACGGATTCTCGCGCCAGATCACCCCCAGCATCTCCTGATAGCGGTAGGGCGCTTTCGGCAATGCGGCATAGCCCGGATGCGACAGATATCCGGCGGCGGGTTCGCCAAGCACCTGTGCACCGGAGCGGATCAGCGTGGCGTCGGTAGCGAACTGCTGCTGCAGCCAGCGCGAAGCCAGCGGCCCGGCGGCAATGTATTTGCCCGGAATGCCGCGATAGCAGGAGGTGTTGTAGATGGTCAGCGGAAGCTTGATGTCATACGGCGCGCGACGGCTGGCGTTAGTGAGCGTGCGCAGGGACTGCTGCGCCAGATACTCGTCGCCAAATTCGCCCAGCTCAACCATCTCACCGCGCGCCAGCTGCGCCAGGAAATGAACGGCGATCTTCTGCTGCCACTGCCACGGGTGCAGCGGCACCGGCAGCCAGCCGTCGTCGAGACCCAGCGCCTGCCAGCGGGCGTTGAAGCGGGCGCGCTCGGCGTTGTCCATGGCGCTGGCCAGCAGAGCGCTGATATCGCAATCGGCGTCGCTGCTCCAGACCAGATGCTCTCGCTGAACGGCGACCCAGTGCAGGCGAAAACGTCCGCGATACTCAGGCGCGTACTGACGCAGCGCGTCCAGGCCCCAGCCGCGGCGACCTTTGTTGAAAATAAACTTCGGGTGACCGCTCATCAGACACTGTAATTCGTCCGGGTCGAGGTGGATCAGCGCGTCCGCGTCCAGCGCTTCACGCGCCTGCAGCAGCTGCATGTCGCCGCGCAGCGTGGCGTAGAGATCTTCCATATGCTCTGCCGTTTGCGCGTCGCTCATCTCCAGCACTTTCGCCAGCTGCAGCAGCGCGCGTTCCGCTTCCACGGCATCGCCGCTGGCTGTAGTCAGGCTGTCCGGGTCGATATGCAGCCAGCCCCAGATCCCGCGCGTGGCGCGAAACTGCCAGGACTCGTTGCCCATGGCGATGCGCCAGCCGTTCGACGAAACCGGCTCAGCGCGCAGGGTGCGTTCGTACTCCAGCTCGGCGAGGATCTTCGCCACCATCTCGCGGTTCACTTTCTGCCAGAGCGCGTTCACAGTTCCACCTCGCTGAAGAAGCGGTGGCGCTGGCTCATGATGAGGCGCGAGCGCTTGTGCGGGAAGTCGAACTCTTTCACCGTGTCGAAACCGGCGGAGGCCAGATGGCGGAACAGGCGCTGGTTGTCGAAGCGCGGCTCGGCGACAATTCGCGCGGTGCGCGGTTCATCGAGATACAGATAGTGGCTCAGGCCGCGCAGCCAGCTGCGGATGTACTGTGCGCCGCGCCAGTTCTCTTCGCCCACCAGCATGTGCAGCCCGCGGTCAAACGGCTGCCAGCGGTAGTGGCGGCCAATGCGGTCTTCTGGCGCCCAGTAGAGCTCAAAATAGCCGAACGGCTGGTCATCGAAGCAGCCGATAACCGGGTAGCAGTAGGTCGAGTCAAGCTGGCGGCGCAGGTAGTTTTCCTGCTCGACCTGCGGGCCCGCCATCTCCCAGAAGGCGTTCACGCGCGGGTTGTTCATCCAGCGCGTAAAGCGCTCGCCGTCCAGCGCCACGTCGACCACGCGGAAGCTGAGGGTGCGCTTAATTTGCTGATCGTAACGACGGTATACTTCGCCCTGCGGGCGGTGAGGACGCAGCGGGAAGTACAGCTGACGGCTTTCATCAAACTGCATCCCGCCGCTGGCCTGCGGCCGTTCGCCTTTCAGCCACAGCGGCAGCTGCCAGAAGGTTTCGCGTGCCAGATAGTCCCCGTGGGCCAGGCTAAACAGCGCCTGCGCCTGGGGGGCATCCTGCCAGGCTGCCCAGGGCAGGGTAATGCCGGTCAGCGCGGGCGCGGCAACAAACAGCTGATCGAGTGCTTCGACCAGCCAGCCGTCCGGGATCCCATTCAGACGCTCCAGCACCGCGCTGCCGTCGAGACCCAACGTCAGCGGCAGCGCGCGATCCGTTGCGGTGCAGCGAAAGCCGTAGCCGGAATGGACGATATTCGCGATGGACATTACGCCTTCTCCTTGTAAAACGGGTTGCTAAAGTCGAAATAGATCACCGCCGGATCGACGATGGTGTTTTCATTGCGATCGTGCAGGTAGCAGAAGAAGTTGCCTTTGCAGTTCCATGTCGGGCTGTCGAGGACGTAGTCGAGGCAGCGGGTCTGCTTCGCCGTGCGGCGCAGTTCGGCCAGCGCGTCGCGCACGCGGGACATCAGGTTCTCCTCACTGTCGAAACCGGCGGCGGCGAGGGCGGCGGTGACGGCAAGGGTAGAGTTCAGCAGCAGGTAATAAGGGAAGTAGCGCAGCAGCTGGCTCTCACCGAAGCGGTTTTCCACCTCCGTTTCGCCCGCTGAATTCAGCCACGCGTCGGCACCTTCGGTCCACGCGCTGCCCTGGCAGTCGCGGTAAATCAGCCCGACGGGGAAATCCTGCTGCATCTCAACGAGGATATTTTGCTGGTGCGCCAGCAGGACCAGGCCGTAGTCCGCCTCGGCGCTGAACAGCGGGAGCAACACGCGGTCGCAATAGGCGTCCAGCCAGCAGCGGGCGGCCTGGGCGAGGGGTAAATCCAGACGCTGGCTCAGACGGCGCACCGCGGAGGCCAGCAGGCTGTCGCCGCCGTCCGGCGCAGCCTGGGTCAGGCTCACCAGCACGTTGGTCTGGGTGTCTGGCGTATCGAACAGCAGATTGACGCGCAGGGCCATCAGGCTCTCATCCTGAATAACGCCGCTTTCGTCACGCAGCCCCGCCCAGCCGTCCTCCTGCATCACGCGCATGGTCGG
This sequence comes from Enterobacter sp. R-1.6.2, assembly GCF_035064085.1. Taxonomy (NCBI): domain Bacteria; kingdom Pseudomonadati; phylum Pseudomonadota; class Gammaproteobacteria; order Enterobacterales; family Enterobacteriaceae; genus Enterobacter; species Enterobacter sp. R-1.6.2. Next base: position 113,061 of record NZ_JASEYI010000008.1, read on the forward strand.
GTAGCGGGCCTGTAATTCTTGCCAGCGTTCCGTTTTCGCCAGGCGCGCCAGGCGCATTCCGCGCTTAACTTCTTTGACCGACAGCGTGCGCACGGAGTTGGTCAGGCGCACGCTGAGGGAGAACTTAATCATGTCGCTGTTGGTTTCGCTGTACAGCGAGCGGGACGAGCTGGTAGGCAGCCACTGCGCGCCCGCTTCGCCCAGATCCTGCAATGAACCGTTTTCCGCCAGACGCTGGCACCAGTCCTGCTCCAGCAGAAAGTCGGCCTGCCACGGATGCATCGGCAGCAGCCAGCGGGTGTCGGTGAAGTGGCCGAGCAGCTCAGGCGCGCTCTGGGCCGCGAAGCGCAGCAGGCGCTCACGCAGGGAGACGTTCAGGCTGTCGCCGGCAACGAGCGCGCTCTCAACGGCAAACCAGCGCAGCGGGAAGCGGGAGGCGAAATCAGGAAGATAGCGACGCGCCTCTGTTTCGTTGAACGGCTCGTGCGACTTCGGCGCCGGGTGAAACGCGTGGCCGACCAGCAGCGCCTGTTCCGCTTCAGCAAAAGTCAGTGGCTTATCGCGCAGGTTTACCCAGCCGTGGCGGAGATCGATCGCCTGCCAGGTGTGGGCATGGCTTTCGAGAACGCGCTGCTTAAAACGCGCCAGCGTATCGGCATCCAGCGAGCCTTTTACTGACGGTTTTTCAAGAATTAAATCAACCAGTTGATCAAATGTGACGGCGTCACCGTCATCACTGTTGCTCTGAAGAAGCGTGGCCGGGAAACGGTACTGATGATGCTGGGTGGGAGAGAAATAGCGTACCGGAACCCGAAGCGCCTGGGTTTGGGACAGCGGGATATGAATGTTCGGTAACGCATCCGCAGCGGTAGCGGGGAGATAGCGCCAGTCCTTCGTTTCGCGCAACAGGGCGTTCAAAAAACACTGGGCTGCAACGTCTGTACCGGCAGAGCGGGTCAGAGCACGCATAGATGTACCTCATTCCATGATTGATAATAATTCTCGTTATGATATTCATTCTGTTTACAGTCGCAACCATTTTTGCAATATTTGTTTTCATAAACTTCATGATTTCCACACATTTATTGACACTATGTTCACATTCTCATGCGCACTGACTCAGAAACATTGACCGAAAAGGTCATCTCAAAAGCCAACTGGCCCCTGGCGCTATGTGCGGGTTTATTAGGTATCGGGCAAAACGGCCTGCTGGTGATGCTCCCGCAGCTGGTGACCCTGACCGGGCTGTCGCTCTCGGTCTGGGCCGGTCTGCTGATGTTCGGATCCATGCTCTTTTTACCGGCCTCGCCCTGGTGGGGACGCCAGAGCGAGCGGCGGGGATGTAAGGCCGTGATGGTGGCCTCGCTGAGCGGCTATCTGGCCAGTTTCGCCGTCATGGCGCTGGTGGTCTGGGCGATGGCGGCCGGAAGGCTGGATACCGTCTGGGGACTGGCGGGACTGATTCTTTCACGTCTGCTTTACGGACTGACGGTCTCGGGGCTGGTGCCTGCGGCCCAGACGTGGGCTATTCAGCGTGCGGGGCTGGAGAAGAGAATGGCGGCGCTGGCGACGATAAGCTCCGGCCTCAGCTGCGGACGTTTGCTCGGCCCGCCGCTGGCGGCGCTGATGCTCAGCGTCAGCCCGGTGGCGCCGCTCTGGCTGATGGCGATCGCGCCGTTAATCGCCCTGCTGCTGATTCTTCGCGAAGCCGCAGACCCGCCGCTGCCGCCGGTGGCGCACCAGGCGACCCGCCTGCAGGCCTCGATGCTGCCGTTCCTGCTGCTGGCGCTGCTGCTGGCGGCGCTGGTCAGCCTGATGCAGCTTGGCCTGTCACCGCATCTTAGCCCTCTGCTGGAGGGCAACGCCCGGGAGATCAGCCATCATGTTGCGCTTCTGCTGAGCCTGGCCGCGCTGGCCACGCTCGCGGCGCAGTTTCTGGTGGTCCGCCCGCAGCATTTCACTCCGGTGACGTTGCTCTGCATCGCGGCGGTGTTAATGGTCGCAGGGCTTGGGCTGATGACCGTCGCGAGTTTAACGCTGTTCTACGTAGGGATTGTTATCACTTCACTCGGGGCGGCGATGGCCACGCCGGGCTACCAGCTGCTGCTGAACGACAGACTGACCACCGGGAAAGGGGCGGGCGTCATCGCCACCAGCCACACGTTAGGCTACGGCGTCAGCGCGCTGCTGGTGCCTGTGGTGACGCGCTTTTACGGCGAGCAGTCTTTGACGGTGGCCGCATGGGGAATGGCAGTGTTGTTTTTAGCGTTGAGCATAGGGGTACGGTCAACCGAGCGGACCCCTTCTGAAAAGCCTTAATGGATCTGGCGGGAGGAATGGCCGCCAGACTCCTCATTTTGCCGCAGACGCTGGAGCGGATCCTGCTGATAAAACTGGCAGAAACGCTGCCACAGCGCCGGGAAGCGGGGCGCGAAGAGCTCGGGCGCGCTGAAGAAATACTCCGAGAGCACCGCAAAGCACTCGGCCGGGTCGGTTGCCGCATAGGCGTCAATGCTGGCCGCGCTTTCGCCCACCAGGTCTATTTCATCCTGAATGTTATCCATCGCCGCGTGCAGATCGTGCTCCCAGCCCGCCACTTCGCGAAGCGGGATCAGCGGAACTCCGCTGGCGCGATCGCCGTTGCGGGTATCGAGCTTATGCGCCACTTCATGGATAACCAGATTAAAACCGGACGCATCGAACGAGTCCTGAATGTCGAGCCAGTTGAGGATAATCGGCCCCTGCTGCCAGCTTTGTCCGGACTGCACCACGCGCTGGTTGTGCACCAGCCCAATGTCATCTTCCCACTCGTCATCGACGATAAAGGGGGCCGGATAGATCAGCACCTCGTGGAAACCGTCCAGCCACTCAATGCCGAGCTCAAGCACCGGCAGACAGAAAAGCAGGGCGATGCGCGCGTTTTTCAGGGGATCGAGTTCGAAACCCTGCAGTGGAACCAGGCGTTTTTGCTGTAAAAAACGATCCGCCAGCTGAACCAGTTTCGCTTGTTCATCCGGCTTAAGATTAGCCAGAACAGGGATCGTCAGCGCGTCATCCCATGGCAGCGCCATATCCCGGCCAGCTTCATTCGTTTTCCAGGGCCACTTTATCATCGCTTTGCTCGCAAACTCGTCACTTGAACAAAAATGGGAAAGTCAGGTTTGGTTAAGATGCCAGAAAATCGCTCACTGCGACAATTCCAGCCTGAATAAACTATCATTCGTACGTAGCGGTGGGTAGCGGTTTACGGGCATCACCTTCATTTTGTGAAGTCTGTCGTAGCCTGCATCCACCGGTCTGGTGAAGAAATCAGTACGGTATTGAAAAGATGAGCGATTTCAAAGGTAACAAGCAGGACCTGCCCAGCCGGGCGTGCGCGCACTGCCAGCGGCCCATGACGTGGCGCAAGAAATGGGCGAAATGCTGGGATGAGGTCAAATACTGTTCCGAGCGCTGTCGCAGGAGCCACCGTTGACCGAACTGCGCCTGATCCTCGGCGATCAGCTTAATCCGCACCACAGCTGGTTTGATGCCTGCAATCCAAATGTCATTTACGTGATGCTGGAGCTGCGGGCAGAAACCGCGTACGTGCTTCACCACGCTCAGAAAGTGATCGCCATTTTTGCGGCCATGCGCGCGTTTGCCTCTGCGTTAAAAGAGAAGGGGCATCGGGTGAGGTATGTCCGGCTCTCTGACGACTCAAACCGCGGCGCGCTGGAAGACAATCTCAACGCGCTTGTCGCGCATTACGGCGCCGACAGGGTGATATGGCAGGAGCCCGACGAATGGCGCCTGGACACGCAGCTGCAGGCGTGGGCGAAAGCGGCGTCCGTCGAAACGGCCTGCGTCAGCAGCGAGCATTTCTTCACCACCCGTGAACAGGTGAGCGCGTTCTTTGCGACGCGCAAAAGCTGGCGAATGGAGTACTTTTACCGGGAAATTCGTCGTCAGCACGGCGTACTGTTAACCTCAGAAGGCGAGCCGGAAGGGGGAAAATGGAATTATGATGCTGAAAATCGCAAGCGCTGGTCCGGCGAGCCGCCCGCGCCGGAGGATTCGCGTCCGCGCCACGATTATTCAGCCTTATGGGCGGAGATCCAGTTCTGCGGCGTAAACACCTTCGGCGAACCGCAGGCCGGGAATTTTCGCTGGCCGCTCAACCGTTCGGAAGCTAAAGCCAGGCTGGATGAATTTATCGCTCGCGTGCTCCCGCAGTTCGGCGCCTGGCAGGACGCGATGCACGCTGAGGAGCCTTTTCTGTTCCACTCGTTAATTTCATTCGCGCTGAACACCAAAATGCTTAATCCCCGGGAAGTGGTGGCTGCCGCCCAGCAGGCATGGCGTTCGGGCCATGCGCCGCTGCCTGCCGTCGAAGGGTTTATCCGACAAATTCTCGGCTGGCGGGAGTACGTGCGTGGGATCTACTGGTCGCAGATGCCGGGCTATCGGAAGCTGAATGCCTTAGACCAGCACGCCCCGCTGCCGGACTGGTTCTGGACCGGCAGGACGCAGATGCGCTGCCTGGCGCATGCCGTTGGACAGTCGCTCACCGAGGCTTACGCCCACCATATCCAGCGCCTGATGGTCATCGGGAACTTTAGCCTGCTCAGCGGCCTGTCGCCGCAGGCGGTTCATGAATGGTATCTGGGGGTCTATATTGATGCCTTTGAATGGGTGGAGCTGCCCAATACCCTTGGCATGAGCCAGTTTGGCGATGGCGGGTTGCTGGCCAGTAAACCCTACGTCTCGAGCGCGTCGTATATTCATAAGATGAGTAATTACTGTCAGGGGTGCCGGTATCAACACAGCCAGCGTACCGGAGAGCTGGCGTGCCCCTTCAATGCCCTTTACTGGGATTTCTTTGCGCGCAACCAGGCGCGTCTGGGTAACAATCCCCGCCTGGGCATTGTCTTTAAACAGCTTGCGGACATGAAGGAAGAGGAGCGGCAGGCCATTGCCGATCGCGCCGGGTATATTCGCCTGCATCTCAACGAGCTCTGACGTATTTCACCACCGCGCCGGTTGCGGCGGGTTAATAAGACGCTATTATTTTTGACTTTGTTGCGTATTCCCTGACAGGACATCCAGACGCTATGCCCGTGAATTTTGACCTTAACGATCTTTATGCTTTCAGAGCGTTAGTGGAATACGGTAACTTCCGTGTCGCTGCTGAATCTATCTGCTTATCCCAGTCGGCGCTGAGCCGCAGGATTGAAAAGCTGGAAGCCGCGCTGGGAAATCGGCTGTTTGACCGTACCACCCGCCGCGTGGCCTTAACGTTATACGGGCAAAACTTTGCTGAACGCTCCGCGCAGCTGCTCGACAACGTTGAGTCAATGCTGGCGGATGTCGATAAGGTCAGCGAAGAGCGGACGGGGCTGATCACGGTTGCCACGGTCCCTTCCGCGGCCTGTTACTTTATGCCCGATGTGATTCGTCGTTTTCAGTCTCGCTATCCGCGCGTTCGCATTAAGCTCATCGACAGCAGCGCGGGGAATGTGATTGACGCCGTGGCCCGAAGCCAGGCGGATTTTGGTATCAGCTTCGCAGGAAACCTGCCGTCTGACATCGAATTTTTCCCGCTGGTGGAGGATGTCTATGTTGCGGCGTGCCGAAAGGATCACCCCCTGGCGCAGAAGAGTCATCTGACGTGGCAGGCCTTTTACCAGCAGGATTATATCTCCCTCGATAAAACGTCAGGCAACCGTAACCTGCTCGATCGGATGCTGGGGGATATCGTTCCCGAACGCCCGAGCGTATGCGAAACGCGCCACGTTACCACGATGCTCGGTATGGTAGAGGCGGGGATCGGCATTGCTGCCGTTCCCGCCATGTCGATGCCGACGTCAGAGCACACGCTGCTGACGCATCTGCCGCTGGTGGCGCCGGAAGTGAAACGCACCGTGGGGCTTATCCGGCGCCGGGGGCGCATCCAGTCCTTCATTGCGGCTGAACTGGAAAAGCAGATTACCGAGCAGTATCGCCGGACGTAACGGGGATCATCCCCGTCTCCTGGATGACGGCCCTTGAGGGCGATGAGGCGAGATAGGTCAGCAGCGCTTTCCCCTCCGCGGGATGTTCGGCATGGCGGTTGACCGCACCCGCGAAGCGCGTGATGTACTGCAGATTATCCGGGATTTTCCCGATAAAGGTGACGCCCTGAACCGGCAGCAGCTCGCTGACCTGCTGGAAGCCCACGGCGTATTTTCCTTTCGCCACTTCTGAGGCGACCGGGATACGCTCGACCATTGTCGCTTTACCCGCCACTTCTTTTTCGATCCCCATTTTTTTGAACAACGTCTGGCTGACGTACCTGCCGCTGGCGCTGTCAGAGTAGGCGATGGAGCTGGCCTGCAGCAGCGTTTTACGCAAAGCTGCCTCGCTGCTGATATCAGGGACATCCGCACCTTTTTTCACCACCATGCCAACGGGGGAGTCCGCGAGTTCCGTTCGCGAACCCGACTGGGTCTGGCCGGCTTTTTCGAGCTTCTCCAGCGCATCGCCCACCATAATCACCACGTCGGCTTTCTCGCCGCGCGCCAGTCGGTTTGGGATCGCCTGCGGCGTAGCGCCCATTGAGGGGCCAGGGATGATCACGATTTTATCCCCGGTCCTGCGTTCATAGTCCGGGGCCAGCTTTTCCAGGGCGGCCTTGAAGCCGCCTGAAATCATGACTTTCACGTCCTGGGCACAGGCATTAACGCTCAGGAGCGTCAGCACCAGCGCGCTGGCGGTAAAGCGATAGGTGCGTTTCATACTGCCCCCTGTGACTTGACGGTGTTTTGCAGCGATACCGCGCGGCGGCGGTAGAGGTAGAGCGTGGCCAGCAGGGCGCACACGGCGGCGAAACTCATCCAGTAGCCAGGCGAGGCTTTGTCACCGGTGTATTCAATCAGCGCGGTGGACATGACCGGGGTAAAGCCGCCAAAGACCGCCGTTGCCAGGCTGTAAGCCAGAGAGAACCCCGCCACGCGCACTTCAGCAGGCATAATCTCCGTCAGGGCCGGGATCATCGCGCCGTTGTACAGGCCGTAGAGGAAGGAGAGCCACAGCAGCACGATCAGCATCATGGAGAAGCTGGGCGCGCTCGCCAGCAGCGTCAGGGCAGGGTAGCTGGTCGCCAGCGCCAGCAGGGCCATGGCAATCAGCACCGGCTTGCGCCCGAAGCGATCCGACAGCGCGCCGCCCACCGGCAGCCAGATGAAGTTAGAAATCGCCACCAGCAGCGTGACCAGCAGGCTGTCCGAGGCGCTGAGCATCAGCACCTTTTTGCCAAAGGTGGGGGCGTAGACGGTGATCAGGTAGAACGCGGTGGTGGTCATCGCCACCATCAGCATGCCTGCGACCACCACCTGCCAGTTGCCAAGGAGCGTTTTAAAGACCTGACGCATCTCCAGATGCTGGCGGCGCGCGCTGAACTCTTCCGTCTCCTCCAGCTTGCGGCGCAGGAAAAAGATAAACGGCACGATTAAACAGCCGAACAGGAACGGGATGCGCCAGCCCCATTCGCGAATGGCGCTCTCCTCCATCAGGGCATTCAGGGCAAAGCCCATCGCCGCGGCGACCATAATAGCGACCTGCTGGCTGCCGGACTGCCAGCTGGTGTAAAACCCTTTGCGGCCCGGCGTGGCGATTTCAGCCAGATAAACCGAGACGCCTCCAAGCTCCGCACCGGCGGAGAAGCCCTGCAGCAGACGGCCCGTCAGCACCAGCAGCGGCGCCCACAGACCGATGCTTTGATAAGAGGGGATAAGGACAATCAGGAACGTCCCCGCCGCCATGATGGAAAGCGTGACGATCAGCCCCTTTCTGCGACCTACCTTGTCGATATACGCGCCTAGCACGATGGCGCCTATTGGACGCATCAAAAAGCCCGCGCCGAAGACGGCGAAGGTCATCATCAGCGACGCAAATTCACTGCTCGCCGGGAAGAACGTGTGGGCGATGTAGGTGGCATAGAAGCCGAACAGAAAGAAATCAAACTGCTCAAGAAAGTTGCCGGACGTCACGCGGAGTATGGCGCCCGCTTTCGAGCGTACGGTTGCAGGTGAGGTTGAGGAAAACATGGTTATCTCCAGTTTATTGTTGACGTTTTACGCGTCTGTTTTTGAAAACTGGATCAGGATGAGGAAATAGATAAGCGCAAATGCCGCATCGGCTGATGCACGTTTTGCATGAATAGCCTTCGCGGGATCAATACAATTAATGACAACAATAACTTAACAATTAATTGATTTTTTATTCACCACTTTTTGCTAAGTGGCTGATATCACGGTTTTGTGACATGACGCAGGCGCATGTCTGTCTGCGACTGCCGGGCAGCGTTGCGCCACCCGGCCTGTCTCAACCTAGCGCTGTGAACAACCCGCGCACTGTTTGTTCTGGATCTGCTGGAAGAAATCGTTGCCTTTGTCATCCACCAGGATAAACGCCGGGAAGTTCTCGACTTCAATTTTCCAGATGGCTTCCATTCCCAGCTCCGGATACGCGACGCATTCCAGGCTCTTAATGCTGTTTTGCGCCAGCACCGCTGCCGGGCCGCCAATGCTCCCCAGGTAGAAGCCGCCGTGTTTATGGCAGGCGTCGGTTACCTGCTGGCTGCGGTTGCCTTTCGCCAGCATGATCATGCTCGCGCCGTGGGATTGCAGTAAGTCCACATACGAGTCCATACGGCCAGCCGTGGTCGGGCCGAGTGAGCCAGAGGCGTAGCCTTCCGGCGTTTTGGCCGGGCCTGCGTAGTAGATCGGATGGTCTTTAACGTACTGCGGCAGTTCTTCACCGTTGTCGAGCAGCTCTTTCAGCTTCGCGTGGGCAATATCGCGCGCCACGATGATGGTACCGTTCAGCGACAGGCGGGTAGAGACCGGGTGCGCGGAAAGCTGCGCCAGGATCTCATTCATCGGCTTGTTCAGATTGATGCTCACCACGTCGCCTTCACCCTGCTGACGCAGTGATTCAGGAATATACTGACCCGGGTTGTGTTCCAGCTTCTCAATCCAAATCCCGTCGCGGTTGATCTTCGCTTTAATGTTGCGGTCTGCGGAGCAGGAGACACCCATGCCGATTGGGCAGGAGGCGCCGTGGCGCGGCAGGCGGATCACGCGGATATCGTGGGCGAAGTATTTACCGCCGAACTGCGCGCCGAGGCCGAGGTTCTGCGCTTCCTGGAGCAGTTCCTGTTCGAGCTGAACGTCGCGGAACGCCTGGCCGTGTTCGTTACCTTCCGTCGGCAGCGCGTCGTAGTAGCGCGTGGAAGCGAGCTTCACGGTTTTCAGCGTGGCTTCCGCTGACGTTCCGCCAATCACAAACGCGATATGGTAAGGCGGGCAGGCCGCAGTGCCCAGGGTGCGCATCTTCTCAACCAGGTAGTTTTTCAGCTTCGCCGGGGTGATCAGCGCTTTGGTTTCCTGATAGAGGTAGGTTTTGTTGGCAGAACCGCCGCCTTTTGCCATGCACAGGAATTTGTATTCGTCCCCGTCCACGCTGTAGAGATCGATCTGCGCGGGCAGGTTGGTGCCGGTATTCACCTCTTTATACATGTCCAGCGCCGCATTCTGCGAGTAGCGCAGGTTATCTTCAATGTAGGTGTTGTACACGCCCTGGCTCAGCGCCGCTTCGTCACCGCCGCCGGTCCAGACGCGCTGGCCTTTTTTACCCATGATGATCGCGGTGCCGGTATCCTGGCAGGTTGGCAGCACGCCTTTTGCGGCAATTTCAGAGTTACGCAGGAACTGCAGGGCAACGTATTTGTCGTTCTGGCTGGCTTCCGGGTCGTTCAGGATCGCGGCAACCTGCTTCTGATGGGAAGGACGCAGCATAAACGCGGCATCGTGGAAGGCCTGCTGCGCCAGCAGGGTCAGGGCTTCCGGCTCTACTTTCAGCACTTCCTGACCGTCGAATTCGGCAACGGAGACGTGCTCTTTGGTCAGCAGGTAGTATTCGGTGTCGTCATGGGAAAGAGGGAAGGGGTTCTGATAAAAAAACGGTTTATTCGACATAGTATTGCTCCACAAAAATAAAACCGCCGGAGGAGAAGTCCGGCGGTCAGGAATCAGAACATCATGGACATCCACGGATAGCCAATCAGCAGCAGGGCCGCCAGGAAGATGGCACCGAAGATAGTGCCGAGGCGCCAGTAGTCTTTGGTTGGCAGGTAGCCGCTACCGTAGTAAATCGGGCTTGGGCCAGTACCGTACGGGGTGATGATCCCCATGACGCCCAGCGAGGTCACCATCAGCAGAACGAACACTTCCATATTCATGCCAGGGATGGTGGAGGCGATGGTCAGCATCGCAGGCAGCAGCGCCGTGGTGTGCGCGGTGGTGCTGGCAAACAGGTAGTGCAGCAGGAAGAACGCCAGCAGCAGGACGACGGTCGCCACGCCCGGAGAGATACCGCTCATCAACAGACCGCCTTCTTTACCTAACCAGCTGATAAAGCCGGTCGAGGAGAGGCCATCCGCCAGTGCCACCAGGGTGGCGAACCAGACGAAGGTGTTCCATGCGGCCTTGTTACCGGTGATATCGTTCCATTCCAGCACGCCGGTCCACAGCATCAGACCGACAATGAGCAGGGCTGCCATGGCAGGCTCAATCCACGCGGCGGCGAAGATCCACATCAGCAGCGCACAGCACACGAACACCAGCAGCAGAATTTCGTTGCGGGACAGTTTGCCGAGTTTTTCCAGCTCACGGGTCGCCCACAGCGGCACTTCGTTATTCACTTTGACTTCAGGTGGGTAGAACCAGTAGGCCAGCAGCGGCATGGCCAGAATCAGCAGGATACCCAGCGGCAGGAAGGCGAGGAACCAGGTGCCCCAGGAGATATCAATCCCAACCGTACTTTTCACCAGCGCCAGGGCCAGCAGGTTTGGCGCGAGGGCGGAGAGGAACATTGAGCTGGTGATACAGGCCGCGGTGATCGCCACCCACATCAGGTATGAACCAATTTTACGCGCGCTTGGGTCATTAGGTTTTGAACCGTACAGCGGCGGCAGGTTAGCGATAATCGGGTAGATGGTCCCGCCGCTGCGCGCGGTGTTGGACGGGGTGAACGGTGCCAGCAGCAGGTCAGCAAACGTGATGGCGTAACCGAGCGTCAGGCTGCGACGGCCGAGATACTTCACCAGAATCAGCGCCAGACGGCGGCCGAAGCGGGTTTTGTCATAGCCAGCGGCGAACATAAAGGCACCGAAAATCAGCCAGACGGTAGAGTTACCAAACCCGCTCACCGCCCACTTAAAGGAGGCGCCCGCCAGCTTGAATTTCGGGTCAGCCAGCTGATCGGGGCTGAACAGCACCCACTGGCTGCACAGGGCGATGGCAACCACGCCGGTCAGGCCGATCACCGCACCCGGCAGCGGTTCGAAGATCAGACCGACGATCACGCCGACAAAGATGGCGAAGTAGTGCCATGCGTAAGGCGGCAAGCCTTCAGGAACGGGAACAAACAGCAGCAGTACGGCGACGATGACGGGTAGCGCCATCATCAGCAATCGTTTTGCGTTTCCATTTGATGCCTGGTTCGCCACAGGGGGCGTTACAGCAGTTTTTGTATTCATAGTTTCACGTCTTAAGTTGTCAAAAATTCGGTCGCACTGAAAAAGCACTTTCTTAAGTTTCTTTGCTTTTTTTAGTTATTAAAGGTGCTTTCCTGTATTTTCAGTAATAGCGATTTAACGCGTTTTCGTGTGCGTTAAATTAAAAAATGATGATGTTTTTATATTGCGCTTTTGAATGCCATAACTATTGATCGCGATCAAAAAAATAGAATTGCAGCGTTATTTTTATGCTTTTATTAATAACCACTCTGGCGTATGTGGTTATTGCCTGTTTTTTGCGTGTTTTTTATCATTTCTTTAACAATATAGATTTTGGTGTGATTGCAACGTTTTGTTTTTATTGGTTTTGTGTGTTTTATGGTGAATTGGTTTTACCATTCATATTTTAACGGTTTTTAAATTATTGTGAATGACTGAATTACAATCGCTAACACCAATGTGTTATTTGTGTTATCGCAGGGATTAAATAGTTTTTTAACTAACGTAATAACTTTAGAAACTAAAAAAATCATTATATTAATATCATGACATCGGCATATAACGACGAAATAAAAAATCAATCCGATAACGAATTCTTAATTTTTAAAAGTTTGGAGTTTCTATTATGAGCACTAACGAACGCATTCTTAGCCCCTTCACATTACCGAATGGCACTGAACTGAAAAACCGTTTGTTAATGGCCCCTATGACAACCTGTACCGGCTATTTTGACGGCACCGTCACCAGCGAGCTGGTGGAGTACTATCGGGCCCGTTCCGGCAGCATTGGCACCATCATTGTGGAATGCTGCTTCGTCGACGATCTCGGTCTCGCCTTCCCGGGTGCCATCGGTATTGATAATGACGAGAAAATTGCCGGGCTGGCGAAAATCGCGGAGGCCATCAAATCCAAAGGATCGAAGGCGCTGCTGCAGATCTACCACGGCGGCCGCATGGTCGACCCAAAACTGATTGGTGGCCGTACCCCGGTTGGTCCGAGCGCCGTAGCCGCGCCGCGTGAAGGTGCCGCAACGCCGGTTGCTCTGACCGCTGAAGAAGTGGAAGGCATGATCGGCAAGTTTGGTGAGGCGGTGCGCCGCGCCATCCAGGCCGGTTTCGACGGCGTGGAAATCCACGGGGCGAACACCTATCTGATTCAGCAGTTCTACTCCCCGAATTCAAACCAGCGCGACGACGAGTGGGGCGGCAGCCGCGATAACCGCGCGAAGTTCCCGCTGGCCGTGCTGGACATTACCCACAAAATGGTGCGCCAGTACGCGGACGATGCGTTTATTATTGGCTACCGCTTCTCCCCTGAAGAGATGGAAGTCCCGGGCATCCGCTTTGACGACACCATGTACCTGCTGGAAAAACTGGCGGCGCGCGGCGTGGACTATCTGCACTTCTCCGTCGGCGCGACCCTGCGTCCTTCCATTGTCGACACCCAGGATCCAACTCCGCTTATCGAAAAATACTGCGCGATGCGTTCTGAAACGCTGGCGCAGGTTCCGGTCATGGGCGTGGGCGGCGTGGTGAATGCTTCCGATGTGAATGAAGCGCTGGACCGCGGTTACGACCTGATTGCCGTTGGCCGCGCCACCATCGCTTACCCGGACTGGACCGACCGCATCGCGGCCGGGGAAAGCCTGGAGCTGTTTATGGACAGCACCAAACGCGAAGAGCTGAGCATTCCTGAACCGCTGTGGCGCTTCTCGCTGGTGGAAGCGATGATCCGCGACATGAGCATGGGCGAATCCAAATTCAAACCGGGTACCTTTGCTGAGAAGGTGCAGGATGACGCTAACGAACTGGTGATTAACGTCAGCCTTGAAACCGACCGCATTGCGGACATCGAACTGGCCTCCGGCCCGAGCGAAGACGTTGAGTTTGTAACCAGCTTTGAAGAGATCCGTACCCGCATTCTGGACGCCAATACCCCGCACGTGGATGCCATCACCGGCGCAACCAGCCAGAGCGAGGCGGTGAAGAAAGCGGTCTCGAAAGCGATGCTGAAATCCAGCAAAGCGCTGGCCGCGGAAGAGGGCGTTGATCCGAACGAAACCCGCAGCGTGGACGTGGTCGTTGTCGGCAGCGGCGGCGCCGGTCTGGCGGCGGCGATTCAGGCTCACGACGAAGGCGCGAGCGTGCTGATTGTCGAGAAAATGCCGACCATCGGCGGGAACACCATTAAAGCCTCTGCCGGTATGAACGCCGCCGAAACCCGCTTCCAGCGCGTGAAGGGCATTCAGGACAGCAAAGAGCTGTTCTATCAGGAAAGCCTGAAAGGCGGCGGCAACAAGAACAACCCGGAACTGCTGCGTCGCTTCGTCGAAAACGCGCCGCAGGCAATTGAGTGGCTGGCCACGCGCGGCATCATGCTGAACGACATCACCACTACCGGCGGGATGAGCATCGACCGTACTCACCGTCCAAAAGACGGTTCAGCAGTAGGCGGCTACCTGATCAGCGGCCTGGTGCGTAACGTCAACAAACGCAACATCGAGGTGATGCTGGATACCTCCGTCAGCGACATTATCTTTGAGAACGGTGAAGTGACCGGCGTACGCCTGACTACCGAAGAGAACGAAACCGTCACCGTGGCAACCAAAAGCGTGATTGTCGCCACCGGCGGCTTCAGCGCTAACAGCCAGATGGTGGTGAAATACCGTCCTGATCTGGAAGGGTTCGTTACCACCAACCACAAAGGGGCAACCGGCGGCGGCATCGCGCTGCTGGAGCGCATCGGTGCTGGCACCGTGGATATGGGCGAAATCCAAATTCACCCAACCGTTGAGCAGAAAACCTCGTACCTGATTTCCGAATCTATTCGCGGCGGCGGGGCGATTCTGGTTAATCAGAAAGGGGAGCGCTTCTACAACGAAATGTCGACCCGCGATAAGGTCTCGGCGTCAATCATCGCGCTGCCGGAGAAATACGCATACATCGTCTTTGATGAGCACGTGCGTGCCAAAAACAAAGCCGCGGATGAGTACATCGCGAAAGGTTTCGTGACCAGCGCCAGCTCGCCAAAAGCCCTGGCTGAAGCGCTGGGGATGGATCACCACGCTTTCCTCGCGACGCTGGAACGTTACAACGGCTTCGTTGAAAAACAGCACGATGACGATTTTGGCCGTACTACCGCGCTGCGTGCGCCTATCAACGAAGGGCCGTTCTACGCCATTCAGATTGCACCGGGCGTGCACCACACCATGGGCGGCGTGACCATCAACACCGAAACCTGCGTGCTGGACAGCAACCACAACGTGCTGCCAGGGGCGTTTGCGGCCGGTGAAGTGGTCGGCGGGATCCACGGCGGTAACCGTATCGGCGGTAACGCAGTGGCAGATATCATTATTTTTGGTACGCTTGCAGGACATCAGGCGGCTATGCGTTCGAAAAAGCAGTAAGACCCCTGTGTTGTAGGCCGGATACGCCCAGCGCTATCCGGCATTTTCCCCGGCGGCGCGGTGCTGGCCGGGGCTACATCTGAGGACTCCATCCATGCCTGATAGCCATCGCGTTTACAGCTACTCCGCCGTCCTGATGGGCTCACCCATTCTCCTGAAACTCTTCTCCCACGACGAAGCCCTCGCGTCCCGCGTGTTTCGCCTGATCAAACAGTACGAAGATCTGCTCACCGTTAACCGCGCGCACTCGCAGGTGATGGACATCAACCATGCGGCTGGCCAGCATCCGGTTACCGTCAGCCGGCCGGTGTTTGAGCTGATCCGCTGTGCCAAAGCGGCAAGCCTGTTCAGGGACAGCGCCTTTAACCTGGCGATAGGTCCGCTGGTGAAGTGCTGGAAAATTGGCTTTCAGGGGGACAGCGTTCCGCCTGCCGATGAAATCGCGTCGCTGCTGGCGATAACCCGTCCTGAAGATGTCCTTCTTGATGAGGCCAGCAGCAGCGTGTTCTTGACCAGAGCGGGGATGGAGATCGATCTGGGGGCCATTGCCAAAGGCTATATCGCCGACAGGGTGCGTGATTACCTGCATAAAGAGGGCGCTGAGCTGGGGCTGATCAACCTCGGCGGAAACATTCAGACGTTAGGCTCGCCGGAAGGAGGCTGGAGCGTGGGGCTGAAAAAACCGTTCGCCGGTGATGCGCTGATCGGCACGATGACCGTAGAGAACCTCTCCGTCGTGACGTCGGGAACGTACGAGCGCTACTTTGAGCAAAACGGCAGGCGCTATCACCATATTCTCGATCCGCGCACCGGGTATCCGCTGGACAACGAGCTGGACAGCGTAACGATTGTTTCGAAAGACTCCATCGACGGCGATATCTGGACCACGCTGATGTACGGCATGGGCGTCGAAAAAGGCTGCGCCGCCCTGCGCGCGCGCCCCGATATTGAAGCTATCTTTGTGACCAAAACAAAAGAAGTGGTGTTCTCTTCAGCACACCACTTCCGCTTTACCCTGCTGGATAACGACTACCGCGTTACTGACAGTATTGCTTGAGCAGGCCGGTCTGCTCCGGCTGGAGACGGTAGCGATACACCGGACGTCCGGTGGCACCGTAGTGAATGCTGGTGAACAGAATGTTGATTTGTGCGAGCCAAATCAGGTACTTGCGGCAGGATACGCGGGAGATATTGACCGCGCTTGCCAGGTCATCGGTAGAAAATTCCGTCTCCGGGTGAGCGTCAATCCACTGGCAAATCGTGCGCAGCGTTTGCGGCGTTAACCCCTTCGGCAGCTTTTTACTGTCCGCCAGTTCCGGCGCCCCGCCGTGGATCAGCCGGTCGACGTCGGCCTGCTCATAATACTGGTGCGAACCCATCAGGCTGTGCTTTGCCTTCCAGCCGTTCAGCGCCTCTTCAAAGCGCGGGAACTGGAACGGCTTGATCAGATAATCCACCACGCCGTAGTGGATGGAGGTCTGGATCGTGGCGGCGTCGGCAGCCGACGAGATCATAATCACATCGATCGGGCGACCGGATGCGCGAATAACGGGCAGCAAATCCAGCCCATTATCCTGCTGCATATAGACATCCAGCAGCACCAGGTCGACAGGCTGCCCGGGGTTATTAATGATGGCCTCGGCCTGGTTTAGCGTGGAGGCGACGCCGCAGCAGCTAAAACCATCAACACGGTTGACATACAGACGGTTGAGGTCGGCTACCATGGCGTCATCATCGACAATTAATACATTTATCACGCGATATTCCTCTCGCTATCCCAGGGGATGTGAACAAAAAATTGGGTAAATACGCCTGGCTCAGACTCGACGCTGATATCGCCGCCGAGGTTCTGGATTTGCTGGCGAGCAAGGAACAGCCCAACGCCACGGTTTTCACCTTTTGTTGAGAAGCCCTTTGTAAAAATAGCCTCCAGCTGAGCGGGTTCAATGCCGGGGCCATCGTCGCTGACTTCGCAGCTGAGCCAGCCATTCTGATAATGCAGCAGAAGGCCGATCTCACCTTCCTGCTGTCCTTCCATCGCGTCGAGCGCGTTTTCAATGAGGTTACCCAGCACGGTGATCAGCACCGCGACCTGCTCTTCGCTCGCGGTATCCGGTATCTGGCATTCATCCGCCAGCGTCAGGGTGACGCCCGCTTCTTTCGCCCGATTGATTTTACCCAGCAGGAACCCGGCAATCACCGGGGATTTTACCTTGCTCTGTATCGTACCGATATCCGTCTGGTAATTATGTGCCGTCTGGATGATGTACTCTTCCAGCTTGTCGTAGCGCTTCATGTGCAGCAGGCCCAGGATCACATGCAGTTTATTCATAAACTCGTGCGTGTGGCTGCGCAGGGCGTCGACGTAGTTGACCATGCCATCAATACGCTGCATCAGCTGGCTGATTTCCGTTTTATCACGGAAGGTGGTGATGGCGCCGATCACCCGATCCTGACTTTTAACGGGCACCATGTTGCACAGCAATAGACGCCCGTTACAGCTGATCTCCTGATCCTGGCGCGCGACGCCCGTCTTTGAGACTTCGCGCAGGCTGGCCAGCAGGGGGGCGCTGGCATTTTCGGTCTGCTTGCCGGAAGGGAGAAGCAATATTTCTCTGGCGGTCTGGTTGATCATCGTCACGCGCCCGTGAATATCGACGGCCAGCACCCCCTCGCGAAGCGACTGCAGCATCGCCTGACGCTGTTCGAACAAGGCGGAAATTTCGTAAGGTTCGAGCCCGAACAGGATGCGTTTCAGTACCCGCACCAGACCCCAAATCGCCATGGAGCTCATAAAAATACTGAATAAAATGGTCCAGACGGCGTTTAGCCGCCCGCGAGCGATCTGCTCTTCAACCTTTTTCAGGGAGATACCTACCGCCACCACGCCGATCTGCTCGTGCTGGCCGTCGTAGACTGGGGTGAAGACGCGAAGCGCTTCGGCGAGCGCACCCCGGTTTACCGATACGTTCTCTTTGCCTTCAAGCGCGGGAGTTAAATCGTCACCGATAAAATGCAGCCCCAGCAGCGCCTCGTTCGGGTGAGAGTAGCGGATCCCGCGCATATCGGTTACCACGGTGAACAGCAGATCGTTTCGTTTCGTCACCGCCTGGGCGATGGGCTGAATAATATTCTCCTGCGGTGCCTGCATCAGGCCGCGCTGGATCTCCGGGCTGTTTGCCAGCGTTCTGGCAATACCCAGAGCCGTATCTTTTACATCATCGCGGGTCGCCCGGGTGATTTGCACGGAGTAGAGCGCAAAAACCACCAGCAGCACAGAGGCAATAATCGCGCACACCATCAGCGTGACCAGGGTGTTCAGCTTCATGGGGCGCTTGCGCGTCGGAAGGAAAGGCTGCAAATCGCTCATCAACACTCCGCGATGATTAAGAAAGGGGTAATTATCGCCGATGACGCGCTTTTCTTAAAGCCATGTAAAGGCGTGGATTTGGTCCTCTTTTCGTGACCCTCCTCGCAGGTCATCTATATAAAACACTTTATAGTGTGTGGGTACTCATAATAAGGAGGCTGTTTATGAGCGTTATGCTTACCGGTTCGGTCAAGGAAAGACGGCACGCCAGCACGATGAATATTGATAGATTGTCCACGCTGGACATGCTGAAAGTCATTCACCAGGATGATGCACTCATTTCTGCTGCGATTACCCCCTGTTTAAATATTATTGCCCGCGTGGTGGACAACGCCGCCGCGACGCTCAGCCACGGCGGTCGCCTGATCGTCGTTGGCGCGGGGCCGTCAGGGCGCGTAGCGCAACAGATTGCCGATGAATATGCGCCGGGCAAAACCCCTGTAATGGCCGTTACGGCACAAGAAGGGGAAGGGAGCTACGAGCGCGGCGTTGCCGATCTGCAGGCCATCAAGTTTGGTGAACACGATATGATGCTGGCCGTGACCGTCAGCGGAAAAACGCCGTGGGTCTGGGGGGCAATGCGACATGCGTGGTCGCTGGGTTCACCGGTCGCTATTGTTACCGGTGATGCGCAAAGCGAAGCCGCGCAGCTGGCGAGCATGGTTATCGCTCCGGAGCTGGGGGCCGACGTCGTCGCAGGCTATATCAACACCAAAGCGGGGATCGCGCAAAAAATGATCCTCTCGATGATTGCCACCGGGCTGGCCGTCCGAACCGGACGGGTTTACAGCAACCTGCGCGTGGATCTTGAGGCAAGCACGACCAAATGGGCTGAACGGCAAATCGCCATTGTGATGGAAGCGGGGGGATGCACACGGGCCGAGGCAAAAGCCGCGCTTGAGAGCTGTAACCATAACTGTAAAACGGCGGTGTTGATGGTGCTGACGGGGCTGGATGCGTGGAAAGCCCATGAACTGCTGGCGCAAAATAACGGGTTTATTCGCGTGGCGCTGCAGGAAGCGCCGTAAGATCTTCAGATAGTAAAAAGGCCGCAATTGCGGCCTTTGGTATTTTGGGGAATTAGAACTGGTAGGTCATGCCTACGCCAACGATGTCATCAGTTGAGATGCCATTGGCTTCGTAGAAGCTTTCATCGTTGTCCAGCAGGTTGATTTTATAATCAACGTAAGTCGAGAAGTTTTTGTTGAAGCTGTAGGTCATACCGAGATCGATATAGTTCACCAGATCCTGATCAACATAGTCGTAATTATTACCTGGGTTGTAATCATTGCCGCCAATGTCTTTACCTTTGGAGTAAACCCATGCCAGAGACGGACGCAGGCCGAAGTCGAACAGGTACTGCGCGACGGCTTCAAAGTTCTGAGTCTGGTTGGCGATACCAACATTACCATATGGCGTCATGTTGCGGGTTTCCGCATACATCATGGCCAGGTAAACACCTTGCGCATCATATTTTGCGCCAATGGTCCAGGCTTCAGCGCGTTCGCCACCTGCATACGGGCTGTAGCGGTTGTAGTTACCTGCACCGTATGCAACCTGTTTGTTCGTGCGGTCGGAAGATGAATATGCCGCACCCAGGCTCAGTCCGAAGTCAAAATCATAGGTGGTAGACATACCAAAGCCGTCGCCGTTCTGGAAACGAACATTGTCATGGCCATTTTTCGTGCCTTCCTGACCTTCTGTTGCATCCTGACCTTCGTTCGCACCCTGATACTGCAGCGCGAAATTCAGGCCCTCAGCCAGACCGAAGAAATCCTGGTTACGATAGGTTGCCAGACCGTTAGCACGACCGTTCATAAAGTTATCGGTCCAGGTGTAAGAGTCACCGCCAAATACAGGCAGCATATCGGTCCAGGCTTCAACGTCGTACACGACGCCGTAGTTACGGCCATAATCAAATGAACCGTATTCGCCATATTTCAGGCCAGCATACGCCAGGCGGTTAAACGATTTGTCACCCGCGCCCTCGGTATTATTAGCGAAGGTTTTGTATTCCCACTGGCCGTAACCGATCAGATCGTTAGCGATCTGGGTTTCGCCTTTGAAACCAATCTGCACATAGGTTTCGTCGCCGTCGTCGGCAGGGTTGTCAGAGAAGGTATGACGCGCGTCGACTTTGCCGTACAGGTCAACTTTGTTGCCGTTTTTGTTGTACATTTCAGCCGCATTGGCTGCGCCTGCCATTAATAACGCGGGTACCACAATTGCCAGAACTTTTCTTTTCATTATATATTCCCTTCAAGCATAATCTATATGAATATATGTAATCACCCTCCGCAATTACAGGCTTGATACTATTCCAGGAAGTGTTATTTAGTTTCAAAAATAAATGTAATTAAATCCTATGAAATATTGCTAAATATTTCTATTAATCTCTTTATTTTTCTGGTGAATTAATTCATTGAATTTATATGGTGTAATTATTATTAAGTATTTCGTGGTTCTATTTTTAAATTGATTTAATTCGGCTATGTTATAATTGATTCTCTTTTAAACAACAGGATATGACGATGGAACTTGCCCGGTGGCAGCAGCGATTTGAGCGCTGGCTTGAGGAAAACCACAGCACCGACGATACCGCACATGATATTTCGCATTTTCGTCGGGTCTGGATGACGGCGCAAAAAATAATGGATCACCAGGCGGTGGAACCGCTGGTGATCCTGACCGCATGCTATTTCCACGATATTGTCAGCCTGCCGAAAAACCATCCCGAACGCGGCCGGTCATCCCAGATGGCAGCGCGCAGGACGTGTGACATTCTGCGCCGCGACTTCCCGAACTTTCCGCCAGAGCATACTGCCGCCGTCGCGCACGCGATTGAGGCGCACAGCTTCAGCGCCGGGATTGCGCCACAGAGCATGGAAGCCAAAATTGTGCAGGACGCAGACCGGCTGGAAGCGTTAGGCGCTATCGGCCTGGCGCGCGTCTTTGCCGTCTCGGGCGCGCTGGGCGTGCCGCTTTTTGATGCAGACGATCCCTTTGCCGATGCGCGTATCCTTGATGACCGTGCGTTTGCCCTCGACCATTTTCAGACCAAGCTGCTGCGATTGCCTGATACAATGCAAACGGAAATGGGCCGCGAGCTGGCACGCCACAATGCCGATTTCCTGATCCAGTTTATGGCGAAACTCAGTGCCGAATTACACGGCGACTGCATCGGGCTGGATAGCCAGGTGTTGAGCCGCTTCCGTCGCAGTTTGCGCAACTGAACTGTGGTAATCTGTTTCCAGTCTTTACTCTCCGGTTAAAAGAATGCAGGAAAATCGATCAGTGACAGAGCCCGCGCCCGAGCAGGCTGAGAAATCAACGGCAACGGTGCAGGCGTTGCTGCGCCAGCTGTTGGATATCTATGATGCTAAAACGCTGGCCAATCTGCTGGTGGCGCACGGCGAGAGCCACTGGAGCCCGGCGATCCTTAAGCGTCTGCTGACCAGCGAACGCGCAGGGCGTCGCCTGAGCGAAGGCGAGTTTCGTTATCTGCAAAACCTGCTTCCGCGTCCTCCTGCCGCGCACCCGAACTACGCCTTCCGCTTTATCGATCTGTTCGCCGGTATCGGCGGCATCCGGCACGGTTTTGAAGCTATCGGCGGACAGTGCGTGTTTACCAGCGAGTGGAACAAACATGCCGTCCGGACCTACAAGGCCAACTGGTACTGCGATCCGCACGAGCACCAGTTCAACGCGGATATCCGCGATGTCACCCTGAGCCATAAAAGCGGCGTGAGCGATGAACACGCCGCCGAGCACATTCGCCAGACGATCCCGGCGCATGACGTGCTGCTGGCCGGCTTCCCGTGTCAGCCCTTCTCGCTGGCCGGTGTCTCCAAAAAGAATGCCCTTGGACGCGCCCACGGCTTTGCCTGCGATACCCAGGGAACGCTGTTTTTTGATGTGGCGCGCATTATTGACGCCCGTCGCCCGGCCATCTTTGTGCTGGAAAACGTCAAAAATCTAAAGAGCCACGACGGCGGAAAAACCTTCCGCATTATTATGCAGACCCTGGATGAGCTGGGTTATGACGTGGCCGACTCGCAGGACATGGGCGCGGACGATCCTAAAATCATTGATGGGAAACATTTTCTGCCCCAGCATCGCGAACGTATCGTGCTGGTGGGTTTCCGCCGCGACCTCAATCTCAAGGGGGATTTCACCCTTCGTGATATTCCGTCTTTGTATCCCGAGCGTCGTCCTACCGTTGCCGATCTGCTGGAACCTGTCGTTGACGCGAAATTTATCCTTACCCCGGTGCTGTGGAAATACCTCTACCGCTATGCCAAGAAACATCAGGCGAAGGGCAACGGCTTCGGTTTTGGGATGGTAAACCCCAACGATCCGCACAGCGTGACCCGTACGTTGTCCGCTCGCTACTATAAGGATGGGGCAGAGATCCTGATCGACAGAGGCTGGGACAAGGCGCTGGGTGAAAAAGATTTCGACGATCCGCACAACCAGCGCCACCGTCCGCGACGCTTAACGCCGCGGGAATGCGCCCGGTTGATGGGATTTGAGACCCCGCAGGGTTACCGCTTCCGCATTCCTGTTTCGGATACCCAGGCGTACCGCCAGTTTGGTAATTCGGTGGTGGTTCCCGCGTTCGCGGCCGTGGCAAAACTGCTGGCCTCGCGCATCAGACAGGCGGTGGCACTCCGTCAGGGTGAGGCCGTCAATGACGGATGTTCACGATAAGGCCACGCGCAGCAAAAATATGCGTGCCATCGGCACGCGTAACACCGCCATCGAAAAGCGCCTGGCCGGGCTGCTGACGCAGGCGGGGTTTGATTTCCGCGTGCAGGATCCCGCGCTTGCGGGTCGCCCGGATTTCGTCATCGATGCCTGGCAGTGCATCATCTTTACCCACGGCTGTTTCTGGCATCACCACGACTGCTACCTGTTTAAGGTCCCCGCGACGCGAACCGATTTCTGGCTGGATAAAATTGGCAAGAACGTCGAGCGCGACAGACGGGATCTCACCGCGCTGATTGCGCAGGGCTGGCGGGTGCTGATCGTCTGGGAGTGTGCGCTGAGAGGCAGATTAAAACTGAACGATACCGATCTGACCGAGCGGCTGGAGGAGTGGATCTGCGGCGGCGGCCAGACCGCGCAGATCGACATGCAGGGTATTCACCTGCTTACGGTTTCTCCACCTCGCAAGGCGTGACCACCGGTTTTGCGGGCAGTAAATATTTGCCCAGGGTGACCAGCACGACGGCAAAAACAATCACCCCTAATGCCAGCCATTCAACGGAAGAGAGCGTTTCTCCCCCCAATCCCGTCCCGAGCAGCACGGCCACGACCGGGTTGACGTAGGCATAGCTGGTGGCGACTGCCGGCGAGACATTGCGGATCAGGAACATATAGGCGTTAATGGCGATGATGGAACCAAACAGCGCCAGGTAGCCTACCGCCAGAAAGCCCGACAGCGGCGGCAGGGTCGTCAGCTTTTCTCCCGTCAGCGTGGAGGCGAGCAGCAGTACAATCCCGGCGGCGAGCATCTCAATCGCGCCCGCCATCATGCCGGTCGGCAGTTCGATACGCGAACCGTAGACGGAACCAAACGCCCAGCTCATCGAGCCAATCAGGATGATGATTGCGCCCCACGGATTCCCGCTCAGGTTACCGCCGCTGTTCAGCAGAATGATGCCGGCAAGGCCAATACCAATCCCCAGCCATTCCAGCTTGCGGGTGCGGATACCGAAAAGGCGGCTAAAGCAGAGGGTAAACAGCGGTACGGTGGCAACGACCACGGCGGCGATCCCGGACGGTACGTTCTGGTGCTCGGCAATCGTTACAAACCCATTTCCCACCGCCAGCAGCAGCAGGCCGATCAGGGCGGCATTCAGCATCGGGCGCAGCGGGGGAAGCTTATGCCCGCGCAGCAGCAGGAAGGCCAGCAGCAGCACGCCAGCCGAGAGAAAGCGGATGCCCGCCATCATCAGTGGCGGCCAGCTTTCCACGCCGATGCGAATGACAAAGTAGGTTGAGCCCCAGATGATGTACAGCGAAAAGAGTGCCCCAATGAGCGGTAGCAATTGCCGGAAACGCATAATCCCTCACGACGAAATAAAAAGGTCGCTGATAGTAAACGCGAAAACTATCTCGCTGGCGAGCCCTTTAATTGTGTAGCTGATGTGAATTTTTTGTTGACGTGAGGTGGGTGTTTCCGGGTTTGCGCTTTTGCTCCATACTATTCACCTAATTACCAAAAAATGAAGGATTAAGATTTTGGCAGGAAGTAGCTTATTAACATTGCTGGATGATATTGCGACCTTACTGGATGACATTTCAGTGATGGGGAAACTGGCGGCGAAAAAAACCGCAGGCGTGCTGGGAGATGATTTATCGCTTAACGCCCAGCAGGTGAGTGGAGTGAGGGCTAACCGTGAACTGCCGGTGGTGTGGGGCGTGGCAAAAGGCTCCTTCCTGAATAAGGTGATTCTGGTCCCGCTGGCGCTGCTGATCAGCGCGTTTATTCCCTGGGCCATCACGCCGCTGCTGATGATTGGCGGGGCGTTTCTCTGCTTCGAGGGCGTAGAGAAGGTCCTGCACTCCTTTAGCGCGCGCAAGCAGAGCGATACGCCGGAGATGCGCCAGCAGCGTCTTGAAGCGCTGGCCGCTCAGGATCCGAAAACCTTCGAGCGCGATAAGGTCAAAGGCGCCATTCGGACCGACTTTATCCTGTCCGCAGAGATTGTCGCCATTACGCTGGGTATCGTGTCTGACGCGCCGCTCCTGAATCAGGTTCTGATCCTCTCCGGCATCGCCATTCTGGTCACGGTCGGCGTCTACGGCCTGGTGGGTCTGATCGTCAAGCTGGATGATATCGGCTACTGGCTGGAGGAGAAATCGAGCGCGGTGGCAAGAGGCATCGGCAAAAGCCTGCTGGTGCTGGCCCCGTGGCTAATGAAGAGTTTGTCGGTGGTGGGCACGCTGGCGATGTTCCTCGTGGGCGGCGGGATCGTGGTGCACGGTATCGCGCCGCTGCACCATGCTATCGAACATTTTTCCTCGGCGCAGGGGGCCGTTGTCGCGGCGATTCTGCCCACGCTGCTGAATCTGGTGCTGGGCTTCATCATTGGCGCTATCGTGGTCGCGGCGGTGAAGCTGGTTGAAAAAATTCGCGGCACGTCGCACTAATTGTTACCCGTTATGGGGTGCAAAAAGACCATTCCTCGTCTAAATTGAAACAGTTTCACCCTGATACAGGAGGCAGGTATGGTCTTTTTGGTCAGTGATGAAGTTAAGCCTAAGAAGGGCGGCCCACGTATGATTGTCACCGGGTATTCCAGCGGAATGGTGGAATGTCGGTGGCACGATGGCTATGGCATCAAGCGGGAAGCATTTCGTGAAGATGAGCTTCAGCCGGGGGACGGGCAGCACCAGCGGGACAAGGCTTAATCACATAACGCCCGGCTTTGCCGGGCGTTTTTATCTCCAGTACCGGGTGTAAGGCAGCGATCAGGGAGTGTGTGTGCAGCGCGATACCTTTGTTGTAAGACAATCTTTTTTGCAATGGCTGCATAAGCGTAGCAATCCGGGGTTGATTGTTAATCTCTGTTTCCTGGTTGTTCTGGTATTTTCGACTCTACTGACCTGGCGTGAAGTGGTGGTACTGGAAGAAGCGTACATCTCCAGCCAGCGTAACCATCTGGATACGGTGGCCAGTTCGCTGGACAGGCAGCTGCAGAACAGCGTCGACAGGATGCTGTTGTTCCGTCAGGGCATGCATGATGCGATCCAGACGCCGCTGGCATTTGATGTACTCCAGAATGCGGTGTCACGCTTTAGCTCAGTCCGCATGCTCCCCACCTGGCAGCTTGCCGTTGATAAAAAACGCACCCTTCCCATTAACGGTGTCTCGGATGCCTTCGTCGAGAAAACCACGTTTCTGAATCGTGACGCCGAACGCCTCAGCCACGAGATTTCTGCCACGCTCGAAGTGGGGTATCTGCTCAGGCTGGCGTCGTCGAGAGCGCAAACGGAAGCGCGCGTGATCTACGTCTCCCGCGCCGGGTTTTTCATTTCCACCGATACGCCGGATCAGGCGGGCGACATTACCTCCCGCTATTACCATCTTGTCACGCAGTCCTGGTTTACCCAGCAGTCAGAACGGAACAATCGCGCTCGCGCGGTGCGCTGGTTCATCTCCACCCCCTCATCCTGGACCAATGATGAACGTATGATCACCGCCAGCGTTCCCATCTATTTCGACCATTACTGGTATGGCGTCGTGGCGATGGATTTTACGTTGGGCACCATGCAGCGTCTGCTGGCCGATGCGACGGAAGACCGAACGGAAGGGGAGTATCAGCTGTACGATACCCGGCTCAATATGATTGCCACCTCTGCCCATACGGAAAACGCGGTTAACCATTTTGACGAACGCGAAACGGCGCAGATTGCGCAGGCGATTGAGCACGCCACCGGCGGCGGGATCCGCCTCGGAAGCCGTTTTGTGAGCTGGGAACGACTCGATCACTTCGACGGCGTTGTCCTGCGGATCCACACCCTGCACGAAGGGGTACAGGACGACTTCGGCAGCATCAGTATCGTGCTGGCGCTGATGTGGGCGCTCTTTACCGCCATGCTGTTGATCTCGTGGCTGGTGATCCGTCGCATGGTGAGTAACATGTACACGCTTCAGCACTCGCTCCAGTGGCAGGCCTGGCATGATCCGCTTACCCGGCTGAATAATCGCGGCGCGCTGTTCGACCGCGCAAAATTGCTGGCGGAAACCTGTCGCCAGCAGTCGCTGCCGTTCTCGGTGATTCAGATCGATCTCGACCATTTTAAAAATATCAACGACCGCTTCGGCCATCAGGCCGGGGATAAGGTGCTCTCCCACACGGCAGGGCTGATTGCCAGCGCGTTACGCAAGAATGATGTGGCAGGGCGCGTAGGCGGGGAAGAGTTTTGCGTCGTCCTGCCGGGGATCGGTCTGGAGGAGGCGAGAAGCGTCGCGGACCGTATACGTTGCCGGATCAACAGTAAGGAGATCCTGGTGAAGAAGAGCACGACCCTGCGCGTCAGCGCGTCGCTTGGGGTCAGCAGCGCGGATGAAGCGGGTAACTACGAGTTTGAACAGCTGCAGTCCGTGGCGGACGTCCGGCTGTATCAGGCCAAACAGAGCGGGCGTAACCGGGTCGTCTGGCGGGATTAGGAGAGGAAGTGATCCAGCCCCTCCTGCCAGCCCGCCGGGCCGGGCTGCCGGGTGTGATAAACCCGGGCAGGGTTATCGTCCCGTAGCGTGATGCCCTGGCGGTTAATGCCCTTAATCACCACCGCGAAGTCAACGCTGTCGAGCAGCGGCGCATCATTGGGACCGTCGCCGAGCCCCAGCGTGGTGGGTTCAATCTCTTCCAGCTCGCGGTATTGCTCAATCAGCCAGTTCACCGCAACGTCTTTGCCGCAGCGGGCGTCCAGAACATGCCAGAAGCGTGCGCCCTGCAGGCATTTCAGGCCGACATTCGCCAGCTCCTCTTCAAACTGGACCAGTTTCTCGTCGGTATCGCGCCAGATGAGCGTGACGGACGCTTCATGCTTGCGGGCAAGCGCCGAACGGTAGCGCGTCAGGCCGGTCCACTCGCTGATAACGTGCTCATCCACGTCGTCAAAGGTAGTGAATTTATAGCCCGTCTGCAGGCGAATTTGTTCGATTCGCGGGCGAATATCCCGGTGCGTCATCCCCCTTATCTGGCGCTGAACCTTATCCCAGCGCACGTCAGGCTGAATCACCGCGCCGTTCTCGGCAATAAAAGGCAAGCCTTCCAGCCCCAGATCCAGCTGGAGATCGAGCATCTCTGCCGCGGTCTTGCTGCTGCAAAGAATAACCGGAACCTGATTATCCAGCAGCCTGTCCAGCCAGGGCATGGCGGGTTGCCACTCATAGGTGTGAATATCCAGCAGTGAACCATCCAGGTCAGAGAAAATCAGCAATGTATCCCGCAGTGAAGGCATAGCGACTCCTGGTAACAGATGTGTCTCGCTCTAAGAAAATTCCTAAAAAATAATGAAGGCGAAAACCGGAGAAAAGAGGAATGCTCCTGGCAAACCCGCATTCGGCGTGTGTTATTGCTCATAACAAA
This sequence comes from Enterobacter sp. R-1.6.2, assembly GCF_035064085.1. Classification (NCBI taxonomy): domain Bacteria; kingdom Pseudomonadati; phylum Pseudomonadota; class Gammaproteobacteria; order Enterobacterales; family Enterobacteriaceae; genus Enterobacter; species Enterobacter sp. R-1.6.2. The sequence goes on from NZ_JASEYI010000008.1 coordinate 141,482, forward strand.
AAGCATTATGTTAAAAATATTATATTCATCGTAAGAATATATGCTTGTCAGCCAAATTCGTTGGGGATAGTGTGGCATGTACATCAGATTTCCTGGTGTAACGAATTTTCAAGTGCTTCTTGCATAAGCAAGTTTTGATCCCGGTCATCCCCATGGCCGGGATTTTTTTCGCCCTACCGATTGGCTTCAGACACGCTAAAGTCGTGAATATCAAGCTCGAAGGCCTCCGCCAGCTCGCGATAGGTGTGATAATCCCTTCCGTTGACAATGACGCGGTCCGAATTGTCGTCCGACCGGCGGACTTCTGACTCACTGATCTCATTGATGGCGGCCAGCAGGGCATCGACATCCACCTCGACTTCGCGCTTGATGGTGTCGCTGTACTCTTTATCGGTCTTCATTACGGGGTTCCTCTTTCAGCCGTGTCCAACGGTAAGTATAGACTGTGTATAAAAACGCCAATCACGCCGGGCGGCGATGTGCGTTTTTGCGTTTTGTTCTACACTGGCTCAAAACCAGAGGAGGAATGTATGAAGGTCAACGATCGGGTAACCGTTAAAACGGACGGTGGGCCGCGCCGCCCGGGTGTGGTGTTGGCAATTGAAGAGTTTAGCGAAGGCACAATGTACCTGGTATCGCTTGAAGACTACCCGCTCGGCATCTGGTTTTTTAACGAACTGGGACATCCGGACGGTATTTTTGTCGAGAAGGCGGAGTAGCACGGCGTCGGGTAGCACATCGCGTGCCCGACAACCTTTCCAGAAGCAAAAATCTCTGGCCAGGCCAGAGATCAAAGGTAGGGTGCACAGGTCTTAAGCGACTAACGCATGTTGACGAAAATCCCGTTCGTCACATTATCGGTCAGGCGTACCACGTGGTAGATCACTTGCTTATTATGCGTTTTAATTTTCCTTTTAATATTTCCTTTGTGTGACGAAACGGTTTTCGCTTTAATATTCATCTGGTCAGAGATCTGAATAGTTCCTTGTCCCGCCATCCACATTCGCAGCATACTTGATTCAGTCCTGCTTAATGATAGGGTGGGTAAGTTAACCGCTCCTACATTTTTAACTTCTTTATTCAAATAATCACCCAGAATGTCATCCAGCGACTCGGGTTTAATCGATTTAGAACTGATCAATAAATTTTTACGGACCAACAAATACTCATCGAAATGGATATTCGCGATCGCCATAAAAACAATAAACAGGGTTTTTGGATGCTGATTAATGATTTGCTTAATGTGCTGACTGTTGGCTGGATCGTGAATGAAACAGTCCTCATTAATAAACACCACGCCTGGTTTTAGTTCGTCACAAGCGGCTGCGAGTTCGTCAACGGTGTGTGCATCGTTGATGTCTCTCTTTCTTACCCCTCTGCTTGCCAGGTACCCGGTTAACCCTAGCCGGGTGTAGCTGCATAAATCCATAATGATCGTTGACATGGCATACCCTCACTCAATGCGTAACGATAATTCACCATCTGCCTGAGAGCTCAAAACAGCCATACGGGATGGAAAAAAATAATAAACCTGTGAGCATGACAAAGACTTTCAGGCGGACTCACTATCCCGTAAAGTTACGTATAATTTGCCAGGAATCTTCTTAAAGTAAAGTAAATATTAAGTATTGTGAGATGGTTAGAAACAATTAAACCGCGTCAGATATATCCTGGAAGATGTTTTACGCGTTTTATTTTAGGAATATCCTCAGAAAGACAATAGCAACAGTGAGGGCTATTATTTACGTGGCAGCTCGCTGACAATATCCGCTAACAGGTTGAATATCTCGCCGAATAAATGTTCACAGAAGGGAGCGATAAGTGGCATCAGTAATGACATTAATAAAATCCCAACCGTCAGCGTCAGCGGAAAACCAATGACAAACACCGAAAGCTGCGGCGCCATTCGGTTGAGTAAACCTAACGCCAGGTTGACGGTCAGCAGCAGGGTGATGATCGGCAGCGCCAGCATCAGCCCGTTGAGGAAAATCAGCCCCGCAGCGCGAGTAAGCGCGAGGAAAGCGTTGCTGTTCACCGGATTTTCGCCAATCGGCAGCGTATGGAACGTATCCACCAGCATGGAGATAAGCCAGAGATGGCCGTTGAACGACAGGAACAGCAGCATGGCGAGCAGATCGATAATACGCGCCAGCACGGGCATGTTGAGATGACTGCCAGGGTCAACAAACGTGGCGAACGATAGCCCCATCTGCAGGCCGATCAGTTCCCCTGCGGTACGCACCGCGGCAAAGGCGAGCTGCATGGTAAAGCCGACGGCGACGCCAATCATCACCTGCTGCAGGGCCACCCACACCGCGTTCGCCGAGAAGATCGGAATATCCACGGGGGGAAGAGAGGGCGCGACGATAATGGAGATGATAATACCCAGCCCCACCTTGACGCGCTTGGGTATCGATTTCTCACTGAGAATCGGGGCGGTGGATATCAGCGCCATGATGCGCAGCATCGGCCAAAAATAGACGCCGAGCCACTGAACCCACTGGTCGCTGGTGAAGTGCAGCATCGTCAGGTCAGCCGATGATGTACGGCAGATTGGTAAACAGGTTGCGCATATAGTCCAGCAACAGGTTCAGCATCCACGGCCCGGCCACGATAATCGCCACGAACACGGCGATGATTTTCGGGATGAACGACAGCGTCATTTCGTTAATCTGCGTGGCGGCCTGCAGGATACTGATAATCAGACCGGTAACCAGCGCGACAAGCAGCAGCGGCGCGGCAACGGCAATCGCGATTTTCATCGCTTCCGTGCCCATCATCATGACCGATTCGGGTGTCATTGCCGTTCCTTAACTGTAGAAACTCTGCGCCAGCGAACTGACCAGCAGCTGCCAGCCGTCGACCAGTACAAAGAGCATGATCTTAAAGGGCAGGGCAATGGTCGCGGGCGGCACCATCATCATCCCGAGCGCCATCAGGACGCTGGCGATCACCAGGTCGATAATCAGGAACGGAATAAAGATGGTAAAGCCAATCTGGAACGCGGTTTTCAGCTCGCTGGTGACATAGGCAGGCAGAAGAATACGCATTGGCACCGCTTCCGGTCCCTGCATCTCGCCGGTGTTGGACAGGCGGGCAAAGAGGGCCAGGTCGGCTTCGCGCGTCTGGCGCAGCATAAATTCCCGCAGCGGCTGCGCGCCTTTATCCAGCGCCTCCTGCATGGAGATTTTGTCTTCGCTGAACGGCTGATAGGCGTCGGTATAAATCTTGTCGATCACCGGCGACATAATGAAAAAGGTCAAAAACAGCGCCAGCCCCAGCAGAACCTGGTTTGGCGGCGCGGAAGGGGTTCCCAGCGCGTTTCGCAGCAGACCAAAGACGATGATGATGCGGGTGAAGCTGGTCATCATCAGCAGGATGGCCGGAATAAACGTCAGCGAGGTGATGAACACCAGCGTCTGCACCGGAAGCGACCAGCTTTGTCCGCCGCCCGCGAGAGGGGTGGAGACCAGACCGGGCAGCTGTGCATAGACCGCGGGAGCAAACAGGCCAACGCCCGCAAGCGTCAGGGATAACAAACGGCGCATCAGGATCTCCCGGAACGCTTAAGCAAACTCTTCATGACGGACTGAAAATCCGCAGGGGCGTCTGCGCGCTCGTCCACCACAACAGGGGCGGGCGGCAGCTTATGTAATACGCTGATGTTTGAGGCCGTGACGCCCAGGACCAGACGCGCATCGTCTACCTCGACGATGACCACGCGCTCGCGTGGACCCAGCGTGGTGCTGGCGCTGACCTTCAGGCCGCGGGCACCGGCGGTTTTACCCGCCAGGCCAAAGCGCTTCGCCAGCCAGGCGGCGATAAGAATAAAGGCAATAATACCAAACAATGCCCCGCTCACCTGGAGCAGAGGCGAGCCGGGAACGGCAGAAGGCTGTGATATTGTTGCCTGGGTTTTCATGCTTAACGGCTCAGACGACGCATACGTTCAGACGGGGTAATGATGTCGGTGATGCGTACGCCGTATTTATCGGCAACCACCACCACTTCACCCTGGGCAATCAGGTAACCGTTGATCAGAATATCCAGCGGCTCGCCGGCCAGACCGTCAAGGGCCACCACGGAACCCTGCGTCAGGCGCAGCAGCTCTTTAATGGTCATGCGGGTGCGTCCCAGCTCAACGGTCAGCTTAACCGGGATATCCATAATCAGGTCGATGTCCTGCAGCGTGCCGCTGACGTCACCGCCGCCGAGCTGCTGGAATACGGCATCCGCTGCACTTTTGGCCGGGGGTGCTTTTTGCTCGTTTAACGCGTCAGCCCACAGATCGTCCAGTGCTCCGCTGTTCTCATCGGACGGATTGTTCATGTCACTCATTTGGGCTGTTCCTCATTCAGCGAATTCAAAATCGGGTTGATCAAGTGCTCAACGCGTAACGCATACTGACCGTTAATCGTGCCGTACTGGCTTGTCAGCACGGGGACACCATCCACATGGGCAATAATGCGGTCGGGTTTTTCTATCGGCAAAACATCACCGGGTTGTAATTTCAGGATCTGAGATAACCGCAGCGGGATATCGGCGAAGCTCGCCACCAGCTCAAGCTGCGAATGCTGGACCTGGCGGACCAGGTTTTCACGCCAGTTCTGGTCTTCGTTGCGGGAGTTCTCCAGCGGCGGGTTCACCAGCAGCTCGCGCAGCGGTTCGATCATGCTGAACGGCAGGCAGATGTTGAACTCGCCGGTCAGGTTACCGATCTCCACGTGGAACGGCGTGTTAACGACGATATCGTTCGGGGAGGTGGTGATATTGGTAAATTTCACCTGCATCTCAGAACGGACGTACTCCACTTCCAGCGGGTTAATCGCTTTCCACGCGTCGCTGTAAGACTCCAGCGCCAGCTTCAGCATGCGGTTAATGACGCGCTGTTCGGTATGGGTGAATTCACGACCTTCTACTTTGGTCGGGAAACGCCCGTCGCCGCCGAACAGGTTATCCACCGCGATGAACACCAGGCTTGGCGAAAACACCACCAGACCGGTGCCGCGCAGCGGCTTCAGATGAATCAGGTTAAGGTTGGTTGGCACCGGCAGGTTGCGGGCAAACTCGTGATACGGCTGAATGCGGATCGCACCCACCGTAATATCCGGGCTACGACGCAGCAGGTTAAACAGCCCCATACGGAACTGACGTGCAAAACGTTCGTTAATGATCTCCAGCGCCTGCAGACGTTCACGTACCACGCGACGCTGGGTATTCGGGTCATAGGGACGAATATCGCTATCGCCGCCAATACCCGGTTTAGGATCATCATTGTTATCGCTGTCGCCGTTGAGCAGCGCATCGATTTCTGCCTGAGAAAGAATACTGTCGCCCATGTCGTTACCGCAGAATGAATGCTGTATACAGAACGTCAGTGACTTCCTGCTTAGGTTGGCCGTTTACCAGCGGGGTCGCCAGCGTTTGTTTAATGGCGTCGACCAGCTTTTGCTTACCCACATCGGTAGCCAGCGCCGAAGCGTCCTGACGAGAGAACAGCAGCAGAAGGCGGCTACGCACTTCAGGAAGGTAATCGTTCAGACGTGAACGGGTGGCTTCATCTTTCAGGCGCAGCGTAATGCCAACGTAAAGCACGCGATCCGCATCACCCAGATTGACGGTGAAGGTATCCAGCGGGAAGAACACTGGAGCCGGCGGAGGCGGTGCTTCAGCTTTGGCTGCAGCGGTGGTCGGTTCCTGCTGCATACGCCAGTAACTATAGCCCGCGGTAGCGCAGGCGGCGAGCGTGATCAACACCAGCAGCGGGATCCAGATGGAACGCTTACTTTTTTTGGTGATAGCGGAGTCAGTCATCTGATACGAGCTTCCTGTTTCGGTACAGCTTAATAAGGTGATTATCCCGTGTCCTGCTGTCGTCAAAGCGTGGAAAAGACGGGGATAATCACGCTACCTCTGGCGTTTAGGCGAAGATGTCTACGGCACTGTTACCGCGCGCTGCGGACTGCAGGGCGGCAGGAACAGGCAGTAGCTCATCGCTCTCTTCATTAAAACCGCCGGTGTTGCCGGAACGCGAAGCCTGGTGCTGCTGCTGGGACGAGGACTGCTGCTGCCCGGCGAAGCTCTCGCTGCTGACGCTGCTCTGCGCAAGCTGAATGCCGTTTTCCGCCAGTGAGGTCCGCAGTACCGGCAGCGCGGCTTCCAGTGCCGCACGAACATGGCTGTGCGCAGAGACCATCTGCAGCTGGGCCTGGTTATCATCCAGCTTAAGCGAAATTTGCACCTGACCCAGATCTTCCGGGTGCAGGCGCAGCTCTGCCGTCTGCTGGCCCTGCTTAGTGAACAGGGTGATGTGCTGGCTCAGGGACTGCTGCCATTCGTGGGTCCCCAGAGGCTGGCTTAATACCGGCGCGCTGGCGACGGTGGCGGCCGTCTGACTGGTCGCATGGCTGGACATAATCGGTGCCAGAGTAGCTGTTGGTGATGATGATGAAGACGAACTGGCGAGCTCCTGCTTCTCTGCCGCCGCGGCTACGGCCGGTGTAGCAGGCGCGTTGCCCTGCAGGGCCGGCTCGTGATTTTTCACCTGGTTCTGATAAGGCGTAGCACTCTGCGCTTTATCGTGGCTTCCCGCAGACGCGTTCAGGGACGGTTGGCCCGCGCCGTTTGAAAGCATCGCGGAATTCAGCGTTGAGGTGGCGGAAACGCCCTCACTGCCTGCCGCGCGAGAGGCGGTAGTTTGCTGCTGGTGCGGCAGCATCGCCATCAGGGCGCTTAATCCGGCCAGCTCTTCTTCGCTCAGCTCGCTTTTACCGTCATCTTTGCTGTTCGCCGCATTGAGCGTCTTCAGCGCGTCGCCCTTGGACAGCGGCACCAGCCCGGAAACCAGCGTATCAAGCGACGTGACGGGCAACGTTTCATCGCCGTTCAGCGCGGTCTGGCGCGAGAGCAGGTCGGCGATTTTGGCCTGCAGGGTGGTATCCCCTTTGGCGTCCTGAGCCACTTTTGACAGCTTACTGCCGGCGGCTTTCAGGTCAGCCAGGGTCAGCGGCGCATCTTTGCCCTTGCCCGTTGCGTCCGAGAGGGCGCCCGCCAGCAGAGAGAGAAAGTCCTGTGCACCGTCGGTGCCTTTCCCCGTTTGCGTGCCGCCTGACAGGTCGCTGTCGCTCATCAGCAGTTGTTGCAGTGTGATCATTCCGGTTTCCTCATTGATGCGCGCTGGGCAAACTCATCCATTTTCTTCTGATCCAGACGGTTTTCCGCCAGGGTCGTTGCCGCGATCTGTCTGTCCTGTAAAGTCTGCCAGGCCTGCAGTCGCTGCTTCTTCTCGCGCCAGAAATTCAGCGCGGTATCGACTTTCTGGGTCCACTGGTTAAGCTGCTGGCGATGCTGATCTATCGCCTTCTCCAGCGTCTGGATAAACTGCTGATAGTTAATCCAGCGCTGGCTGCCAATGCCCTGTGTCATATCGGTATTGAGGTTGGTGCGATATTCATGCTGATAGTCGATCAACATCTTCAACTGTTCTTCAGCCTGCTGGCACCCGCGTCGCATTGCGCCTAGCTGCAATGCGGCATCATCAACTTCTTTTTCAGCCAGATCTTTCAGCGTTGATAACGCGCTGTTTTGCGCCATGACCTTCGCCCTCCACCTGTGTTACACCTGCGGGAAAATCAGCTCCAATGCCTGAATTGAATCTTCCCAGTCGGCGCGTTCAAAAATGCCTTGTTGCAAAAATGCCTCCAGCTGCGGCCACAGGCTAATCGCCTTGTCGAGCATCGGGTCGCTGCCTTTGGCATACGCCCCCACGCTGACCAGATCGCGGTTGCGCTGGAAGCTGGAAAGCAGTTGTTTGAAGTTACGCACGCGGGCGTAGTGCTTCTCGGTTATCAGCGCCGTCATTGCGCGGCTGATAGAGGCTTCAATATCGATGGCCGGGTAGTGCCCGGCTTCGGCCAGACGGCGCGACAGCACAATATGACCGTCAAGGATCGCGCGCGCGGAGTCGGCAATCGGGTCCTGCTGGTCATCGCCTTCCGTCAGTACCGTATAGAACGCGGTGATGGAGCCGCCGCCGCTGATGCCGTTCCCCGCGCGTTCCACCAGCGCAGGGAGTTTGGCGAATACCGAAGGCGGGTAGCCTTTGGTCGCCGGTGGCTCACCGATGGCCAGCGCGATTTCACGCTGCGCCATCGCGTAACGGGTCAGGGAATCCATGATCAGCAGCACGTGCTTGCCGCGGTCACGAAAATCTTCGGCGATACGGGTGGCATACGCGGCACCCTGCATGCGCAGCAGCGGCGACACGTCTGCCGGTGCGGCGATCACCACCGAGCGGGCGCGGCCTTCCGCACCCAGAATGTTTTCAATAAAGTCTTTTACTTCACGACCACGTTCGCCGATCAGCCCCACGACGATCACGTCGGCCTGGGTATAGCGCGCCATCATGCCGAGCAGGACGGATTTACCTACGCCTGAGCCGGCGAACAGGCCCATACGTTGTCCACGTCCCACGGTCAGCAGGGCGTTAATCGGGCGCACGCCGGTATCCAGCACATGCTCGATAGGGGTACGCTGCAGGGGGTTGAACGGTTGGGTGATCAGCGCGCCGGTTTCGGTGGTGTCCGGGGAGGGCAGTCCGTCGAGCGGTTTCCCGCTGCCGTCCAGCACGCGGCCCAGCAGGGCAGGACCGAGCGGCAGCTGTTTCCCGCTTTGCAGCCCATCGCCAGAAATGTTTTTGGCATACACGCGCGCGCCGGGCAGAATGCCTTCCACCTCTTCAAGCGGCATCAGGAACAGGCGCTGGCCGTTAAATCCGACCACTTCGCTTTCAACTTCACGCGTTTCCAGTCCATCCTGACGCTCAATGACGCAGGTCGCGCCCAGCGGAAGCTGCAGGCCGGTGGCTTCGAGAACCAGACCGGTGGCGCGCGTCAGTCGCCCATAACGACGAACGGATGGCAGTTGCGCCATCTTCGTCTCAAAGTTGTCGAGCGTGGTGAGCCAGCGGGTGAGGCGCGCGGTCATCAGACGACTCCCGGTGCCGCCAGGCGGCACAGTTCCTGCCAGCGGGTGGCGACGCTGGCATCCAGATCGCCTTCATCGGCAGAGACTTTGCAGCCGCCGTGATGTAGCGACGGGTCGCCGCGCAGACGCCAGCCGTGCAGGTTAAGCGTCGCGCCCAGGCTCTCTTCAACGCGCTGCAGGTCGTCCGGATGGACGCGCAGCTGAGGTTTCCCGCTGAACAGCGGCTCCTGCTGAAGCAGACCCTGAATTTGTTTGATCAGCGCGGTGTTATCCACCACGGGCGTCTGGCCGATGACCTGACGCGCGGCTTCCAGCGCCATCTGCATCAGTCGCGAGGCAATCACGCTGTCCAGCGCGTCCAGGGTGTGCTGGAACTCGCTGACCAGCTGCTGCATGCGGGCATGGATCGGCGCCTGCTGCTGGCGCGCCTGATCGATACCGTGCTCTAACCCTTTCGCCAGACCTTCCTGATACCCCTGCTCGTGGCCTTTCTGGCGGCCTTCGTTCAGACCGGCGTTATAGCCCTGCTCGTGCGCCTGCATTTGCAGCTGCGCCAGCATCTGGGCCTGCTGCTCCTCTTCGGTCAGCTCGGGCTGCTCGACGTCCGGGTCAAGCTCTTCGGTTGCGATGACGGCCGGCGTGAACTCGGAGAGGGGAGGCGCCAGATCGTCCGGCGTCCAGCGCTTCCAGGGCAGCTCATTAGACATAGGTGTCGTCTCCGCTGCCAATCACCATCTCGCCGGTTTCCGCCAGACGACGAACAATAAGCAGAATGGCTTTCTGTTCGTTTTCCACCTGAGACAGACGAACCGGGCCGCGGTTGGCAAGGTCGTCGCGCAGGATATCGGCCGCACGCTGAGACATGTTGCGCAGGAACTTCTCGCGCAGCGGCTGCTCGGCGCCTTTGAGGGCGATAAGCAGCGACTCGGAGTCCACTTCCTGGAGCAGGCGCTGGATGCTGCGGTCGTCCACTTCCACGAGGTTTTCGAACAGGAACATCTCGTCGATGATTTTCTGTGCCAGCTCGCCGTCGAATTCGCGAACCGCCGTAATGACGGCCTCTTCCTGCTGCGTTTTCATCAGGTTGATGATTTCCGCCGCCGTTCTCACGCCGCCCATTTTGCTGCGCTTGAGGTTCTGACCGTCGAGCAGGTTGTTCAGCACTTCGGTCAGCTCCGCCAGCGCGGCCGGCTGGACGCCGCCGAAGGTCGCGATACGCAGCATCACATCGTGACGCAGGCGCTCTTCGAACAGCGCCAGAATATCGGCAGCCTGACCACGTTTGAGGTGGACAAGGATGGTGGCGATAATCTGCGGGTGCTCGTCGCGAATAAGGTCGGCGGCACTCTGCGGCTCCATAAAGTTGAGCGTTTCGATACCGCTGGCGGTATCGCGCGTTTCCAGAATGTCTTCCAGCAGGCTGGAGGCACGCTCTTCGCCCAGCGCCTTGACCAGCACGGAGCGGAGGTAGTCGTTGGCGTTGATGTTGAGCGCGGCAAACTGTTCCGCTTCCTGTTCAAACTCTGCCAGCACTTCGGTCAGCTGCTTGTTGGAGATCTGACGCACGTTGGCCATGGCCGCACTGAGAATTTGCACTTCTCGCTGGGAGAGGTGTTTAAACACCTCTGCCGCACGATCTTCGCCAATGGTCATCAGCAGGATGACGCTTTTATCGGTGCCCGTAAGCGTATTACTCATGTTCGTTACCCATCCACTGGCGGATGACCAGCGCCACGACGCGCGGATCGTTATCTGACATTTCGCGAATGCGCTGGCTCATGACCTCAGCGCCCATGCGCTGGTTAGCACGACGCTGCTGTATCTGTTCATCTTTGCTGAGGCGCACTTCAACCGCTTCTTCCGTTTCCTGACGCGTGTTCATCTGTTCGCGAGCCGCTTTCTCGGCTTCAGCACGGCGCTGGAGCTGCGGACGAACGCCCTTACGCCACAGCAGCCACGCGACAATCAGCACCAGCAGCCAGCGTCCTGCGGACATCAGCTGGTCGATAAACGCCTGCTGTTGCCAGAACGGCAGTTCACCGCCGGTCTCATCAACCGAGTTGAACGGTGAGTTCACCACGTTGAGGGTATCGCCGCGCTTCTCGGAGTAACCCATCGCTTCACGGGTCAGGTTTTCAATCTGCTTCATCTGCTCGGCAGTCAACGGCAGCGGTTTGCCGTCCGCCAGCGTTTTGTAGTTCACCACTACCGCAACGGAAAGACGCTGAATATCGCCCACGTTCAGTTTAGTGTGGCGAATCGTCCGATCCACTTCGTAGTTCGTGGTTTCGTTACGGCTGCTGGTGCGCGGACCGGCGTTATTGGTCGTTGAGGTGGTCTGCTGATTATTTTGCTGACCGTTCTGCTGATTGGCCGGCGGCGTAGAAATCGGTGCCGCGTTAGCCGGGGCAGGCTGGTTAGACAGCGCGCCCGGCACGCCGCCCGGGTAGGCACCGCCGACCTGCTCGTTCGAATTGATCTGGCGTGAACGCATCACCGCCTGAGCCGCATCGCCGTTCGGGCTGTACTGCTCTTCAGTTTGTTCTTTGTTCGCGAAGTCGATCTGCGCGGTTACCTGCGCGTGCACGTTGCTGTTACCCACCACCGGGCCGAGGATCGCTTCAATACGGCGCTGGAGTCGGTTTTCGACATCGGCGGCATACTTCAGCTGCGCATCATTCAGATCGCGACCGGCGGTATTGGACTGCGTCAGCAGGTGACCGCTTTGGTCAACCAGCGTCACGTTACCCGGCGGCAGACCGGCGACGGCGCTGGAAACGAGGTGCGTCACCGCGCTGATTTGCCCTTCGTCCAGCGCGCGGCCGGGTTCAAGGTTCACGGTAACGGAAGCTGAAGGTGATTTCTGTTCGCGGACAAATAAAGAAGGTTTAGGCATCGCCAGGTGCACGCGGGCACTCTTCACCGGGCCTAATGTTTCAATGGTGCGGGCCAGTTCACCTTCCAGCGCACGCTGGTAGTTCACCTGCTCGCTGAACTGGCTGATACCGAATTTTTCCTGATCCAGCAGCTCAAAGCCAACCGCACCGCCCTTCGGCAGCCCCTGCTGAGCCAGACGCAGACGCAGTTCGTGCACCTTATCAGCCGGGACCTCAAGCGCACCGCCATTATCGGCAAAGCGATAAGGGATGTTCATCTGGGTAAGCTGGGTGACGATGGCGCCGCCATCCTGATCGGAAAGGTTGCTGTAGAGCGTCCGGTAATCAGGGCTTTTCGCCCACAGGACCATCGCTACAAGGATCGCAATTGCGGCAGCGCCTGCCACGATCAACGGGATTTTAGGATTCGCGCGAAGGCGGTTCATCCACTCGAATGATTTATTCTGCGGCGCTGTCGATGCTGTTGCACTCATTGCGCACCTCTTAAATCCTGGTGGTTTACGTTATTCGTGTAGAGAAACAAAACTGACTCCCGGGTCGGCAAACACGACAAAAGTTCCATATTGATGGCCCTGCCATTATTTGATGATTCGTGATTTTCTATGCGTCAAATAACCTGGTTTTTTCATGCTATTTACCGCCATTATCTTATTGACAAGCTGTTAGTCTTGACCGCGTAAAAAACCATCCAGGGGAGAGTCATGGCTATACAGGGCATTGAAGGGGTAATCAGTCAGTTGCAGGCAACGGCGATGACGGCCCGTAATCAGAATGTGGCAGATCAGCAGCCGAGCATCAGCTTCGCGGGGCAACTGCATGCCGCTCTTGACCGTATCAGTGATACCCAGACCGCCGCGCGCACTCAGGCCGAAAAGTTCACCCTCGGTGAGCCGGGCGTGGCGCTGAATGATGTGATGACCGATTTGCAAAAAGCCTCGGTTTCCCTGCAGATGGGGATCCAGGTGCGTAACAAGCTGGTGTCTGCGTATCAGGAAGTGATGGGGATGCAGGTTTAGGTTAACTAACCTAATGATATTTATAATTAATAACCGCCCCTACCCACGATGTGGGGCATGAGCGGGGCAAATCCTCTTCGTTTTGGTTCTGGACAGGTGCCTCATCTGTTCATTTGCCTTCCAGAACCGAACTCTCTGGTTCATATCTCGCGTTATGTTACGTCTTCATGATGCAGATTTATGTTTCACCGGGACTGCCCTGATAAAATGTAACTCCTTTATTTTACAGGGATAGAAAAGTGAAAAGAGCGTTTCTGGTTTCTTCCGCATTTTTACTGGCAGGTTGTTCCGCTAAATACAGCACAAATAATATTCAGGAGCGTACAGAGCACCTGGTAAAAGATGTCTCGGTTGTGATTTCTCAGCCAACTGATGGCGTTTATGATACTCACACATATTCAGGTTCTGGCAGAGCAACGGCCGACGCTGTAAAAGCGGCATTTTTACGGCATTCCGATAATGTTACTGTTTTTGCTGACTGTGATGATGTTACATGTCTGAAAGCTAACCATTCAATCAGCCGCGGATATTATGTGGTTCCGCAGATACTGCATTGGGAAGATCGCGCAACTGAGTGGTCTGGCATTCCTGACAAGATTGAAGTGAAAATCACTGTTTATAATGCTGAATCCAATAATCGGGTTGCATCGACCATTATCAACGGCAAAAGCAAGTGGGCTACCTTCGGTGGCGATCACCCGCAGGATTTGTTGCCGGAGCCGATAAACATGTTCGTCTCTAGCCTGTATTAGTTATCCTTCAGACTCCTTGCGAAACCCCATATAACCGGGGTTTTTGTCTGCAAGTGGTAGACAGGAGCCTCAGGAGAGTGCGTGATAGGTATAGTTTCAGACCTGTCGATCTTCGCTGGCAGCCGCAGCGCTTTAATGCCACAATATTTTTTTCTTCGAATGCAGGAAAGATGATGAAAAAAATAGCAATTGCTGGCGCGCTGCTGGCACTGACCGGGTGCGTTCAGGTCGATAACTATAACGACGTGATCAAGCATCCTGTCCCGGCGCATCTGGCGGGATACTGGCAGTCGAAAGGGCCGCAGAGCAACATGGTCAGCCCGAAGGCGATTGCCACGCTGGTGGTGACGGAAGAGGGCGATACGCTGGACTGTCGTCAGTGGCAGCGCGTGATTGCCGTGCCGGGTAAAATCATGCTGCGTTCAGACAGTTATTACAACGTGACGCGTAAGCTGGATATCTATCCGCTGGAGCGCGATGGCTCGACGCTTGAGTATGACGGGCTGGAGCTGCAGAAGGTCGACCGTCCAACGGTTGAGTGTGCCGATTACCTGAGCAAGAATCCGCTCGAGAGTAAACTACCCTAAGGGTAAACGCAAAACGGCAACCTCGTTGCCGTTTTTGGTGTTTGCGCCCTCTCCCTGTGGGAGAGGGACGGGGTGAGGGCATCAGGCCCCACGTTTCCCGTTCTACAACGCATCCTCTATCACCCAAACGCTGACGCTTCCCCCATTACAGGTAAACGTCCCTTCGCCATCCGCCGCCGTGGTGATGGTTTCTTCGCGATTGCCGAGAAAATCCCGCCACGTTTTGTTGCCGTAGTTTTCCCCAAGACAAATCACTTTTTCACCATCATCCCCGTTCGACATCACCACCACGCAGCCGGGATCGTCTTCCGTACCGCTGCGGCTGAAGGCGATGCAGTTTGGATGGTCGAAAAACAGCGTTTGCACGCCGTGGGCAAAACGCTGGCGCGCGAGGATCAGCTCGTGAAGCTGCTCAATGACCGGCATATCAATATGGTACGTTTCACCGTCGCCTCCCGCGTCGTCATAGCTGGCGCCGAAGAGATCCGGATAAAAGACGCTCGGCACGCCATTTTCCCGCAGCAGGATCAGCGCGTACGCCAGCGGTTTAAACCAGGCTTCGACCGGTGCTTCCAGCGCCTGCAAAGGCTGGGTATCATGGTTCGCGACGAGGGTGACCGCATGAAACGGATCGGCTTCCACCAGGGTACCGGTGAAGATTTGGCTCATGTCGTAATCCCGGCCCTGACGTGACGCCTCGTGGAATTTCATCTGCAGAGGGGCATCAAAGAGCATGGTTTTGCCTTCGACCTGGTCAATATAGGCCTGAAGTTTATCCACCTCATGGGACCAGTATTCCGCCACGATAAACAGCGGCTGGTCGGCGACTTCCTGGACGTGCTCAATCCACTCTTTGTAAAACCAGGCGGGAATATGCTTGACGGCGTCCAGACGAAAACCGTCGCAGCGCGTCTGTTCCATGACCCAGCGGGCCCAGTATTTGATCTCCTCGGTCACGGCGTGATTGCGAAAGTCGATATTTTCGCCCATCAGGTAGTCGAAGTTGCCCATCTCATCATCAACCTGATCGTTCCAGCCTTCGCCGGTGTAGTCGTTGACGATTTTAAAGATGCCATCTTCATCGGGGTTTTCAATATGGTCGACGCCGCTGAAGCATTTGTAGTCCCAGATAAACTGTGAGTACTGCCCGGCCCGGGCTGGGAAGGTGTAGCGAGTCCAGGCTTCGCATTCAATGACCTCGTCATCGATTTGCGTGCGGTCCTGTTCGTTCACGCGCTGAACGCGCACGGGCTCTTTTTCATCGGCGCCCATTTTGTGGTTGACCACCACGTCCAGCAGCACGGCAATGTCGTTGCTTTTAAGGGCATCAATAGCCTCCAGCAGCTGCGCCTTGTCGCCGTATTTCGTGGCGATACTGCCTTTCTGGTCAAACTCGCCAAGATCGAACAGGTCATAGGTGTCATAGCCGACAGAATACCCGCCGGATGCCCCTTTACAGGCGGGCGGCAGCCAGATCATGTTGATGCCGATTTCGTTAAGATTGGGAGCTAACGCCGTGACCTCTCGCCACAATTCACCGCCAGCAGGGTAGTACCAGTGAAAACATTGTAACAGGGTGGGGTTTTTCATCATCCTTGCTCCAGAAGCCATTGGCAGACTTCTGGAGTATGGATGAAGAAATCATAGTTGTGTGTCGCGGGTCAAACTTTCTGGATAAAGAATATTCCCTGACAGCTTTCCATAGGTAGACGTGATGGATTGCTGTTTGCCGGTTTGATCAATCAGATTACGCAGTTCGTCCATGCGGACCTTCAGCAGTGCCTTTAGCGCATTCTCGTTTTCAAGGATCATTTCCAGCAGCGCACGCGCTTGCTCAACCTGAGCCGGAGGGCATGACATGATGGGCGTTTGAGATATCTTTTCCACCAGTTGAACGTAATGCATTTCCTGCTCGATAAGCGCATCCCATTGACCAGAATGTGCGAGATTTAGCATAGCAATGCTCTGAGCATGTAACGCCTGCCAGTGGCTAAGCGCTGCGCTGGGATTATTCATCAAAATTATCCTGAAATAGAGGACGCATTGGGGCCGATTTGCTTCCACGCATCCGCAATGTTGTTTAATAAACCCTCGACTTCAACAATTGCGTCTACGTCGTTACTGACATTCGCCAGCAACAAACGTCGAACCATATATTCGTACAAGGAGGCAAGATTACCGGACAACTCGCTCTCAACCTCCATGTTCAGTCCTGCTTTTAAACCGTTGTCGATGATATTGATGGCTTTCGTTAACGCTTCGCCTTTCTCACGAATTTGTCCGGCTTCCATGAACAAACGCGCGCGAACAAGGGCGCTATGCGCCCCGTCGAACAACATGACAATCAGCTGGTGTGGACTGGCATTCATGACTGCGCTTTCGACTCCTATCTGCTGATAGGATTGAACACCAGAGGTCTTATACATATCCACTCCTGAAGGCTACGACTATTTTTGTGAGAACTGTTGGGTCAGGTAGTTGGCTGTATTGGTCATTTTGGTGACTAATACGTCCAGACTGGTGAACTGGGTTTTGTAACGCGCCATGGTGGCATCAATAGTGGCTTCCATAGCGTCGTAACGCTCACCCAGAGTTTTTAGCGTTTTGTTGATCCCGTCTTTCGCGTTCTGGATCACCCCGGCGCTGCCGGTACTGGTGCTGAGCATGGTGGTCAGCGTGTTGTTCATCTGAGTGGCCATACCGGTTTTCTTGCCGTCACCGACAAAATACTGCTGTACGGCGTTCGGGTTCTCGGTCAGCGCTTTTTTCAGCTTATCGGTATCGACTTTCAGGTTACCGACGGTACCGTCAGAACCTTTTACCGGGTCCTGGGTAATTCCCAGTTGGGCCATGATCTGTACCGAGCCGCTCTGCACTTCGGTCAGCAGGCCGCGCAGCTGAGACTGGATCCCGCGCACGTTTGCATCACCAACAAGTGCCCCGTTGCTGGCTGACTGGCTGCCGGCGCCTGCATCAACCGGAACATACTTCGTCAGGCTGTTAATGGTGGACTGCAGCGAGTTATACGCCGTGACCCAGTCGGTGATCGCCTTCTGGTTCGCATCCGTTGCGCGAGTCACCTCCAATGTTTCATCTGCCTTGCTTTCTGCTTTCAGCGAGAAAGTCACGCCAGGCAGGGCATCGGTAATGGTATTCGTCTGGCGCTCAATCGAAATGCTGTTCACTACCACAATTGCGTTTTGAGCTCCGGTGTTAACCGTCAGTGCGCCCGTTTTTGTGGTTGAGTTGTAACCAATTGCGTTTTGCAGCTTATCGTCGCCAGTGACGCTGATCGTCATTTCACCATCCGTACCGGTGGTTTTAGATGACAGCATCAGGCGGTAATCACCGTCTTTCGCTTTAATGACGCTGGCGGTGACGTTGCCGTTCGCTTTATTAATGGCGCTCGCAATCCCGGCCAGAGACGTATCGCCATCCGCCAGGGTGACCTCTAAAGGCGTTTTCGTGCCCGGCTGGGTGATGGTGATTTTTCGCGTCGTACCTGTCGTATCGCCCAGCAAATCCGTGTTGTTTGCATAGGAGCCGGTAGTCAGTGCCTGTGCTTTTGCAACCTGGTTGACGTTGACAACAAAGGAACCCACGGACGCGTCTGCCGTTGTCGTGGCGGTAAAGGCCGTGTTGGTGCTGCTAACGGACGTTGAGTTCCAGGTGGTTGCTTTACCCAGCGCAGCGGTCGCAGTCTGCAGCGATGTCATGGCGCTCTGCAGTTTGCCGTAAGCGCTTAACTGTGCGTTATACGTTGATTGCTGGGAAGTAATCGTCGTCAGCTTGGTTCTTTCTGCTGCATCCAACTGATTATATAAATCCCCGAGTCCTGCAGAACCTATCCCGAGGTTACTGATAGTAGCCATGCATATTTTCCTTAAAATACGAAAGTAGTTCAGGACTCTTATCGGCCTCTCAACGTAAAAGTTTACGATGGTGAGAAAAAAATAATCCAAAGAATAGGCACGTCCTGGCGGGGTAAATGAAAGGATTGCACTTTAGGGTCATTATCCGTGCATTGAAAACACGAATAAGAGTGTGCCTTTTTTGTCATCTCTTTGCGCGTTAAAAAAGCATAAATAATAACGCTCTGATGGACCTTAATTGATTTTTTAAAAATAAAATGATTAAAAATCAGCGTGTTGTAATTTTTTCAAAATTGATTCTAAAGTCTTTTGGGGACCCGTCGATAACCTTGTTGACGGTGAGAGACGCTGTGAGTGTTAGGCACCGGACCTAAAACCCAATTTTTGAAGGAAACAAAATTATGGCAGTTATCAATACTAACCTGTTGTCCCTGACCACTCAGAACAACCTGAACAAATCTCAGTCTTCTCTGGGCACTGCTATCGAGCGTCTGTCCTCCGGTCTGCGTATTAACAGCGCGAAAGACGATGCTGCTGGCCAGGCGATTGCAAACCGCATGACCGCTCAGATTAAAGGCATGAACCAGGCTGCGCGTAACGCCAACGACGGTATCTCCATGGCGCAGACTGCTGAAGGTTCTCTGAACGAAATCAACAACAACTTGCAGCGCGTTCGTGAACTGGCTGTTCAGGCAAGCAACGGCACCAACAGCACCTCTGACCTGGCCTCTCTGCAGGATGAAGTTACCGCGCGTCTGAATGAAATCAACCGCGTTGCAGGCAAAACTGATTTCAACGGCATCAAACTGCTGGACGGCACTGCAGGTACTGCTGGTGTGGTTAAAATTCAGGTTGGCGTGAACGACGGCGACACCATCGATCTGGACCTGAGCGGTGCAAAAGCTGACACCACGACTCTGGGTGTTGCTGCTATCGACCTGAAAACTATGACCGCTACCGACCTGGGCACCATCGACGCAGCTATCGCTAAAGTTGATAAAGCACGTTCTGGTCTGGGTGCTGTGCAGAACCGTTTCACTTCTGCAATCAACAACCTGAACAACACCTCAACTAACCTGTCTGCTGCTCAGTCCCGTATCCAGGACGCTGACTACGCAACTGAAGTTTCCAATATGTCCCGCGCGCAGATCCTGCAGCAGGCTGGTACTTCTGTTCTGTCTCAGGCAAACCAGGTTCCACAGACCGTTCTGTCTCTGCTGCGTTAATTTTACGCGTGAAACCCCGCTTCGGCGGGGTTTTTTTATCTCTGCTATTTGAGAATCCGCCTGTGAAACAAATCAGTGTCACTCAACCAAAGCTGGTCGCAGATTTTTCATGTGTCGGTGGGGAATGCCGTGAACATTGTTGTCAGGGCTGGACCATCGCGTTTGATAAATCCTCCGTTAATCGCTATCTGAACAGTAAAAATGCCGCTATTCGTCAGACGGCGAAAACGGCGATAAAAGTCACCAAAAAAAACTATGACCACTGGGGTGAAGTGATTTTCCATACGGAAAGTAAAAACTGCCCGTTTATGGATACGGAAAAACTCTGTTCTGTTCATAGCGCCATGGGCATCCAGGCCTTAAGCCCAACCTGTACGTCGTTTCCGCGGACAAACCGGGTCTATAAAAATGAAATCGAAAAATCGCTGAACCTCTCGTGTCCGGAAGTGACCCGACTTCTGTTGAACGATCGGGAGTCTATGTCGTTGATGGAATCTGTCATTGTTCAGCAGGACGTCAATAATGCGCCGATGATTGATTTGAAGGCAAAGGTCATCAATCTCTTCTGCCAGAATATTTTCAGCGTTGAGGGCGTCAGCGTTGAAGAACAGGTTTACGCCGTGGTGAAATTCCTCATGGTGGCGGAAAAGCTCGATAATCTCGAAGAGAATATTAGCACGCTCGAAACGGTCTATTTCTCGCTGGTTAACGAACTGGTGAGCGGTAAAATCAAAACGGAATTAGGCGGATTTAATCAGAACTACAGCCTGAAATTCGCGTTAATTTCGCTCATCCAGAGCTACTTCACGAAGAAAGTGACAGCCCGCGGTGGTGCGGTATTAAACCGTTATTTTACTCAGCTTTATCAACAATTTGAGACTGCGGGTGACACCGTGCCGGCAGAGAAGGTCATGGAGAACATCGAGTCCGTCTGGCGCGATGTGGCGGGCAGTTACCTGGCGACCCATGACCATTTATTCAAGAACTTTTTTAAATACAAACTCTGGGAGCAGGGCTTCCCGCAGAACAATGGCCGCAGCATGTTGAATAACCTTTATTTAATCGTTGCGGAGTTCTATTTCCTTAAAACGTTACTTGCCGGTCAGGCGATCGTGGCGGGGAAAATTGAACAAGATAATATTATTGATGTTATTTACAGCTTCCACTCCCTTAGCCAGCATAATCAGGAAGCGGGAAAGCTCTTTCATCAACATATAGATAGCGTCAAACTGGGCGACGATCTTTCATTGTTACAACTGTTAATTTAGCCAGAAAAGTTGCCCCTGTTGTGGGCAACCTCAGAATAACCTCACTTTATCCCCCTTTTTCATCCAATTGAACGCCCTGCAGAATCGGATAATCATGCCGATAACTCAACTAACGCAGGGCTGTTTATCGTGAATTCACTCTATACCGCTGAAGGTGTAATGGATAAACACTCGCTGTGGCAGCGTTATGTCCCGCTGGTGCGTCACGAAGCATTGCGCCTCCAGGTGCGCTTGCCGGCGAGCGTGGAACTCGACGATCTGCTACAGGCGGGCGGTATCGGGTTATTGAATGCAGTTGACCGATACGACGCTCTGCAAGGAACGGCATTTACGACTTACGCAGTTCAGCGTATTCGTGGTGCGATGCTGGACGAGCTGCGCAGCCGCGACTGGGTGCCGCGCAGTGTTCGCCGCAACGCGCGCGAAGTGGCGCATGCGATGGGGCAGCTGGAACAGGAACTGGGACGTAACGCAACGGAAACCGAAGTGGCGGAGCGTCTTGGCATTGCTGTTGAAGAGTATCGTCAGATGTTGCTCGATACCAATAATAGCCAACTCTTCTCTTATGACGAGTGGCGCGAAGAGCATGGCGATAGCATCGAGCTGGTGACGGACGAGCACCAGCATGAAAACCCGTTACACCATTTAATGGAAGGGAATTTACGCCAGCGCGTCATGGAGGCTATTGAAGCTCTGCCTGAACGCGAACAGCTGGTATTGACCCTTTATTACCAGGAAGAGCTTAACCTCAAAGAGATTGGCGCTGTTCTGGAGGTGGGAGAGTCGCGGGTGAGCCAGCTGCACAGCCAGGCCATTAAACGCTTACGAACCAAGCTGGGTAAGTTATAGGTGATTGATTCACCTGAAAAATGCCGCACAACGTATTGACAACCAGGAGTTATCATGACGGTGCAGCAATCTAAAAGACGGCCTTTAAGCCGCTACCTGAAAGACTTTAAACACAGCCAGACGCATTGCGCCCACTGTAACAAGTTACTCGATCGTATCACGCTGGTTCGCCGGGGCGAAATCGTCAATAAGATTGCGATTTCGCGTCTCGACACGTTGATGGACGAAGCAGCATGGCTCGAAGAGCAAAAAGAGTGGGTGGCGCTTTGCCGTTTCTGTGGGGATCTCCACTGCAAAGAGCAAAGCGACTTCTTCGACATTATCGGCTTCAAGCAGTTCCTGTTTGAACAAACGGAGATGAGCCACGGCACCGTTCGCGAATATGTGGTTCGCCTGCGCCGCCTTGGGCAACATCTGACCGTAAACAATATCTCTCGCGATCTGCTGAAAACCGGTTATCTGGATGAAAATCTGGAGCCGTGGCTGCCTGCGACCAGCACCAACAACTACCGAATTGCGCTGCGCAAGTATGCGCAATACAAGGTACAAATGCCGGGTGCCATAAAGCAGAAAGCCCACGCCGGAACAACTTCTGATATATATTAAAAAAGAATAAGATGTAGCGCAGTCGCCTTTGACGTTGCAGGCGATTTCTCTACACTACGTAAAAATTCCACTATATCGGGGTATTTATGAAATTTGCACTTCTGGGTCGTCAGGCGCTGATGGGTGTTATGGCCGTTGCGCTGGTTGCGGGTATGAGCGTGAAAACGTTCGCCGCAGAAAACCTGCTGAATAAAGTAAAAGAGCGCGGTACGCTGCTGGTCGGGCTGGAAGGAACCTATCCTCCGTTCAGCTTCCAGGGCGATGACGGTAAGCTGACCGGTTTTGAAGTGGAGTTTGCTGAAGAGCTGGCGAAGCACCTCGGCGTTAAAGCGTCACTGAAACCGACCAAATGGGACGGTATGCTGGCGTCGCTGGACTCAAAACGTATTGATGTGGTGATTAATCAGGTCACCATTTCTGACGAGCGTAAGAAGAAATATGACTTCTCTACGCCGTACACCGTGTCCGGTATTCAGGCGCTGGTGAAGAAAGGCAACGAAGATGGAATCAAAACTGCCGCGGACCTGAAAGGGAAGAAAGTCGGTGTCGGTCTGGGTACCAACTACGAAGAGTGGCTGCGCCAGAACGTGCAGGGCGTGGATATCCGCACCTATGATGATGACCCGACGAAATACCAGGATCTGCGCGTGGGCCGTATCGACGCCATTCTGGTTGACCGCCTGGCCGCGCTGGATCTGGTGAAGAAAACCAACAATACCCTGGCGGTAGCGGGTGATGCATTCTCTCGTCAGGAATCAGGCGTTGCCGTTCGTAAAGGTAACGAAGACCTGGTCAAAGCGATTGATTCCGCGATTGCTGACATGCAGAAAGACGGCAGCCTGAAAGCGCTCTCCGAGAAGTGGTTCGGTGCAGACGTCACGAAATAAGCTTCTGCCGTAAAAAAAGGCGCTTTTAAAAGCGCCTTTTTTATTTCTTTCGCGTCTGCGTGCATAATGAAAAATATCACATTTTGTCAGAGTTACCGGAGAACCCATGTCACTACAGAATTTAACGCGCTTTCCCCGCCTGGAGTTCATCGGCGCGCCGACGCCGCTGGAGTATCTGCCGCGATTTTCTGATTATTTAGGGCGCGATATTTTTATTAAGCGTGACGACGTGACGCCGATGGCGATGGGGGGCAATAAGCTGCGCAAGCTGGAGTTTCTGGCGGCTGACGCACTGCGCGAAGGCGCGGATACGCTCATTACCGCCGGGGCTATCCAGTCCAACCACGTTCGTCAGACGGCGGCAGTGGCGGCAAAGCTCGGGCTCCACTGCGTGGCATTGCTGGAAAACCCGATTGGCACGCGGGCAGAAAACTATCTTACCAACGGTAACCGCCTGCTGCTGGATCTGTTTAACGTGCAGGTCGAAATGGTGGAGGCGTTGACCGACCCGACCGCCCAGCTCGACGAGCTGGCGACGCGTCTGGAAGCGCAGGGGTTCCGCCCCTACGTTGTCCCCGTCGGCGGTTCGAACGCGCTGGGCGCGCTGGGGTATGTGGAGAGTGCGCTGGAAATCGCGCAGCAGTGCGAAGGCGCGGTAAGCCTCTCCTCCGTGGTTGTTGCGTCCGGCAGTGCGGGCACGCATGCCGGGCTGGCGGTGGGGCTGGAACAATTGCTGCCGGACGTCGAGCTGATTGGTGTGACGGTGTCCCGCAGCGTCGCGGATCAGAAGCCGAAAGTGGTTACTTTACAACAGGCGGTAGCCGCGCAGCTGGAGCTGAAGGCAAAGGCCGATATTCTGCTCTGGGACGACTATTTTGCGCCGGGTTACGGCACGCCTAACGAAGAGGGCATGGAGGCGGTGAAGCTGCTGGCGCGCCTCGAGGGGATACTGCTCGATCCGGTCTATACCGGCAAAGCGATGGCCGGACTGATTGACGGCATTGCGCAGAAACGCTTTAAGGATGAAGGGCCGATTTTATTTGTCCATACCGGCGGGGCGCCTGCGCTGTTTGCCTACCATCCTCACGTCTAAAAATCAGGTCGAAAAATAATAATGCAAGAAAGTATTCAACTGGTTATTGATTCTCTGCCGTATCTGCTGAAAGGTGCGGTATTTACGTTACAGCTCAGTATCGGCGGGATGTTCTTCGGGCTGGTGCTGGGATTTGTGCTGGCATTAATGCGCATGTCACCCATCCTGCCGGTACGCTGGCTGGCGCGCTTTTATATTTCCGTATTTCGCGGCACGCCGCTTATCGCCCAGCTCTTTATGATCTACTACGGCTTGCCGCAGTTTGGTATCGAGCTGGATCCGATCCCCGCAGCGATGATTGGTCTGTCGCTCAATACCGCGGCGTATACGTCAGAAACCCTGCGAGCGGCGATCTCCTCCATTGACAAAGGGCAGTGGGAGGCGGCGGCCAGTATCGGGATGACGCCATGGCAGACGCTGCGTCGGGCCATTCTGCCGCAGGCGGCGCGCGTGGCGCTTCCACCGCTGAGCAACAGCTTCATTAGCCTGGTGAAAGATACGTCCCTGGCGGCAACGATTCAGGTACCGGAACTGTTCCGTCAGGCGCAGCTCATTACTTCGCGCACGCTTGAAGTCTTTACTATGTATCTGGCCGCCTCGCTGATTTACTGGGTGATGGCGACGGTGCTGTCTGCTCTGCAAAACTACTTCGAAAACCAGCTTAACCGCCAGGAGCGTGATCCAAAATGAGTGCTATCGACGTCAAAAACCTGGTGAAAAAATTCCACGGTCAAACGGTGCTCCACGGAATCGATCTTGAAGTCGAGCAGGGTGAAGTGGTGGCGATTATCGGACCAAGCGGTTCGGGAAAAACGACGCTCCTGCGCAGTATTAACCTGCTTGAACAGCCGGAAGGCGGCACTATTCGGGTAGGGGAGATAACGATTGATACCGGGAAATCCATTAGCCAGCAGAAAGGGTTAATTCGCCGCCTGCGCCAGCATGTCGGCTTCGTTTTCCAGAGCTTTAATCTCTTCCCGCACCGTACGGTGCTGGAGAACATTATTGAAGGACCGGTCATTGTAAAAGGTGAATCGAAAGAGGACGCGACGGCGCGCGCGCGCGAACTGCTCGCTAAAGTCGGGCTGGCGGGGAAAGAGACCAGCTATCCGCGCCGTCTGTCGGGCGGGCAACAGCAGCGCGTGGCGATAGCGCGCGCGCTGGCTATGCGCCCTGACGTGATCCTTTTTGATGAACCGACCTCTGCGCTCGATCCGGAACTGGTGGGTGAGGTGCTGAACACCATTCGCCAGCTGGCGCAGGAAAAACGGACGATGGTGATCGTGACGCATGAAATGAGCTTTGCACGCGATGTGGCTGACAGAGCCATCTTCATGGATCAGGGGCGGATTGTGGAGCAGGGGCCGGCGAAAAGGCTGTTCGCTAATCCTCAGCAGCCGCGAACCCGTCAGTTCCTTGAAAAATTCCTGATGCAGTAGCATTTTTGCACTAATTTGCTCCAGAAATTTAGGCTGGAGCAAATTATTCTCCCTTCGGGGGCAGTCGTTTGTTTTTTTATTCCATCCGGCCCTGATAAACCTTATCAATAGTAAAGTTAATTGTGCTAATGCCGATATTTTGTAGTTAGAAAAAAGTTTTATGTGTTAGGTTATATTCACCATAATAATGATTATCTTTTCAGAGGCTTCATTTAGTAAGTATGAAGGATTCAGACTTTTTCACCTGGCGACGGGATTGCTCCCTCCGGTTTCAGGAATTGACCTGTGTCGACGAGGTATATCAGGAATTACAGCGACAAACTCAGACGCTTGAATTCGATTGTTACTCGCTCTGCGTGCGCCATCCCGTGCCGTTTACCCGGCCTAAGATCTCTGTGCATACCACTTACCCAAAGCAGTGGATGGCGCAATATCAATCCGCGAACTATTTCGCTATTGATCCCGTCTTAAAACCGGAGAATTTCATTCAGGGTCATTTACCCTGGACAGACGCATTATTCGCTGACGCGCAGGAATTATGGCACAGCGCGCAGGACCACGGTTTACGCGAGGGAATAACGCAGTGTCTGATGTTGCCTAATCATGCGCTCGGCTTCCTGTCTGTTTCCCGTACTAGTGTACTGGCAGGGCCTTTTGCCCGTGAGGAAATAGAACTGCGGCTGCAAATGCTGGTGCAAATGGCCTTAACATCTCTGGTGCGTTTTGAAGATGAGATGGTCATGCCACCTGAAATGAAATTCAGCAAACGCGAGCGCGAAATTCTGAAATGGACTGCGGAAGGGAAGACGTCAGCGGAAATAGCGATCATTCTCTCTATCTCAGAGAATACCGTTAACTTCCATCAGAAAAATATGCAGAAGAAATTCAATGCGCCCAACAAAACCCAGATTGCGTGCTACGCGGCGGCAACGGGACTGATCTGACGGGATAATACGTTCTGCGTGACAGACGAGCAAACGGCTGAATGCACTGCATCCAGCCGTTTTTTGTTACTGGCGGTAGGCTTGTTTGATTTGCTTAACGGTGTTAGCAAATACCGCAGATACAGCCTGGTCTTCCATCTCCGCGATTTGTTTTTCCATTTTAATGATCACACGACCGGCATCCGCCTGGCCCATCGCCTGCAGCATCAGCGTCAGCAGTGCTTTCAGGCAGTTTACTTCCTGTGCCAGTTCCTGGTTATTCTCCGCAGTGGCAAATTCAGGTGTGCTCATTTATTTTCCTCATTATTTAACGGCGCTAAAGCGCGACGACGAAAGTCAAGGCGGCGGAGTATACCACAAGCTGAAGCAAAAAATGCAGCGGTTGTTTTTCGTACTTTTACGTTGATGTTTAATTGCGTAAACAGAACGTACCGGTAAACTAAACCGTCGTGAAAGGCTATTAATTGTTTATGCCCGGTTCGCTTGCCGTTAATTATTGTTACAAAAATTTGAGATCTGTTTTTTTGCAGGAAAAGCCTGCAAGTTTTTTGTAACTTTTTGAATACAGATGCTTAAAAAAAGCTGCAAAAGCGCGGAATGCATGGTCTCTCTTTCCACGGACTGTACAGCCTAATTTCCAAAAACGAGAGCAAAATCGAATAGCCGGTTTTTTAACGTTTTAATCTTGCGAGGAAAACCGTTAATATAAACCAAATTATCACTCAGTAGCGTTATCCCTATTCTGGAGACATTTCCTTTGATCAACGTCCTTCTTGTTGATGACCACGAACTGGTGCGCGCAGGGATACGACGCATTCTTGAAGATATTAAAGGTATTAAGGTTGCCGGTGAGGTGTGCTGCGGCGAAGATGCGGTAAAATGGTGCCGCACAAACTCGGCCGATGTGGTACTGATGGATATGAACATGCCCGGTATCGGTGGCCTTGAAGCAACACGCAAAATCGCGCGTACCTTTGTTGATACAAAAGTCATCATGCTGACCGTGCATACCGAAAACCCACTGCCCGCGAAAGTGATGCAGGCGGGCGCAGCGGGCTACCTGAGTAAAGGTGCTGCGCCGCAGGAAGTCGTCAATGCAATCCGTTCCGTGTTTGCCGGACAGCGCTACATTGCTTCCGACATTGCTCAGCAGATGGCGCTGAGTCAGATTGAGCCCGAAAAAACCGAATCACCGTTTGCCAGTTTGTCCGAGCGTGAATTGCAGATTATGCTGATGATCACCAAAGGTCAGAAGGTGAATGAGATCTCGGAGCAGCTGAATCTCAGCCCGAAAACGGTGAACAGCTATCGTTACCGGATGTTCAGTAAACTGAACATTCATGGCGACGTTGAACTGACGCACCTGGCCATCCGGCACGGTTTGTGTAATGCGGAGACGTTGTTAAGTCAGTGAGTGATGTGTTCGATTCAAAAGCATTTCTGAAAACCGTAACCAGCCAGCCTGGCGTCTATCGCATGTATGACGCTGGCGGTACGGTTATCTACGTGGGGAAGGCAAAAGATCTTAAAAAACGCCTCTCCAGCTATTTTCGCAGCAACCTGGCCTCCCGAAAGACCGAAGCGCTGGTCTCACTCATTCAGAATATTGATGTCACCGTCACGCACACCGAGACAGAAGCGCTGCTGCTTGAGCACAACTATATAAAGCTCTACCAGCCGCGCTATAACGTTCTGTTGCGTGATGATAAGTCCTACCCGTTTATTTTTCTGAGCGGCGATACCCATCCGCGCCTCGCGATGCACCGCGGTGCAAAACACGCCAAGGGCGAATACTTCGGGCCGTTCCCTAACGGCTATGCCGTGCGTGAAACGCTGGCGCTGCTGCAAAAAATCTTCCCTATCCGCCAGTGTGAAAACAGCGTTTACCGTAACCGCTCGCGCCCGTGCCTGCAGTACCAGATTGGACGCTGCCTGGGGCCTTGCGTGGAAGGGCTGGTAAGTGAAGAAGAGTATGCCCAGCAGGTGGATTATGTGCGCCTGTTCTTAGCTGGAAAAGACGATCAGGTCTTAACGCAGCTGATCGCGCGGATGGAAAAAGCCAGCGCCGCACTCGAGTTCGAAGAGGCCGCGCGTATCCGCGACCAAATCCAGGCGGTGCGCAGAGTCACTGAGAAACAGTTTGTCTCGAATACCGGCGACGATCTCGACGTCATCGGCGTAGCCTTTGACGCCGGGATGGCCTGCGTGCACGTGCTGTTTATTCGCCAGGGCAAAGTGCTCGGCAGCCGCAGCTATTTCCCGAAAGTGCCCGGCGGTACTGAACTGGGTGAAGTGGTGGAAACCTTTGTAGGCCAGTTCTACCTGCAGGGGAGCCAGATGCGCACGCTGCCTTCTGAGATCCTGCTCGATTTTAATCTTGACGATAAAACCCTGCTGGCCGATTCGCTCTCTGAACTGGCGGGCCGCCGGGTGAATGTACAAACCAAACCGCGCGGCGATCGTGCACGTTATCTTAAGCTGGCGCGAACCAATGCGGCGACGGCACTCACCACTAAGCTGTCGCAGCAGTCGACGGTCAACCAGCGTTTAACGGCCCTGGCGACGCTGCTGAAGCTTCCGGAAGTGAAACGGATGGAGTGTTTCGACATCAGTCACACGATGGGAGAACAGACGGTGGCCTCCTGCGTGGTGTTTGATGCGAATGGCCCACTGCGCGCCGAGTATCGCCGCTACAACATCACCGGGATCACGCCGGGCGATGACTATGCGGCCATGAATCAGGTGCTGCGTCGTCGCTATGGTAAAGCCATAGAAGAGAGCAAAATTCCGGATGTGATCCTGATTGACGGCGGGAAAGGGCAGCTCGGCCAGGCGAAAGCGGTATTTGAATCGCTTGATGTCAGCTGGGATAAAAACCATCCGCTGCTGCTGGGGGTCGCAAAAGGGGCCGATCGTAAGGCCGGTCTGGAGACATTGTTCTTCGAGCCGGAAGGCGAGGGCTTCAGCCTGCCGCCGGACTCCCCGGCGCTGCACGTCATCCAGCATATTCGCGATGAATCACACGATCATGCTATCAGCGGTCACCGCAAAAAACGGGCGAAGGTGAAAAACACCAGTAGCCTGGAAACGATCGAAGGCGTGGGGCCAAAACGTCGCCAGATGCTGCTGAAATATATGGGCGGATTGCAAGGATTACTCAACGCCAGCATGGAGGAAATTGCAAAAGTGCCGGGTATTTCGCAAGGGCTGGCAGAAAAGATCTACTACTCGTTGAAACATTGAGGGCTCTGTAGCAACATAGAGCTAAATTTTACTGACAACAAACAGTTACCGTCATTATGCAATTTAATATCCCTACGTTGCTCACTCTCTTCCGTGTCGTACTCATCCCGTTCTTTGTACTGGCGTTTTACCTGCCGGTCGTCTGGGCACCTTTCGCCTGCGCATTGATCTTCCTGATCGCAGCGGTCACCGACTGGTTTGATGGCTATCTGGCGCGCCGCTGGAATCAAAGCACCCGTTTCGGTGCCTTCCTCGATCCGGTGGCAGACAAAGTGATGGTCGCTATCGCCATGGTGCTGGTAGCCGAGCACTATCATACCTGGTGGGTAACGCTGCCTGCGGCCACTATGATCGGTCGCGAAATCATTATCTCTGCACTGCGCGAATGGATGGCGGAACTGGGGAAACGCAGCAGCGTGGCGGTCTCGTGGATTGGTAAAGTCAAAACGACGGCGCAGATGGCGGCGCTGGTCTGGATGCTCTGGCGTCCGAACGCCTGGGTTGAATGGGCGGGAATTGGTCTGCTGTGGGTGGCGGCAGTGCTGACGCTGTGGTCCATGCTGCAATATTTGAACGCTGCGCGCGGCGATTTGCTTGATCAGTGATCGTTTCGCCGTAATTTTCAGCAAACGATCCAGGGATGCAAAAAATAACGTTGACTCATAACGTCATATCAGTAGAATGCAACGCATCGAACGGCGGCACAGCAAGCCGGACGGTAATGAAATCAAGTGGTTAGAAGTTTACTTGATGACATGCGGGAATAGCTCAGTTGGTAGAGCACGACCTTGCCAAGGTCGGGGTCGCGAGTTCGAGTCTCGTTTCCCGCTCCAGATTAAAGACATGCGCAGTAGCGGGTGTCAGTTTGAAAAGTTTTACGGCGCGTTAGCAAAGCGGTTATGTAGCGGATTGCAAATCCGTCTAGTCCGGTTCGACTCCGGAACGCGCCTCCACTTTCTTCCCTGGCCGGATGGTGGAATCGGTAGACACAAGGGATTTAAAATCCCTCGGCGTTCGCGCTGTGTGGGTTCAAGTCCCACTCCGGCTACCATGGGAAACAAAGAATAATCAAAGCAATAAGCAGTGTCGTGAAACCACCGAAAGGTGGTTTTTTTGTGCCTGTAATTTCTGTTCACTTTTTTCGTCAGCTTGACTCGCCACAGGAAAAGGACAATCCTGTCCCGTACACTCTACATCAACCATTTTACCTTTTTTATTAAATAGATAGTCATGTTTAAAGACGGTTGTGTTTTAGTCGAGTATCTTCAAGTTTCGAATGAAACACGGTTCGCATAAATTGATGCAAATCAAACTGATTTAAGTTAATGCATTTCTAATATTAATTAATTCGCGCAAAAAAATAATAGTGATGTATCTTAGCCGTAGCGAGAAGACGTTTAATTTGATAATTGCTGGTGGCGATTCGCTATATTGTCGGATCAAACCGTCAGTCTTATGTTCACGGGGTTAAGTCCTGGCAAGGAATGTCTTTACCAGATACACACCTATCTCAGTTAACAAAATGTATATTTTACAATAACAAGAAGCCGTATCCCTGTCGGGAAAGACTCTAGATTTTAAAAGAATTGGATAATTAAAAATGAAAAAAATAATGATAGCTGCTTTTTTATCAGTAGTGATGACGGGATGTGCTAATAATCCTAACGCCTCTGACTATGAATTATGTCAGGCTATGAGCGGTGACACGTTCACCAGCGGGTCGGAAGCGGCTCAAATGATGCAAGCCAGAATACAGGCGGGCACTTCTACGGTCAGTGCGGCAGATTGTGCGGCTATTGCACAAAGTACGGCAGCAGGATGGCAACAAAAGGCGGCTAACCTGAATGCAGCTAGCGCTGCATATAATCAAAGTATTCAACCTAAACCTACCCTGGAAACTAATTGTAATCCGACTATAAACGGCGGTTTTACCTGTACGCAGCAATAATGAGTCCTTATAGCTTAACTTTGTGATAAAACGCGTTATTCACAATCCTCATCGTTCGCGCTATATGGGTGCAAGTCCCATCCGGGTTCCATGATAAACAAAGAATAATCAAAGCAATAAGCAGTGTCGTGAAACCACCGAAAGGTGGTTTTTTTGTGCCTGAAATCCGCCAGTCACACCCCACCCAAATACGCCTTCCTCACCTCCTGATTTCCCAGCAGCTCCTCGCCGCTGCCGCTCAGCCGGATCTGCCCGTTAACCATCACATACCCGCGGTCGGAAAGCTTCAGCGCGTGATGCGCATTCTGCTCCACCAGAAAGATGGTCATGCCGTTGCGGGCCAGCTCGCGCAGCGTCTGGAAGATCTGTTTCACCACAATCGGCGCCAGCCCGAGGCTCGGTTCATCCAGCAGCAGCAGCTTCGGACGGCTCATCAGCGCCCGGGCGATCGCCAGCATCTGCTGCTCTCCGCCGGACATGGTCATCGCGCGCTGCTTGCGTCGCTCCTTGAGGCGCGGGAACAGGTCGAACATGGTTTGCATATCATCAGTGGCAAACTGGCTGCCGATGGGGATGGTCCCCATCAGCAGGTTTTCTTCAACGGTCATATCCGGGAAGATTCGTCTGCCTTCCGGCGCCTGCGCAATGCCGCCGGACGCGACGTAGTGGGTGGATTTATGGCTGATATCTTCGCCGCCGAAAAGGATCTGTCCGCTGCGAATACGGGGCTGGCCAAAGATGGACATCAGCAATGTCGATTTACCCGCGCCGTTTGCGCCAATCAGCGCCACGGTTTCACCCTTATTGACCTCGAGGGAAACCTGTTTAAGCGCCTGAATGACGCCGTAAAACACATCCACCTCGCGAAATGCCAGCAGCGGTTCGCTCATAGATTGACCTCGCTTTCATCCGTACCCAGGTAGGCGGCAATGATCTTTTCATCATGCTGGATCTGCTCGGGTTTTCCCCTGGCAATAACATCCCCGTGGTCGAGCACGATAATGTCGTCCGAAATCTCCATCACCATCCCCATATCATGCTCAATCAGTAATACCGTGATGTCATGATGATCCCGCAGAAAACGAATAATGCTGCTGAGCTTATGCGTTTCAACCGGGTTAAGCCCGGCGGCGGGTTCATCCAGACAGATCATTTCCGGGCCGGTGCACATTGCTCGCGCAATTTCCAGACGCCGCTGCTGGCCGTACGACATCTCTCCCGCCAGACGATTGGCGCACTCCACCAGATCCACCACTTCCAGCCAGTAGAAGGCCCTGTCCAGGGCGTCGCTTTCCGCCCGCCGGTATGCCGGCGTATTTAAAATCCCGGCGAGCAGATTGCGGTTAACGCGCATATGCTGCGCAACCAGCAGGTTTTCCACGACAGACATCTCGCGAAAAAGACGGATATTTTGAAACGTGCGGGCCAGCCCTGCGCGGTTGACCAGATGCGTTCCGCCAAACATTTTGTAGAACAGACGCTGCCCGAACTGCGCGGGGTTAATCCAGTCACCCGGCTGGAATTTTTGTCCGAGCACCTGAATAACGTTGGTTGTTTTATGGCGGGTATTAAATAAAATGTTGCCGCCGGAGGCCCTGTAGAAGCCCGTCAGACAGTTAAACACGGTTGTTTTCCCCGCCCCGTTTGGCCCAATAAGGGCGGTAATTGAGCCACGCTGTACGTCCAGGTTGACGTCGTTTAGCGCCTTAATTCCGCCGAAGTGCATCATCAGATGTTCAACGCGTAATATCGTTCCGTTCATGGTGCGACACCCTTACGCACGGCGAACCCGCTGCGGTTAATGCGGATCAAACCGCGCGGACGCCAGATCATCATCACCACCATGAGCATGCCAAACAGCAGGACGCGGTACTCGGCAAAACTGCGCAGCAGTTCCGGCGTTACCGTGAGCACAAAGGCGGCCAGCACCACGCCAAGCGTTGAGCCCATCCCGCCCAGCACCACGATGGCGAGGATCAGTGCAGATTCAAAGAAGGTAAAGGAGGTCGGGTTCACGAACCCCTGATAGGTGGCGAAGAACACCCCGGCAATGCCTGCGGTCGATGCGCCAAGCGTAAAGGCCGACAGCTTAACCAGAACATGATTTAACCCCATTGAGCGGCAGGCAATTTCGTCTTCACGCAGGGCTTCCCACGCCCGACCAATCGGCATCCGCGTCAGGCGGTGCTTGATATAGAGCACCAGCATCACCACCAGGAACAGCACCGCGTAGATAAAAATAAACTTCATGTTCGGGTTATAGGTCAGGTGGAAAAATTCGTGGAAGGGCACGCCGCCTTCTTTCGCGCGTCGCCCAAATTCCAGACCAAAAAAGGTGGGGGGAGGGGCCGACACGCCGTTTGGTCCGCCGGTGAAGGTCAGCCAGTTGTTCAGTATCAGGCGAATGATCTCCCCGAACCCGAGTGTGACGATGGCCAGATAGTCACCGTGCATGCGCAGTACCGGGAAACCGAGCAGGGCACCTGCGGCGGCGGCCATGATTGCCGCCAGCGGCAGCATGCTCCAGAAACCTAAGCCGAGATACTGGTATCCCAGCGCCAGACCGTACGCCCCAATTGCGTAGAACGCGACATATCCCAGATCCAGCAGGCCGGCCAGACCCACGACGATGTTCAGCCCCAGACCGAGAAGCACGTAGATCAGCCCGAGAATGGCGACGGTCAGCACATATTTCGTGGCGACAAACGGAAAGCAAATCGCAAGAGCAATTACCAGAGGAATAATCCAGCGCATGCGGCTTTTGTATTCCGGTGGCCGGACATATACGCCCGCGCTATCGGCTTCGAAGCGTGCCTGGAAACGGGCGCCCGCGGCGGTACCTAAAAAGGCGCTCAGCAGAAAACGCCCGAGCATGACGATGCCGACCATCCAGGCCAGCCGCTGCCCGGCGAAGTTAAAGCTGTAACCGTCCAGCACCACGCCCGCAATGGGGCCGAAAATAACCAGCGCAATCAGTCCGGAAAAAATCGCGTCCAGAATGCAGCGTTTAAGTGAAAAACCGTGTGATGTCATCATTCTCTCCCTCACACGTTGGCCACAAACGGGCGCCCAAGAAGGCCCTGGGGGCGGAAAATCAGGATCATGACCAGCAGGCCGAACGAAAAGACATCTTTATAGTCCGAGTTCACCATGCCCGAGAACTGGGCTTCCGCCACGCCCAGGATAAGGCCACCGAGCATCGCGCCAGGGAGGGAGCCGATGCCGCCGAGTACCGCCGCGGTAAAGGCTTTAATGCCGATCACGAACCCGACGTAGAAATCAAAGGTGCCGTAATTCATGGTGATCAGCACGCCTGCCAGACCGGCCATCGCCGCGCCGATGACGAAGACCAGTGAAATAATCCGGTCGGTGTTAATGCCCAGAATGGAGGCCATCTTACGATCCTGCTGTACCGCGCGGCACATCCGGCCCAGCCGGGTATGGTTGATAATCCAGGTGAGCACCAGCATGCCGGCAAACGAGGCAACCAGAATAAACACTTTGGTGTAGGTTATCTGTACGAACCCGTCGCCCAGATGCAGGCGAATCACGCCGTCCAGCATGGT
Organism: Enterobacter sp. R-1.6.2; assembly: GCF_035064085.1. Classification (NCBI taxonomy): domain Bacteria; kingdom Pseudomonadati; phylum Pseudomonadota; class Gammaproteobacteria; order Enterobacterales; family Enterobacteriaceae; genus Enterobacter; species Enterobacter sp. R-1.6.2. The sequence goes on from NZ_JASEYI010000008.1 coordinate 176,660, forward strand.
CGGCACCCCTTGCTGGCGCGGACCCTGGCTCAGCTGCGCGTAGTTTTGCAGAATAAGAGACATCCCAATGGCGGAGATCAGCGGCGCCAGGCGCGTCGAGTTGCGCAGCGGCTTGTAGGCGATACGCTCGATGGTCCAGCCGTACACCCCGGTTACCACGATGGTGAACACCAGCGTCCCGAGAATGAGCAGCGGGAACGACTGCAGACCGAAGAACGAGAGCAGCGCCAGGCCAATGGCGCAGAGATAGGCGGAAATCATATACACTTCGCCGTGGGCGAAATTGATCATCCCGATAATGCCGTACACCATGGTGTAGCCGATGGCGATTAAACCGTAGACGGAGCCCAGCGTTAAGCCATTGATTAACTGTTGCAGGAAGAATGTACTCATCTTAGCGCGCTCGTTTTATAGGCTGCGCGATGCGCGCAGCCTGATGTTTATTACGCGCCGACGGGCAGGCCCGCCGACGTTGAGCGTGACTCCGTCCCGTTACTGCACTTCCTTATATTTGCCTTTGTCGTCCCACTGGTAAACCACGTAGTCAGACACTTTCAGATCGCCTTTGCTGTCCCACGCTTTTTTGCCCATCACCGTGTCGACGGAATTGGCTTTCAGCCACTCGCTGGCTTTGGCGGAGTCCTTGCCGCCGGTTGCCTTGAAGGCTGCGGCAATGGCCTGTACGGAGGCATAGGAGTAAAGGGTGTAACCTTCCGGCTCGAATTTACCGGCGCGGAATTTCTCGATAACCGCTTTACCGTCCGGGATAAGGCGCGGATCTTTACCGAAGGTCATGTAAATGCCGTTGGTGTATTGCGGGCCACCCGCGGCGGTCACCATCTCTTCGTTGACAATGCAGTCGCCGGAGAAGAATTTCGCCTGCACGCCCTGTTCACGCATCTGGCGAACCAGCGGACCGGCTTCCGGGTGACAGCCACCGAAGAACACGACGTCCGGTTTTTGCGCGCCGATCTTGGTCACCAGCGCGTTAAAGTCTTTTTCACCGCGAGATAACCCCTCATACATCACATCCTGAACCCCGCGTTTCGCCAGCGCCGCTTTGGTGGCGTCAGCCAGACCCTGACCATAGGTGTCTTTATCGTGAATAATCACCACGCGTTTGGCTTTCAGCTTGTCGATGATGAAGTCGCTGGCAACCTGACCCTGCTGGTCATCGCGTCCGCACATGCGGAACATATCGCTCATGCCGCGTTCGGTGATCAGCGGGTTAGTTGAGCCGGGGGTAATCGCAATAATGCCCGCGTCGCTATACACCTCGGAGGCGGGCATTGTGGAAGAGGAGCAGAAATGGCCGACCACGGCGTTGACTTTATCCTGGTCAACTAAACGGTTGGCGACGGCCACGGCCTGCTTGGGCTCGCAGGCATCATCCCCCTGAACCAGTTTGATCTTCTCGCCGTTAATGCCGCCTGCGGCATTAATGTCTTCAGCGGCCTGCGTTGCGCCGTGCCAGTACTGATCGCCATAGGTGGCATTCGGACCCGTGAACGGCCCGGCCACGCCAATCACAATATCTGCCCGGGCGGAAAACGCCGTCACCAGGCAACCGGCCAACACAAGAGAAAGAGGAGTTCTGATTAATTTCAGCGACATTATTATGTTCCTTAGCAAAGAGGTTTTTGCACCACGGCGTAAACCCGAACGCCCGACGGCGCAGCCAATCCGAAACACGAGCAAGAACAAAATGCACTAAACGAACAAGATACAGACGGCATCCTGCATATTACGGCGAGATTTCCCTGCGCAGAGGCGCGCGAAGAACGTTAAGCAAAAACGTTGCCAGAATGGTTAACCCATTGACGGGCATGCGACATGTTTGAGTATAGAGCGCCGCGTTATGCCGCCTTGCGGGAGGAGAAGAAATTACAGCGGAGATCACATATCGTTAACAATAAAGCCCATAAGTTGTGCAAAGGTCACGATTTGCACGTTTTTGCAGCAATAAAGACCTAAACTTCAGCCCGGAGAGGCGTGAGATATGTGTTAGGATCGTTTCCTTTTGCAGGAGTATCAGCGATGACTGAAGGCCCATTGAATGAAAGCGAAATGGCGTGGCTTGAAGAGACGTTAATGTCTTACGGTCATGATGACGCGTCCGTGATTGACGTGTCCGAACTGGACGGCATGCTTACCGCAGTGCTTTCCGGTCCTGTTGTCGTTGAGCCAGATGCCTGGCTGGTGGCGGTGTGGGGTGGCGAGAAGTACATTCCGCGCTGGAAAAACGATCGTGAGATGAATCGTTTTATCGATCTCTGCTTTAAGCATATGAACGATATTGCCGAGCGCCTGAGCGAGTACCCGGATCAGTTTGAACCGATGTTCGGTTATAACGACGTTGACGGTGAGAGCTATACCGTGGTGGAAGAGTGGTGCTATGGCTATATGCGCGGCGTGGCGCTGACGGACTGGTCAGCCCTGCCGGAAGCCCTGAAGGCCGATCTTGACGTGATTGCCCTGCACGGGACGGAAGAGAACAGCGAAAAGCTGGATGAACTGTCCGAAGAGGAGTATATCGCCAGCATCGAAAGCATCCAGCCTGCGGCACTGCGTCTATATCAATACTGGGTAAACAACCCGCAGCAGCCGGAAGTGAAGAAGCCGACGGTGAACGGCACGAAGGTCGGACGTAACGATCCGTGTCCTTGCGGCAGCGGGAAGAAGTTTAAGAGCTGCTGTTTGCACTAATAAAAAAGGGGCTGATGATAGCCCCTTTTTTATTTAACCCACTTCCGGCAGCATCCCGGCTGCAATCAATACCTGCACCAGAATAATCACCACCCCACAGCCAAACACAACGCACAGCAGCGGTTTTCCTCCCGCCACGCGATATCCCTGCTGAGGATGCTGCTGGCGGCTCTTCCACGCCAGCAGGGAAGGGAGCAGCAGGGCCAGGATAGAGAGCGCTACCCCTGCGTAGCCCAGCGCCATCACAAACCCGCGTGGGTAAAACAGCGCAAAAGCGAGCGGCGGCAGGAAGGTGATGGCCCCCGTCTGCAACCGTCCGGCCGCGGTATTGCGACGCTGGAACAGGTCGGCCAGATAATCAAAAAGGCCGAGCGCCACGCCCAGGAACGAGGTTGCCAGCGCCAGGTCGGCAAACAGGTGTACCGCCAGCTCCACGTGCGGGGAGGTGACGACCTCGCGCAGCGCCAGCAAAAAACCGTTCAGGCCAGCATGTTGCGCCATCAGCCCAATAAAGGTCGAAGAGTCAATGCTGCCCAGCGTCACCAGCTGCCAGAAAATATAGGCGATCAGCGGGATCGCGCTGCCGATTACAAAGACGCGACGCAGCTTGCGGATATCGCCGTTCATATAGCTGACGATGCTCGGCACGCTGCCGTGGAAGCCAAACGAGGTGAAAATGACCGGGATCGCGGAAAGCGCCAGCCCTTTTTCCAGCGGCAGCGTCAGCAGGTTGACCTTGTGCACGTGCGGCGCCAGCAGCACCAGCATGACGATCAGGAAGAGAATTTTGGCGCTGAACAGAAAGCGGTTAAACAGATCGACCAGCGATGTCCCCACGCAGACCACGCCGCCGCCGATGAGCGCAAAGAAGATAGCCCCCGTCGCCGGAGTAATGTCAGAGCCAAACCAGTCGTTGACGCTGGAGGCGATGAGTTCCCCGGCGCCGCTGATATAGGCGGCGGTCAGGGCGTACATCAGGAACATCATGCTAAAGCCGGTTATCCACTGGCCGTAGCGTCCCAGATAGCGCGCCGCAAGCGAACCCAGACCGGTGTCGGCGGGCACGTGCTGGTAAACCTCAAGCAGCAGCAGGGCGGTGTAGCACATCAGCGCCCAGAGCGTACCCAGCAGCAGCAGGGTCATGCCAAATCCTACGCCCGCGGCTGCCAGGGGCATTGCCAGCATTCCTGCGCCAATCGTCGTTCCGGCGACGATAAAAATACTTCCCAGGGTTCTGTTTCTCACGCTTTCCTCTACAACGATGCTTAACCGCGACAAAATCTGCGGCGCAGAGTAAGGGAAAAGCCGTAACTCGTCAAATCACCGTTACAAGTGGTGTAATGAATAATTTACGGATAGTTGGCGATCTGATCCTTTTTAGGTGGATGCCTACTTCATAAGGACAATATTGCTGGGCGATATTCCGGCGTAACGTAAACAATAAATATAAATTATCAAATTAAGTGAGGGTTTTATGGCTGGGGAGAATCCCTTCACCGCGGCATGGAGCCGGGGAGGTAACCTGTTGTGCCATGGGCACTGGATAATCAGCTGGCAGAACCAACCCCTGATACTTCCCGAGTCCCGTCGCGAAAAGGATATGGGCACCTGGGCAATCTATTCGGTTATCGATCCTGAAGATGAAACCTTTGCGCAAGGCTTACAGGAAGATGAGTGGATCGTTGAGAATGTCGACTGGTTAACGGATATGTTCTTCGAGGTGGGGATTCTGCTGGAGACGTCCAGCTACCGCTATTTTTACCAGGCGGTGAATCCTCATGACTGGCGCTGCACCAGCTGCGCGGGGTGTATGTAAATCAGCGCGGTGCCGGAAACCGGCACCGCGCTGAAATTAATTCTGCGTATCGAGAGTGGAAAGTTCTTTATCAATAAAGTAAAGACCTTCGCCGGATTTCCCCACCAGAGATAATTTATCCAGCACGGATTTAAACAGCTTCTCTTCTTCGTGTTGCTCAGCGACGTACCACTGCAGGAAATTAAAGGTTGGGTAATCCTGGCTGGTCATCGCCGCATGAACCAGTTCGTTAATTTTCTGCGTGATCAGCTGCTCGTGCTCGTAGGTGGCGCGGAACAGTTCATCGAGAGAATTATACTCAGCGAAAGGTGATGTCACGGTTTCAATGCGCGGCAGGCTGCCCGTATCCGTAAGATAATCAAACAGACGCTGCATGTGGGTCATCTCTTCCTGAGCGTGACGACGCAGAAACGCGGCCGCACCTTCGAAGCTGTGGTAGCTGCACCAGGCGCTCATCTGCTGGTAGAGCAGGGATGAAAAAAGCTCAAGGTTCATTTGTGCGTTGAGCTTGTCGATCATTTCAGTTTTCAGCATGGTGACGCTCCGGATTTTTATTTCTGGTTCACAATGAGCGACACTATAATTTGTTATTTAATTATTTGCAAAACGTAAAATTTTTATTTTATTTATTTAAAATACGAATGGGAATAAAACGCATTGGCGATTTTTATAATTTATTAATGAGAATTGTTTTTGTTCGTAATGAAATATACTGCCAGCAAACGCTGGCAGGGTTGATTAATACCAGGGGTTATTTGACTTAGGGTTAACGGCGTAACCCATACATTTATACTGGATAGTCACGCTCTCGTTCAGGCACAAAGAGCCGCTCGTCAGGGTGCAGGTTTTGATGGGCTGACCATAGGCTGAGGCGGTGGCATACCCCATGCTCTGACACGCTTTTGCCGCCGTGCCGTTATTCACATACTCATCGGAATACGCATTTTGCAGCGCTGCCTGGCCGTAATCGAGGCGGACGATGCCGTTCGGCGCGTCGAGGCTGCTGACTTCAGCCTGGCGGTTGATACTACACCCCGCGAGCAGCAGGATTGTGCCGGCTACAATGACTCTTTTCATGGTTCGCTCTGAGTGGATGGAAATATCTTATCGTACCCGCAGATGCCCGCTGCAATGCCTGGAATAGCCGGACAATCTGCCCTCACTCTTCGCAACGGGTCAGAGGGGAGTGCTATCAGGACAACCTCTTATAAAAATGTGATGAGCATCACAAAATGATTGATTTTTGTGATAATGGTCATATTATAAGCACGTTGACAATAAAGTTGTATAACAAGTTAATGGAGCATCATCGTGAAACTGCGCAAAATCCTGAAAAGCATGTGGGCCAATTACTGCCGCACGTTCAAAGACGTGCCGCCAGGCGCCATGTTCTGATTAAAAAAACCTGCTTCGGCGGGTTTTTTTGTACCTGCAGGCGATGAAGGGAAGATGTCAGGGGGGGGGGTTTGCTACTATGGCGGCCTTTAAATAAGGAGAAAGCCCATGTCACAAAACCTGAGCGCCGATCAGGAACTGGTCTCTGACGTTGTCGCCTGTCAGCTGGTTATCAAACAAATCCTTGATGTTCTGGACGTGATTGCGCCGGTTGAAGTGCGCGAGAAGATGTCTACGCAGCTGAAAAACATCGATTTCGCCAGCCATCCTGCTGCCGCTGACCCGGTTACGCTTCGTGCGATCCAGAAAGCCATCGCGCTGATTGAACTGCGATTCACGCCGCAGGGTGAATCCCACTAAAACAGGGGTAGGGGCGACGGCACGTGTCGCCCTTTGAAGCGGTTAAAAGAACGTCTGGACCAGCAGGTAGCTCGCCGCGCACGCGCAGCTTACCCCAATCAGCCCTGGCAGAATAAAGCTGTGGTTGATGATGAATTTGCCGATGCGGGTGGTGCCTGAGCGGTCAAAGCCGATGCAGGCCAAATCACTGGGATAGGTCGGGAGGACAAAATAGCCGTAGGACGCCGGGAAAAAGGCGATCAGCATTTTCGGGTCGATGCCGAGCATGAGGCCCATAGGCGCAACGGCCGTCAGCGCAGCCGCCTGGCTGTTCACCAGTTTTGATACCAGAAACAGCACAATGGCATACGTCCACGGGTGGCTCTTCACCACGCCTTCCAGCGCCAGCTTTAACTCGTCGAGATGCGCCTGGAAAAAGGTATCGCTCATCCACGCCACGCCGAACACCGAGAAGATCGCGACCATACCGGCCTTAAACACCGCGCCGTTGGAAATGGCCGACGCATTGACCTTACAGGCCATCAGCATCACGGCGCCCGCAATTAACATCATCATCTGAATGACAAGGTTCATCGACAGCGCCGTCATTTTGCCTTTCACTTCAAAAGCGGGGCGCAGTTCCGGGAATGCCCCCAGCAAAACGACCACAGCAATACCGGCAAAGAAAATCCACGTGGACCAGTAGGCCTGTTTAGGGAAACGCTGATTCATTAACGTCTCGGTCCCGCCATAGATAAATTCGCGCTGCTTAGGATCTTTCAGCTTTTCCTGAAACTCTATGTCGTCAGCCAAATCTTTCCCACGGCGTAAACTCCACAGGGCCGCAATGGCTACGCCGAAGAGCGAAGCGGGAACCGACACGGCGAGAATTTCCAGAATCCCCCACGCGTGGCCGATCCCATGCTGTGCCGCCAGGATAGACACCAGCGACACAACGGCAACGGAAACGGGGGAAGCCGTAATCGCCATCTGTGATGCCACCGAGGCCACGGCCATGGGGCGCTCGGGGCGGATCCCTTTTTTGAGGGCGATATCCGCGATGATGGGGAACATGGTGTAGACCACATGGCCGGTGCCGCACAGAAAAGTCAGCATCCAGGTGGTGAAAGGGGCGAGCAGGGTGATGTGCTGCGGGTGTTTGCGCAGCAGACGTTCGGCAAACTGCATCATGACGTTGAGGCCGCCCGCAGTCTGCAGCGTAGCCGCACAGCCAATCACCGCAAGGATGGTCAGCATAACGTCAACCGGCGGTTTACCCGGTTGCAGACCAAAGACAAAACATAAAATAAAAAGACCAATACCGCTGATTAACCCAAGCCCCATACCGCCGAAACGCGTACCCGTCAGCAGGCAGAGGAGAATGACAACAAACTCAATGGTGATCATGATGCTCCCTCGTCAATGATTATGTAACTAAATAAATCATCACACGTTGTGTGGTTAATCATTGGGAGCCAGATCTGATTTGTTAAATTTCAGCAAAAGCAGAAGGTTGGAGATGGGAGGGGGCCTGCTCCCCGGGACGGAAGCAGGCCAAAAACTCAGTGGTGCTGAACCGCCACAATGTCGAGCAGATGACGGTCGGTTTGCTCAGGACATAAACCCGCCTGCTGCGCATTATGGATTTCATCCGCCAGCGTCTTCAGCAGCATGCCATCCTGCTGCTGCTCTTTGTCCATATCGCGTAAGAATTTGAGCGTTGTAATATCCTGCTGCGCTTTGGCTTCATCGGCCAGTTTGCTGAGCGTGCTGCAGCGTTGCTCGTACTCTTCAAGCGTTTTCTGAAACAGTTCTTCCAGGCAGGAGTAGTTTTCGTTGATCCCATCAAGGGCTTTAACGACAGGATTTGCCCCTGCGGCTTTCAGAAAGTTAAAGACACGCATCATATGGGTGACGTTACTTTGCGCCTGAGAGCGAAAGAATGTGGCAGACCCCGTGAGGCTATTCTCGGCACACCACGCGCTTAAGTGAAGGTGCAGGTTTGAGGCGTAGAACTCAAGGTTCATCTGCGCATTAAGTTTTTGCATCATCGTTTGGGTAGCCATACTCATATCCTTATTGACTGTGGGACGTGATGTCCGTTGCGTAACCTGAGCGCCAGGCAAATACGAAGAGAAGAGCAGAAATAGACATTCTGCCGTGACCGAAGTCGACCGAAATTCACTTCCTGTGTTCGATATAAATAAGCATACCCTTGTATTGGGTCTAAGAAAACTCTTAATCAGACTATATTTACCATACATTACAAAGTTTAATATAGTACAGAAATACAATTAGCTCGCCATGAATTGAATGTGACTTAATGGACTAATAATTAACGATTTTTATCGTGATGACACACTGTTACTCTTTCGAAAATATTAAGTTGGAATATTACTCCGGGAAAAGGAAAAATACGGATTAATCATTTCTAATATATGATGTGTCAATAAAATTGCGCTAAATCAAATTCTGCGGAATAACGTTTTTTCAGGTGCGTTGTACATTCGTGATGAAAAACATGTTGAACCCCTTAACGCCAGGTGCCGTTTTGCCCGCTGAAAGGCATCAGGGATATCTTGGCTAATTTTATGGATAATTCTGCTTAACCCCCTTCCATTTGTCTGACAAATCCTGCCTTTTTTATGTCATTTTTCGCTGAATTTATGTACGCAATTACTGTAATTCTGCGGTGTGATGGGGCTCTCTTATGGATGATTAATTTCCCGCTAAAACTATCACCAGCAATAACGCTTATGACGAGGTAAGCGCTAATGCCTTGTTTTAAGTCCGATTAAATAAGAAGCACGCACTTATTCCCTACAGAAAAGATTGCTAAAGCTGGAGTTTACCATGCACAAATTTACTAAAGCGCTGGCGGCCATCGGTCTGGCTGCCGTTATGTCACAATCCGCTATCGCTGAGAATTTAAAACTCGGTTTTTTGGTAAAACAGCCCGAAGAGCCCTGGTTCCAGACTGAGTGGAAATTCGCAGATAAAGCCGGGAAAGATTTAGGTTTTGAAGTCATTAAAATCGCCGTGCCTGACGGCGAAAAAACCCTGAACGCCATCGACAGCCTGGCGGCCAGCGGTGCAAAAGGTTTCGTTATCTGTACTCCGGATCCAAAGCTGGGGTCGGCAATCGCGGCGAAAGCGCGCGGTTACGATATGAAGGTCATCGCGGTTGACGATCAGTTCGTTAATGCCAAAGGCAAGCCGATGGACACCGTCCCGCTGGTCATGATGGCGGCGACCAAAATCGGCGAACGCCAGGGCCAGGAACTCTATAAAGAGATGCAAAAGCGCGGCTGGGATGTCAAAGAGACCGCGGTGATGGCTATCACGGCTGACGAGCTGGACACCGCCCGTCGTCGTACTACCGGTTCAATGGATGCGCTGAAAGCGGCTGGCTTCCCGGAAAAACAGATCTATAAAGTCCCAACCAAATCCAACGATATCCCGGGCGCTTTCGACGCCGCGAACTCTATGCTTGTCCAGCATCCGGAGGTCAAACACTGGCTGGTGGTCGGCATGAACGACAACACCGTGCTGGGCGGGGTGCGCGCGACGGAAGGCCAGGGCTTCAAAGCGCCTGACGTGATCGGGATTGGCATCAACGGCGTTGACGCCGTCAGCGAGCTGTCCAAAGCGCAGGCTACCGGCTTCTACGGTTCTCTTCTGCCGAGCCCGGACGTTCACGGCTACAAATCCAGTGAGATGCTCTACAACTGGGTAACCAAAGGGGCCGAACCGCCGAAATTTACTGAAGTGACCGACGTGGTGCTGATTACCCGCGACAACTTCAAAGAGGAGCTGGCGAAAAAAGGGCTGGGCGGTAAGTAATACGCTGTGATTGTGCCCCTCATGCATCGTGAGGGGCCAGACGTACACACTACAGGAATCACGGAGACGTTATGCGACAGTCTGATCCGTATCTCTCTTTTCGCGGCATCGGGAAAACTTTCCCCGGTGTTAACGCGCTGACCGATATCAGCTTCGACTGCTATGCCGGCCAGGTTCACGCCCTGATGGGGGAAAACGGCGCGGGGAAATCCACGCTGTTGAAGATCCTCAGCGGCAACTACGCGCCTACGACCGGCACGCTGGCCATTCGCGGCGAAGAGGTGGCGTTTGCCGATACCACGGCGGCGCTCAATGCCGGGGTGGCGATCATCTATCAGGAGCTGCACCTCATTCCCGAGATGACCGTGGCGGAAAACATCTATTTAGGACAGCTCCCGCACAAAGGCGGTGTGGTAAATCGTTCGCTACTTAATTATGAAGCGGGGCTGCAGCTTAAACACCTGGGTCTGGACGTCGATCCCCAGACGCCGCTGAAATATCTCTCCATCGGCCAGTGGCAGATGGTTGAAATTGCCAAGGCGCTGGCGCGTAACGCCAGAATTATCGCCTTCGATGAGCCCACCAGTTCGCTCTCTGCGCGTGAAATTGAAAATCTGTTCCGCGTGATCCGCGAATTGCGTCAGGAAGGCCGTACGATTTTGTATGTCTCGCACCGCATGGAAGAGATATTTGCCCTGAGCGACGCCATCACCGTCTTTAAAGACGGGCGCTATGTGCGCACCTTTACCGACATGCAGCAGGTTAACCATGACCAGCTTGTTCAGGCGATGGTTGGACGCGAGCTGGGTGATATTTATCACTGGCAGCCGCGTCAGTACGGCCCTGAACGTCTGCGTCTGGACAGCGTCAAAGCGCCGGGCGTGCGCACGCCGATTTCGTTATCCGTTCGCAGCGGCGAAATTGTCGGCCTGTTTGGTCTGGTGGGGGCGGGGCGCAGTGAATTAATGAAAGGCCTGTTCGGGGGGACCCGAATTACCGATGGGCAGGTTTCTATTGATGGCGAACGGGTCGATATCCAGAAACCGGCCCACGCGATCAGGGCGGGCATGATGCTCTGCCCGGAAGACCGTAAAGCCGAGGGGATTATTCCGGTGCATTCGGTACGCGACAACATCAATATTTCCGCTCGCCGCAAGTTTATTCGCGCAGGCTGCCTGATAAACGATGGCTGGGAGTCGAGCAACGCCGACCACCATATTCGCTCGCTGAATATTAAAACGCCGGGTCCGGAACAGCTGATCATGAATCTGTCAGGCGGAAACCAGCAGAAGGCGATTTTAGGCCGCTGGCTGTCGGAAGATATGAAGGTCATTTTGCTGGATGAGCCGACGCGCGGTATCGATGTGGGGGCAAAACACGAGATTTATAACGTGATCTATGAGCTGGCAAAACGCGGCGTGGCGGTGCTCTTCGCCTCCAGCGATCTGCCGGAGGTGCTTGGCGTGGCCGACCGCATTGTGGTGATGCGTGAAGGCGAAATTGCCGGTGAATTGCTTCATGAACAGGCGAATGAACAACAGGCGTTGAACCTCGCCATGCCTAAAGTCAGCCAGGCTGTCGCCTGAGTAAGGAGTTAATGATGTCCTCTGTTACTACATCCGGAGCGCCGAAGTCGAAGTCGGCGCTGAGTTTTGGACGTATCTGGGATCAGTACGGCATGCTGGTGGTCTTTGCCGCACTGTTCCTCGCCTGCGCGATCTTTGTTCCTAATTTTGCCACCTTCATTAATATGAAGGGGCTGGGGCTGGCCATTTCCATGTCCGGGATGGTGGCCTGCGGGATGCTGTTCTGCCTGGCCTCCGGCGATTTTGACCTGTCGGTGGCGTCGGTGATTGCCTGTGCGGGCGTCACGACGGCAGTGGTAATCAACATGACGGAGAGCCTGTGGATTGGCGTTCTCGCCGGTCTGCTACTCGGCGTCATCAGCGGTCTGGTGAACGGTTTTGTTATCGCACGCCTGAAGATTAACGCTCTGATCACCACGCTTGCGACGATGCAAATTGTCCGCGGGCTGGCCTATATCATCTCCGACGGTAAAGCGGTGGGGATTGAAGACGAGCGCTTCTTTACCCTGGGTTACGCCAACTGGCTGGGGCTGCCTGCGCCAATCTGGCTGACCGTGGCCTGCCTGATCCTGTTCGGCTTCCTGCTCAACCGGACCACCTTTGGCCGCAATACGCTGGCGATTGGCGGTAACGAAGAGGCCGCCCGTCTGGCCGGGGTGCCGGTGGTTCGAACCAAGATTATTATCTTCGTGCTCTCAGGGCTGGTTTCTGCCGCCGCGGGGATTATCCTGGCTTCGCGTATGACCAGCGGCCAGCCGATGACCTCTATTGGTTACGAGCTGATCGTCATTTCTGCCTGCGTTTTAGGGGGCGTTTCCCTCAAGGGCGGCATCGGAAAAATCTCATATGTGGTGGCCGGTATCCTGATTTTAGGCACGGTGGAGAACGCCATGAACCTGCTGAATATTTCGCCGTTCTCGCAGTACGTCGTGCGTGGTCTGATCCTGCTGGCAGCCGTGATTTTCGACCGTTACAAGCAAAAAGCGAAGCGTACCCTGTAACCCGTTTTCCCGACTTTTATTGCTCAACTTATAACCATAGTTGACCCCTTAACCGCCCCGCCAGTAAAACTGGCGGGGCGGTTGTCAAATGGCGAGCGACGTCACACTGTCTATACTTACATGGCTATGAAAGAGGTAAAGGCGTTTACCTCTCGTAAACCGTAAGGAGGAAAAGGGTGGCTGACATGTTAACCGCACCGCCTGTACTGCCCGGACACTATGCTTTCTTTTTCGATCTCGACGGCACGCTCGCCGGGATAAAACCGCACCCTGACCAGGTGTCTATTCCGGATGCGGTGTTACAGGATTTGCATCAGCTCTCGCTCATGAACGAGGGAGCACTGGCATTGATATCAGGGCGCTCAATGGCCGAGCTGGATACGCTCGCCAGTCCTTACCACTTTCCGCTGGCCGGTGTACACGGAGCGGAGCGCCGCGACATCCATGATCACACGCATATCGTTTCACTCCCTGACGCACTCACGCAAACGCTCCAGAAGCAGCTTTCTGCTGCGCTGGAAGCGCTGCCTGGCACCGAGCTGGAAGCCAAAGGTATGGCCTTTGCCCTGCATTATCGTCAGGCGCCGCAGCATGAGGAGGCCGTACTGGCGCTGGCTCAGACGGTCGCGGATGCCCATCCACAGCTGGCGTTGCAGCCCGGCAAATGCGTCGTGGAGTTAAAACCGAAAGGGATTAATAAAGGCGCGGCCATCGCCGCGTTTATGGCGTCGCCGCCTTTCAAAGGGCGAACGCCCGTTTTCATTGGGGATGACCTGACCGACGAGGCCGGGTTTCGCGTGGTGAATCAGGCCGGAGGGATCGCCGTCAAGGTGGGGCCTGGTGACACGGTTGCCGAATGGCGGCTGGCGGATGTCGCCAGCGTCTGGCAGTGGATATCTGACATCGCTAACCAGCAACAACAACAAATAGCGCAAAGCAAAGGGGGAAACCATTATGGGTCGCTTAGTCGTCGTCTCTAACCGAATCGCACCGCCGGATGATAAAAAAGCCAGCGCGGGTGGCCTGGCGGTAGGGGTGTTAGGTGCCTTAAAAGCCGCTGGCGGGCTGTGGTTTGGCTGGAGTGGGGAAATCAGTGAAGAAGAGAAACCGCTCGATAAGGTGACGCGCGGAAACATTACGTGGGCTTCATTTGCATTGAAAGAGAAAGACTATGACGAGTATTACTCGCAGTTCTCAAATGCCGTCCTGTGGCCTGCGTTCCACTATCGTCTTGACCTGGTCAAATTCCAGCGTGAATCCTTCGAAGGCTACTCGCGCGTAAATGCGCTGCTGGCGGATAAACTGCTGCCATTAATAGAGGAAGACGATATTTTATGGATCCACGATTATCACCTGTTGCCCTTCGCGAGAGAGCTGCGAAAGAGGGGGGTGAATAACCGGATTGGCTTCTTCCTGCACATCCCGTTCCCGACGCCGGAAATTTTTACCGCGCTGCCGCCGCATGAAGAGCTGCTGGAGGCGCTGTGCGATTACGATTTGCTGGGCTTCCAGACCGAAAATGACCGCCTCGCGTTCCTTGACTCCGTGTCTGGCAAAGCGCGTCTGGTGACCAAAGGCGGGAAAACCCATACGGCTTGGGGAAAAACCTTCCACACCGAGGTCTATCCAATAGGGATTGAACCTGACGAAATCGCGGAGCAGGCTTCTGGCCCGCTGCCGCCGAAGCTGGCGCAGCTTAAGAATGAACTCAAGCACGTGAAAAATATCTTCTCGGTTGAGCGTCTTGATTATTCCAAAGGGCTGCCGGAACGCTTCCTGGCGTATGAAACGCTGCTGGATAAATACCCGCAGCATCACGGGAAAATTCGCTATACCCAGATTGCGCCGACGTCGCGCGGTGAGGTTCAGGCCTATCAGGATATTCGTCATCAGCTGGAGACAGAAGCAGGGCGCATTAATGGCCGCTACGGCCAGCTGGGCTGGACGCCGCTGTTTTACCTGAATCAACACTTTGACCGTAAGATCCTGATGAAGGTCTTCCGCTATGCTGACGTTGGGCTGGTCACGCCGCTGCGCGACGGGATGAATCTGGTAGCGAAAGAGTATGTGGCGGCCCAGGATCCTGCCGACCCGGGGGTTCTGGTGCTTTCCCAGTTTGCCGGAGCCGCAAATGAGCTCACGTCGGCGCTCATCGTTAACCCTTATGACAGGGATGACGTGGCGAACGCGCTGAATCGCGCCCTGACAATGCCGCTCACGGAACGTATTTCCCGCCATGCTGACATGATGGAGACGATCCGGAAGAACGATATTAACCACTGGCAGGCGCGTTTTATTCAGGATCTCCGGAATATCGCTCCGCAAAGTCATGAAGGCGATCTGCAAAAAAAGATCGCGACCTTCCCTAAACTCGCCTGATTTACTGCTGGGGGGCTAATGCCCCCCAAGCGGCACTAACAGCACATCGACCTGGCTCGACGCGACAATAGATTTCGCCGCGCAGGCTGCCCGCGATAAAAAGCTGTGGTTATGGTTCCCGCAAATCACTAAATCTATATTTTGTCTGCGACACATATCGAGAATATGGGCGTTAAGTTCCCCGGTCGCAATAACAGTTTCATAAACAGGATATTGTGCCTTTTCCACTAATTCGCGCAGAAATTGCTGCGTTTCTTCCTGCAGAACCTCGCGAATATCCTCCAGCATGGGGGCGGCCAGCTGATTATACATCTCCGGCTCTGCGGCGAGGGTGATGAGGCTGATGCGGGCATTGTGGGGTCTGGCAATGGAAACCGCCCGGGCGACGAGCTGATGGCTTTCGGGGGAAACTGCAACGGAAACAAGAAGATGGGAGTAACTCATGGCGCACTCCTTAGATGTCTGAAAGACAGCGTTTAACCACCTTTACCGCGAAATCTCCGGTTCTGCAAGAGCAGATTACGACATTAGTGTGAAGCTTATCATAATTATTCATTAATTATTCTTATAAGAAGAATAACTGAAAAATGCGCCTAAATGAAAAAAATTAACAACTTAACGTAAATCACACAAATCCACGCCTGGACTGTTAAATCGTTTTGATGTGTTACAAACTCATTTCGAATGATCACGTCCTGAAACATCTTTTTTGTGCTACCTGCATAACTATATGTTTTTTCACGGTAAGAAAAATGTTTCCAGGAGAGGGGCCTGATGTAAATGTTTCCGCGCGGCGCTTACGGCATGAAAAGCACGTTGCATGCCAGTTTGGATCACCCTTCTGCATGAGTATTCGTCAATTAAGAATACAAAACAGTACCGATTGGCTAAATTTTGACCAAATTACAAGTCATACTGATGGATTTATGGGTCATATTCACTTAAATTGTGTGACGTGGATCACATTTTTTTTAAATTTGAGGGTGGCTGGATTGTATGTGTCAAAACTGACGAGTAGAGTTTGCGTCGAATTAGGAAAAATCTTAGTTATTTGTAAGAAATGATAAATCATGTAAGAGACGCATTCGCGGTTTCTCTCTTACGGTTTCAGTGAATACAAACCTAAGGAAGTTGCGATTAAGTGGTCCGCAGCTCCCGATATGACGCCCCAAACCGTCCTTTATCGACGTCCTGTGGCTCAAT
>NZ_JASEYI010000009.1:0-110455 GCF_035064085.1 Enterobacter sp. R-1.6.2
ATTGGTTGCGGGGGCCGGATTTGAACCGACGACCTTCGGGTTATGAGCCCGACGAGCTACCAGGCTGCTCCACCCCGCGTCCGTGGATGCGCACTATACTCGGATAGGTTTGTGATGCAACCCCTTTTTCACATAAATCATGATTTTGTATGCAAATTGAACGACATGGCTCTATTTGGACTATTTTTTGCGCAAAATTTGCCAAAGGGCATGCGATCGCATTTCATTAGCCCTGGCGGTTTGTTATCTTCATCATGCGGAAATGGGCAACTTAAAGACGAGATATAATGAAAGGACGTTGGGCGAAGTATCTGATGGCGGGCGCAATGGTAGCGATTCTTGCGGCCTGTTCTTCCAAACCGACCGATCGCGGTCAACAGTATAAAGACGGGAAGTTATCCCAGCCTTTCTCTTTAGTTAATCAGCCTGATGCTGTCGGCGCACCGATTAATGCCGGTGATTTCTCCGAGCAGGTCTACCAGATCCGCAACGCGTCGCCGCGTCTGTATGGCGCCCAGAGTAGCGTGTATAACGCGGTCCAGGACTGGCTTAAAGCAGGCGGCGATACGCGCAACATGCGCCAGTTTGGTATCGACGCCTGGCAGATGGAAGGGGCCGATAACTACGGCAACGTCCAGTTTACCGGTTACTACACCCCGGTTATCCAGGCACGACACTCGCGTCAGGGCGAGTTCCAGTATCCTATCTACCGTATGCCGCCAAAACGCGGTCGTCTGCCGTCTCGCGCTGAGATCTACGCCGGTGCGCTGAGCGAAAATTACGTTCTGGCCTACAGCAACTCCCTGATGGATAACTTCATCATGGACGTTCAGGGCAGCGGCTACATTGATTTTGGCGACGGGTCGCCGCTCAACTTCTTCAGCTATTCCGGTAAAAACGGCCACGCCTATCGCAGTATCGGTAAAGTGCTGATCGACCGCGGTGAAGTGAAGAAAGAAGATATGTCGATGCAGGCGATCCGCGAGTGGGGCGAGAAACACAGCGAAGCCGAGGTGCGCGAGCTGCTGGAGCAGAACCCGTCGTTCGTCTTCTTCAAACCGCAAAACTTCGCGCCGGTGAAAGGGGCGAGTGCAGTTCCCCTGATTGGCCGCGCGTCGGTAGCATCGGATCGTTCGATTATTCCTGCAGGCACCACGCTGCTGGCTGAAGTCCCTCTGCTGGACAATAACGGCAAGTTCAACGGCCAGTATGAGCTGCGTCTGATGGTGGCGCTGGACGTCGGCGGGGCGATCAAAGGCCAGCACTTCGACATCTATCAGGGTATTGGCCCTGACGCAGGCCATCGCGCGGGCTGGTATAACCACTACGGACGCGTGTGGGTACTGAAGGCGGCGCCGGGTGCCGGAAACGTATTCAGCGGCTGATTGTGGTATTCTGAGCGCAATACGGATTACTGTTCAGGGTGAGGAAAACCTCACCCTTTTTACATCTGAGGTCTTATGTCTGTGGTAATCAGCGACGCCTGGCGCCAGCGTTTTGGCGGAACGGCACGTTTATATGGTGAAAAAGCCCTGCAGCTGTTTGCGGATGCGCACGTCTGCGTCGTGGGCATTGGTGGTGTGGGGTCGTGGGCGGCAGAAGCGCTGGCGAGAACCGGTATTGGCGCAATTACCCTGATTGACATGGATGACGTTTGCGTTACCAACACCAACCGTCAAATCCACGCCCTGTGCGATAACGTCGGCCTGGCGAAGTCTGAGGTCATGGCGGATCGTATTCGCCTGATAAACCCGGAATGTCGGGTCACGGTGATTGATGATTTTGTGACGGCAGATAACGTCGCGGAGTACATGAGCAAAGGCTACAGCTATGTGATTGACGCCATCGACAGCGTGCGGCCAAAAGCGGCGTTGATCGCTTACTGCCGTCGGTACAAGGTGCCGCTGGTCACGACGGGCGGTGCGGGCGGGCAAATCGATCCGACGCAGATCCAGGTGGCCGACCTGGCGAAAACGATCCAGGATCCGCTGGCGGCCAAGCTGCGTGAGCGGCTGAAGAGCGATTTTAACGTGGTGAAGAACAGCAAAGGCAAGCTCGGCGTCGACTGCGTGTTCTCGACCGAAGCGCTGGTCTACCCGCAGGCGGATGGCTCAGTCTGCGCGATGAAAAGCACGGCGGAAGGACCAAAACGAATGGATTGCGCCTCCGGGTTTGGTGCGGCCACCATGGTGACCGCCTCCTTTGGCTTTGTGGCGGTGTCTCACGCCCTCAAGAAAATGCTGGCGAAGGCGGAACGTCAGGCCTGAGCCTGACGTGCGGCATCCAGTACCGCGTCGCCCAGCGCGATCAACCCCTGACCGCGCGAGGCGCTGAGCTGCGCGCGCAGCCCCAGCTCATCAAATAACGCCAGCGGCGAATGTGCCAGCAATTCCGCCGCGCTTTTCCCTTCCACAGCGGTCAGCAATACGGCCAGCAGGCCCCGGACGATGCGGCCTTCGCTGTCGCCGAAGAAGTGCAGCTTCCCGCCGGAGACGCTCACGCCCAGCCAGACGCGGTTTTCACAGCCTGCAATCTCTTTCGCCTGTGTTTTAAGATCGTCTGAAAGGGCCGGGAGCTGTTTACCCAGCAGGATCAGCTGTCGATATTTATCTTCCCACTGCTGGAGCGGGGCGAAGGTCTGTTTTAAGGTCTCTTCTGTGATGACCGTGCCAAACGGATGTCCGGCTAAAGCAGCGCTAGTCATTAATCCACCAGTATTTCAAGGGCGCGGTCAACGGCGGCAACCAGCGCGTCGACATCGCTTTGGGTATTGTACGGCGCAAACGAGGCGCGCAGCGTACCGTTAACGCCAAGCGCCGCCAGCAGCGGCTGGGCGCAGTGCTGTCCGGCACGCAGGGCAATGCCGTACCCGGCCAGCAGCGTCACCATGTCGCTATGGTGAACGCCCGCGAAATCAAAGGCCATCAGGCTTGAATCCTGAACGCGGAACGAGCGGAAGCCCGGGCGCTTTTTGAGTTCTTCCTCTGCCAGCGTCGCCAGCCCCCGGCTCCAGCTTTCAGCCTGAACGATGTCTGTTTCTGCCAGCCACTCCAGCGCCGCGCTTAAGCCAATCACCCCCGCCACGTTCGGCGTACCGGCCTCCAGGCGATAGGGAACATCCTGAGTTTTGAAGCCATCGAACGACACTTCGGTGATCATTTTGCCGCCACCGAGCCACGGCGTCATTTTTGCCAGCAGTTCAGGCTTGCCGTACAACGCCCCAATACCGGTTGGCCCGTAGAGCTTATGACCAGAGAAGGCATAGAAATCGATATCAAGCGCCTGCACATCAGCGGGGAAGTGCACCACGCCCTGAGCGCCGTCGACCATCACCACCATCCCGCTGGCATGGGCTATGCGAATAGCCTGAGCCAGGTCCGGGCAACCACCCGTGACGTTCGACATCTGTCCGAGCGCCAGAATGCGGCTGCGGGGGGTAATCAGCTCTGGGAGACGGGCAACGTCGGGAAGAAGGTCTGCACCCAGTGGAAGCTTCACCACGCGTGCACCCGTTTGCTCTGCCACCATCAGCCATGGCACCAGGTTGGCGTGATGTTCCGCCTCGCTGACGACGATCTCATCGCCCGGCTGAAGCAGCGGGCGCGCGTAGCACTGGGCCACCATATTGATGGCTTCGGTCGTGCCGCGCGTCCAGACGATGTTTTTCCCGCTTTCGGCATTGATCAGGCGTGCGACCTGATCGCGTGCGGCTTCATAGCGCGCGGTTAATCGCTGCGCTTCGGCAAACTGGCTGCGATGCACGTTCCCGGCGCTCAGGCTGTAGAACTGCTGCGTGGCCTCAATCACCGCCTGTGGCTTCAGGGCGGTGGCGGCGCTATCCAGGTAAATACCGGCATCGGCCAGGGCCGGAAACTGTGCGCGGAACTGCGCAGGACTGAAAGCGTTCATGGGATTCCTCATTTCAATTTAGCGATCGTCGCGCAATTTCAGCGGCAGGGCAAGGAGGTTGATATCTATCAGAATTGTCTGCTTATCCTTACGGCCTCAAAAAAGCAGGTTATGCTAAATAGTGTTAGGCGGATGTTTTAGCCTGTTATAAATCGAGGTTTGAATAGCATTAATTGCTAAAGGAGAATAATCATGAATAAGACAGCTGCAATCATTTCTGCCTGTGCGTTTACTTTTGCCCTGAGCGCCTGTTCCGGTAACAACTACGTGATGCACACCAACGATGGTCGTTCTATCGTTTCGGAAGGGAAACCGACTACCGATAATGATACCGGGATGATTTCGTACAAAGATGCTAACGGGAACAAGCAGCAGATCAACCGCACGGACGTGAAAGAGATGAAAGAGATCGAGCATTAACAGATCGCAGGCGAAAAAAAAGCACCGCAAATTGGCGGTGCTACATTAATCACTATGGACAGACAGGGTAAATGTACAGGAAGTGAAAAATTGGTAGCGTTGCTACCGTGGTCTGAATCGCAGACCAATTGCAAACACAACAACACAACATCACAACCGTAAGCCAAAAGCCCTTCAGAACACGCATTCCGAAAAAAGCTCTTCGTTCCGGCTCAGGAAGTGCCGCCACTATAGGTATTTGCTGGTAGTTCCTCAACGGACAAATTATAATGGCTCAGATAAAAAAAACTAATAGGTTAAACGTTGTTTCCTATTTGTTAAATCCCGTTAACATCTAAGCCAGATAACCATGTCAAAGCGATTGCCACCTCTTAATGCATTACGAGTTTTTGATGCAGCAGCACGTCATCTGAGCTTTACCCGCGCAGCAGATGAGCTTTTTGTGACACAGGCCGCAGTAAGTCACCAAATCAAGTCTCTGGAGGATTTTCTGGGCCTTAAGCTGTTTCGTCGACGCAACCGTTCGTTGCTGTTGACCGAAGAGGGGCAGAGCTATTTTCAGGATATTAAAGAGATTTTTTCCCAGCTCACGGAAGCCACGCGTAAGCTGCAGGCTCGCAGTGCAAAAGGTGCTCTGACCGTCAGTTTATTGCCCAGTTTTGCCATTCATTGGCTGGTGCCAAGACTCTCAAGCTTTAACTCAGCTTATCCGGGGATCGACGTTCGAATCCAGGCGGTAGATCGTCAGGAGGACAAGCTGGCCGATGACGTAGATGTCGCCATTTTTTATGGTCGCGGTAACTGGCCGGGCTTGCGCGTTGAAAAATTATACGCAGAATATCTCCTGCCGGTCTGTTCTCCCCTGCTGTTAACAGGTGAGAAGGCGCTGAAGTCACCCGCTGACCTGGCTCAGCATACGCTTTTGCATGATGCCTCTCGCCGCGACTGGCAAACTTATACCCGTCAATTAGGTCTTACACATATTAACGTGCAGCAGGGACCCATTTTTAGCCACAGTGCGATGGTGTTACAGGCTGCCATACACGGGCAGGGCGTGGCGTTGGCGAACAACGTCATGGCGCAGTCCGAAATTGAGGCAGGCCGCCTGGTTTGCCCTTTTAATGATGTACTGGTCAGCAAGAATGCGTTTTATCTGGTTTGTCATGACAGTCAGGCAGAACTGGGTAAAATAGCCGCCTTCCGGCAGTGGATACTGGCGAAAGCGGCAACCGAGCAAGAAAAATTCCGCTTCAGGTATGAGCAATAACGTTTGTGTGCCGGGCACGCATCAACTCAGGACTTAAACATGACCAGCCGATTCATGCTGATTTTTGCCGCGGTGAGTGGCTTTATTTTTGTTGCACTGGGCGCCTTTGGCGCACATGTATTAAGCAAGTCTTTAGGCGCAGTAGAGATGGGCTGGATCCAGACCGGCCTTGAATATCAGGCGTTCCACACGCTGGCTATTTTTGGGCTGGCGGTGGCGATGCAGCGTCGTATCAGTATCTGGTTTTACTGGAGCAGCGTGTTTATGGCGCTGGGTACCGTGTTGTTCAGCGGTAGCCTGTACTGCCTTGCGCTCTCACATTTGCGCCTGTGGGCGTTCGTTACACCTGTCGGCGGCTTCAGCTTCCTGGCGGGTTGGGTATTAATGTTTATCGGAGCTATCCGTCTGAAACGCAAGGGCGTTGTTCATGAATAAGGTTGTTTTATATTGTCGCCCGGGGTTTGAGAAAGAGTGCGCCGCGGAAATTACCGATAAAGCGGCGAAGCGCGAAGTCTTCGGCTTTGCCCGCGTAAAAGAAAACGCGGGCTATGTGGTATTCGAGTGCTATCAGCCTGAAGACGCGGACAAGCTGGCGCGCGAGCTGCCGTTCAGCTCGCTGATCTTTGCTCGCCAGATGTTTGTCGCGGGTGAGCTGCTGAAAGATCTTCCGCCTGAAGACCGCATCACGCCAATTGTCGGCATGCTGCAGGGCGTGGTGGAGAAGGGCGGCGATCTGCGCGTTGAAGTGGCGGATACCAACGAAAGTAAAGAGCTGATGAAGTTCTGCCGTAAGTTCACCGTGCCGCTGCGTGCGGCGCTGCGTGATGCAGGCGTGCTGACGAACTACGAAACGCCGAAGCGTCCGGTGGTGCATATCTTCTTTATCGCACCGGGCTGTTGCTATACAGGCTATTCGTACACCACCAACAACTCTCCCTTCTTTATGGGCATTCCGCGTTTGCGCTTCCCGTCCGATGCGCCAAGCCGTTCCACGCTCAAGCTGGAAGAGGCGTTCCACGTCTTTATCCCGGCGGATGAGTGGGATGAACGTCTGGCAAACGGCATGTACGCCGTCGACCTTGGCGCGTGCCCGGGCGGCTGGACCTATCAGCTGGTGAAACGCAATATGTGGGTATCGTCCGTTGATAACGGTCCAATGGCGCAAAGCCTGATGGACACCGGGCAGGTTACCTGGCTGCGGGAAGACGGTTTCCGCTATCGCCCGAACCGTAACAACATCTCGTGGATGGTGTGCGATATGGTTGAGAAGCCGGCAAAAGTCGCCGCGCTGATGGCCTCCTGGCTGGTGAACGGCTGGTGTCGTGAGACCATTTTCAACCTCAAGCTGCCGATGAAAAAGCGCTATGAGGAAGTATCGCAGAACCTGGCCTACATTCAGGAGCAGATGGACGAGCACGGTATTAACGTGGAGATCCAGGCGCGTCAGCTGTATCACGACCGTGAAGAGGTGACGGTGCATATTCGTCGCTGGTGGGCTGCGGTTGGCGGACGTCGCGACGAGCGATAGTACGTGCTTTGTTTTGCCCGGTGGCGCTACGCTTACCGGGCCTACAGAAAAGCGTTAACGCTCTAATCTCAACTGCTGTAAATTCCCGTCCAGCTGTAAATCCGTCTGTAGCGTTGCGATTTCCCGGCAGATAAACGCCATCTCTTTATGCGCCTCCAGCTTCTTGCGCCACTTTTCTGGCACCTCATCCAGACGGGCGTAAATCCCTTCCAGACTCTGAAAATCCTTCAGCAGCTGCGCGGCGCTCTTCGGCCCAATACCGGCGACACCCGGAACCTTAGAGCTGCTGATGCCTGCCAGCCCCCAGTAATCCGGCAGTTGCTCAGGCGAGACGCCGAACTCGCTGGCAATAAACGGCGCGTCCAGCCAGCGTTTTTGAAAATAGTCGCGAATGCGGATAGTCGGAGAAAGCAGCTGGCAGTAGCCTTTGTCAGTTGAAACGATAGTGGCCTGATGTCCGGCGCTTGCCACCTTTACGGCCAGGGTGGCCGCGAGATCGTCGGCTTCATTTCCCTGTGCACCCCAGCAGGGAACGCCCCGCTGTTCAAATGCAGCGCGCAGCATGGGCAATTCAGCGTGAAGATCGTCCGGCATCGGTGCGCGTCCGGCTTTGTAGTCGGGCAGACGCTGGTGTCGCCAGCCCGTGTTGCGGGCTTCGTCATCAAATACCGCGACCGCGTGGGTGGGCTCACTGTGGCGGATAAGCTGCTCCAGCGCGTGCAGGCAGGTGTCTTTACAAGGCGTCCCCTGTACCGCATGGATACGGCGGATCAGGTTAAGAGCATCGACGATAAGTAAATGAACGGCCACAGATAATCTCCCTTCTATCTCATGCGTGAAGGGTAACACTGTCAGCAGCGTGAAACTATGAATGGTGGGGAAAACAGGAAGAAGCCTCGCAAAACGAGGCTTCCTGAGGGGCTTAATCGCAGGTCACGATCTTCATGGCCAGGCCGCCGCGAGAAGTTTCGCGGTATTTGGCGTTCATATCTTTACCGGTTTCGTACATGGTTTCGATAACCTTATCGAGACAGACGCGCGGCTCGCTGGTGCGGCGCAGCGCCATACGTGCCGCGTTCACCGCCTTCACGGAGGCAATCGCGTTACGTTCGATGCACGGTACCTGTACCTGTCCGGCAACCGGGTCACAGGTCAGCCCAAGGTTATGTTCCATGCCGATTTCCGCAGCAATGCACACCTGTGTAGGGCTTGCACCCAGCAGTTCGGCCAGACCCGCCGCCGCCATGGAGCACGCCACGCCGACTTCACCCTGACAGCCCACTTCCGCACCGGAAATAGACGCGTTCATCTTATACAGCGAACCAATCGCACTGGCGACCAGCAGGTAGCGCGCCAGCGAATTCGCGTTCACTTCACGGATAAACTTGTCGTAGTACGCCAGCACCGCCGGAACGATACCGCAGGCGCCGTTAGTCGGCGCGGTGACCACACGGCCCCCGGCAGCGTTCTCTTCGTTCACCGCCAGCGCGAACATGTTGATCCAGTCTACGACGGCCATCGGGTCTGTCGTCGTTTTGTCGGTGCTCACCAGCATACGGCGCAGCGCAGCAGCACGACGCGGCACGCGAAGCTTGCCCGGCAGAACGCCCTCGGTGGTGATCCCTCGCTCGATACCGCCGCGCATCACTTCCCAGACGTTAGTGAAGTGCTGTTCGAGCTCCTCTTTGCTGTGAAGCGCCAGCTCGTTTTTCATCATCAGACCGGAGAGGGAAAGGCCCGTCTCCTGGCAGTGACGCTGAAGATCCGCCGCCGTTTTGTACGGATACGGCACTTCTACAGAAGAGGTATTGGTTTGACCAAAGTGGTCTTCGTCGACGATAAAGCCGCCGCCGATAGAGTAATACGTCTGGCTGTATACCGCTTTGTCGCCGGCCAGCGCGGTAATGCGCATGCCGTTTTCGTGCAGCGACAGGTTGTCCGCATGGAAATTCATGCAGTGGTCAACCGGGAATTCAACCTCATGCTCACCGTTCGCCAGCAGCAGGCGACCGTGGGTGTTCACATCCTGGATGAAGCCAGGGATCGCATCAATATCAACGGTGTCCGGCAGGTTTCCCGCCAGGCCCATGATAATGGCGATATCGGTATGGTGGCCTTTCCCGGTCAGGGAAAGCGAGCCGTATACATCGACAACCACGCGGGTAATGTCATGCAAGATGCCGCGTGCAATCAAGTCATCCGTGAACTGCTTACCGGCTTTCATTGGTCCGACGGTGTGAGAGCTGGAAGGACCAATACCGATTTTGAAGATATCGAATACGCTAATCATGATGCGTCCATTGCTTTCAGTCAGAGAGGGAGGAGTGCGCCGTCCGAAGACGGCGCGGGTGATAATCAGAACATGGTGTACAGGGAGTAGAAGATCGCAGAGATTGCGATAAGACCCATGATAACCACAAACACGTTGCTCACATGACCGCTGTACTTGCGCATAGCAGGGACTTTCTGAATCGCGTACATCGGCATCAGGAACAGAATCATCGCGATGACCGGGCCGCCCAGGGTTTCAATCATACCCAGGATGCTTGGGTTCAGGGTCGCTACCGCCCAGGTGGTGAGCAGCATGAACAGCGCAGTGATTTTGTTCAGCTTGTTGATTTCAATGCTCTTGCCTTTACCGCGCAGAGATTTAATCACCATACCGTTGAAGCCTTCACGCGCGCCGAGGTAGTGGCCCAGGAAGGATTTGGTGATGGCGATAATCGCGATGATTGGTGCCATCCACGCAATGACCGGTGCGTTAAAGTGGTTCGCCAGGTAAGACAGAATAGAGATGTTCTGCTCTTTCGCTGCCGCCAGATCCACCGGAGAAAGGCTCAGTACGCAGCTGAAGACGAAGAACATTACGGTCAGTACCATCATGATGTGAGCGCGCGCCAGGATGCTGGAGCACTTCTTCTCTGCGCCATTACCGTACTCTTCACGTTTCGCCACGGCGAAAGAAGAGATGATTGGAGAGTGGTTGAAGGAGAACACCATCACCGGAATTGCCAGCCAGAGGGTCATCAGCAGGCCGTTACCGGTTGCCGATGCGCTGCTCAGGGACAGGGTTTCCAGCGCTGCACCGTTCCACTGTGGGATCAGGTAGCAAGCCAGTACCATCAGAGCAATAACGAACGGGAAGACCAGTACGCTCATTGCTTTCACAATCATCTGCTCACCGAAGCGAACGATGGTCATCATGCCCACGATCAGGATCAGCGACAGAATCGCACGCGGCGGCGGCGTCATGTGCAGCTGGTGCATCATGAAGCTTTCAACGGTGTTGGTGATTGCCACGCTGTAGACCAGCAGAATAGGGTAAATAGCGAAGAAGTAGAGCAGGGTAATCAGTTTACCTGCGCCAACGCCGAAATGCTCTTCAACAACTTCAGTGATGTCTTCGCCCGGGTTTTTACCGGACAGCACGAAGCGGGTCAGACCGCGGTGTGCGAAGAAGGTCATCGGGAAAGCAATGATAGCCATGATGATCAGCGGGATCAGACCGCCGACGCCTGCGTTGATAGGAAGGAACAGTACACCAGCGCCGATTGCTGTGCCGTAAAGGCCAAGCATCCACATGGTATCCGTTTTGCGCCAACCACTTCGGGATTCAATCGAAGCAACGGTGCTGGTTTGAGTGGTTTCCATCTGTATCTCCTGGAGGAAGCAAATTGTCAGGTTTTTAGTCAAATCCGATGAAAAAGTGCCTGACGGTAATATGAAATTCGTTCAGTGACGGTTTTTTAATAATTTTCGCCCGTAACTATTGGCGGGCGGAAAGATACATTCTAGTTATGAATCTATCAGTGATCCTGATCCCAAATGCAATAATCCACTTATGATGTGGGCATCTTTAGACCATTTATCTGTTAAAAAAACGTCAAAGAGAATTTACGGGCGCGAAGGCTACCACCAACGACATGTGAGCTGAAAGACTGGCCCGTGATATAGGTGTCTTTAGCTGTAAAGAAATGGGTTTTTAGTATTTTCTGGCAGGTAATTTGGATTAAGGCTGATAATTTACGGTTGAAAAAACAAGGTAATCGTTTGCGTTTGCGCATAGTTTGTAAAAGACATAAGTGATGCGTATGAATTACCTCGGTAATAAAAAAGCCGGGACGCGCAACAGAGCGACCCGGCTTTGATCAGATGCTGTTGAGCGTTATGTGCAGATTTCGTAGCAAGGAATATAGGCTGAGCCCGGCAGCTTCATGCGGTGCTGAGCGACAAAGCCCTGCAGCATGTCGTCCATGCGGCGCATCATCTCCGGGTCGCCGTGGATCTTGTACGGACCGTACTGTTCAATGGCGCGGATGCCCATCTCTTTCACGTTGCCCGCCACAATCCCGGAGAAGGCACGACGCAGATCGGCAGCCAGGACTTCCACCGGCTGGTCCGGATAGAGTTTCAGGTTCGCCATATTTTCGTGCGTTGGCTCGAACGGGATCTGCAGGTCCGGCGCAATACGGATTGACCAGTTAAAGCTGTACGCATCGCCGGTATCGCGACGGTTTTCTTTTACCAGCGGCATCGCTTTTTTCATCTGGCGCGCCACTTCTGCGGCATCGTCAATGATGATGCGATAGTGACGACGCGCGGATTCGCCCAGCGTGTGCACGATAAACTCGTCCAGCACGCGGAAGTAGTCGGCGCTCTCTTTTGGACCGGTCAGGATCAGCGGCAGAACCTGATCTTTGTTGGCCGGGTTCATCAGAATACCCAGCAGATAGAGCAGCTCTTCCGCTGTCCCCACGCCGCCCGGGAAGATGATAATGCCGTGGGCGATACGGACAAACGCTTCAAGACGTTTCTCGATATCCGGCATGATAATCAGCTCGTTAACCAGCGGGTTAGGCGGCTCAGCGGCAATGATCGACGGCTCGGTCATGCCGATAAACCGTCCCTCTTTGTAACGCTGTTGCGCGTGTCCCACTGCGGCACCTTTCATTGGCGCTTCCATCGCACCCGGACCGCAGCCGGTACAGATATTCAGCTCGCGCAGGCCAAGCTGTGTGCCCACCCGACGCGCATAAAGGTATTCGGTTTCGTTAATGGAGTGACCGCCCCAGCAGACGACCATGTTCGGCGCTTCGCCAACGTGCAGGGCACGGGCGTTACGCAAAATGGAGAACACCAGGTTGGTGATATGGACCGAGCTTTCCAGGTCGAGATGCTGGAAACGGCCTGCGTTGTGGATCTGCCCGTTAACAAACAGGATGTCACGCAGCACGGCAAACAGGTTAGCCTGAAGTGAACGAATGATACGGCCGTCGACAAAAGCCTCTTCCGGCGGGTTGATGACTTCAAGCTTCACGCCACGCTCGCGGCGCAGCACGTTGATATCAAAGCTTTCGAAGCGGGACAGCAGTTCTTTACTGTTATCTGTCAGGCTTCCGGAGTTCAGTACGGCAAGTGAACAGTTACGAAACAGTTGATAAAGATCGCTGCTGGCCGTGCGCTTAAGCATGTCCACTTCCAGCTGCGACAACATATCCATTGAGCCAAGCGGGCTAATATGTGTAATCAAGTGAGCTCCTTACGGGACGATTATCGTCTTTCCCTGTTGATTACAATAGCCCTGGCGCGTGACGTTTCACAACCTAAAGCGCGGAAGATACCGCGCATATTGTGAAAATATTTATATTACTGACGCACCAGCCGTCCCGTTGCTGGCACAAAAGCGGTGTTGGTGCGCCACGGGTTGATGTCCAGACCGCCACGGCGGGTGTAGCGCGCGTAAACGCTCAGTTTTTCTGGCTGGCAGAAACGCTGAATATCGCTAAAGATACGCTCCACGCACTGCTCGTGAAATTCGTTGTGATGGCGGAACGACACCAGGTAGCGCAGCAACTTTTCCCGGTCAATTTTCGGGCCGCGGTACTGGATCTGCACCGAACCCCAGTCCGGCTGGTGGGTGATCAGGCAGTTGGATTTCAGCAGGTGGCTGACCAGCGTCTCTTCGACCACCTTTCCGCTCGCCGCGTTTTCAAGGTAATCGGCGCTGAATTCATAATTCTCCACCTCGATATCCTGATCGTCGATGCAGGTCCCGTTGAAGTGGGCGACCGGCTGCCCTTCCAGCTCGTGCAGGCGATACAGTGAAACGCTCACCTTTCCCTGCGCGCAGGCGCTTAAATCACGTTCCAGGGTGTGCTGAACGTCGTCCCAGCTGCTGAATTTTGTCTGGTTAAAACTGTTGAGATAGAGCTTAAAGCTTTTGGATTCCACGAGATTAACGCTGGCGTAATCCAGCTCAACGTGGCCCACCGCCACCTGCGGCAGACCGCGCGCGTTAAGCCACGAGAGTTCGTACAGCGTCCAGATGTCACCGCCGACAAACGGCAATGCGTCTGCATGCAGGCCCAGAGGATCGCGGTTCAGGCTGCGCGGCACGCCCTGCAGCAGGCTTGCATCGTAGGTATCGCGGTAATCGGTCGATTTACCCAGCGTTAAGCCGGTTAACGCCTGATGATTTTCGTAAGACATGTTTCATAGCCACTTTACAGGTACACTTATGGCCTGAGTTTATCCTGTCTGACAAGAAGAGAGAAATCGGTGGACATCGAAACTGCAAATGCCCTCACTAGCTTCACGACCCGCTATTGCGACGCATGGCATGAAAAGGACCAGACATGGCCGCAAAGTGCTGATTTGTATGGCGTACCTTCGCCGTGCATTATCTCTTCAGTCGACGATTACGTTATCTGGCAACCAAAACCTTTCGACGGCGAGCAAAATGTAAATGCGGTTGAGCGGGCAATGGACATTGTGGTACAACCAGCAGTTCATGCGTTTTATACCACGCAGTTCGCAGGGGATATGCCTGCGCGCTTTGCTGATATCACGCTGACGCTGTTGCAGACCTGGAGCGAAGACGATCTGCAGCGTGTTCAGGAAAACCTGATTGGTCACCTGGTCACGCAAAAACGCCTGAAGCTATCTCCGACGCTCTTTATTGCCACGCTGGACAGCGAACTGGACGTTATCTCCGTCTGTAACCTGTCAGGTGAAGTGGTTAAAGAGACTATCGGCACCCGCAATCGCGAGACTCTCGCCCCCTCTCTTGCGGATTTCCTTACCCGACTTGAGCCACTTCTGTAATCCATGATGCTATAGCGCGTGTGAGAGATCTCTTACAACGTTTGTGAGAGATCGCTGAAGATTCAGTATTACCTCATTTAATTCAGATTAATATCGCTCTGTTTTTCAATGAATTACCTGTTCATCGTATTGTTTTTAGGGATTTCTTACGGCTTACAACCCAGAAAGGGTGGGTTGTAAGACGAAGCGGAATAGCGGATTCTATTTCTGTCGACAGGACGCCGACACGAGAAACGAACATCAGGATGATGGCGTTTCTCACACAGGACTCGTCAGGATGGCGCTTCAGGAAGGCTTCAGGATGAAGCGAAGTGGATAACGCAGGATGCGTAAGGGACACCTCCAGGAAGGAGAACGAGAGCCGGTCAGGATGGTCGGTGGGTCAGGAAGGCCAGGACGTTTCAGGATGAGACAAACACGTCAGGAAGATGTGTGCAGGATGCATCGGCTTACGGATGACCAGGCCTTCGGGCGTCAGGAAAAGTTGTCACGGATGAGCAGGGAGCACGAATTGTAGCTGGAATGCTGCGAAACGAACCGGGAGCACTGTTTTTACAGTGCTCCCTTTTTTTATTTCTGCCTTCCGCAATGCTATGCTGCGCGCCGTTCACTTTTTCAGTTGAGGTTACTATGACGCAACACGATAGCGTTCGTGCTCAGTTGCACGCCATCGAAGCCCTTTTGCGCCAACATCAGCTGTGGCAGGAGACCGCGCCGCAGCCAGAAGCGTTCGCGAGCACTCAGCCCTTCTGCCTGGATACGCTGGCCCCGTTTGAATGGCTGCAGTGGGTGTTAATTCCGCGCATGCACGCCCTGCTTGAGGGCGGTCACCCGCTTCCGCAGGCGTTTGCTGTCTCTCCCTATTATGAAATGGCGCTCGAGACGACCCACCCTGCGCGCGACGTGATGCTGGTCGAACTGGAAAAACTGGATGCCCTGTTTGCCGGTGAAGATGCATGACGCTTGAGATCCTCTATCAGGACGAGTGGCTGGTGGCGGTGAATAAACCGTCAGGCTGGCTGGTACACCGTAGCTGGCTCGATCGCGATGAGAAAGTGGTGGTGATGCAGACCGTTCGCGACCAGATTGGTCAGCATGTTTTTACCGCCCATCGTCTCGACAGGCCGACCTCCGGCGTGCTGCTGATGGGGCTTTCCAGCGAGGCGGGGCGTCTGCTGTCACAGCAGTTTGAACAGCATCAGATGCAAAAGCGCTACCACGCGATCGTGCGCGGCTGGCTGACGGAAGCCGCCACGCTGGACTATCCGCTGGTGGAGGAACTGGACAAAATCGCCGATAAATTTGCCCGCGATGACAAAGGTTCGCAGCCCGCAGTAACGGATTATCGCGGCATGGCGACGACCGAAATGCCGGTTGCAACCAGCAAATTCCCGACCACACGCTACAGCCTGGTTGAGCTTTTGCCTAAAACCGGGCGTAAGCACCAGCTGCGACGCCATCTTGCGCACCTGCGCCACCCGATTATTGGTGACAGCAAACACGGTGATTTGCGCCAGAACCGCAGTGCGGCCGAACACTTTGGCTGCCATCGTCTGATGCTGCACGCCAGCGAGCTGAGCCTGACGCACCCGTTTACCGGCGAACCGCTGACCATCCGTGCGGGGCTGGACGACGTCTGGATGCAGGCGCTGTCACAGTTTGGCTGGCTGGGACAACTCCCCGAAAATGAAAGGGTTGAGTTTGTATCGGGCAACGTTCAGGATGAACGGTAAACGCATTCATTATGGGAAAATATCATGGCTGAAGTAGGCATTTTTGTCGGCACAATGTACGGCAACTCGCTGCTGGTAGCGGAAGAGGCTGAGGCAATACTCGCCAGCCAGGGCCATAAAGCCACGGTCTATGAAGATCCGGAACTGGCAGACTGGGAAAAGTATAAAGATAAATACATTCTGGTGGTGACCTCCACCACCGGGCAGGGCGATCTGCCGGACAGCATCGTGCCGCTGTTTCAGGGCATTAAAGACCAGCTTGGCTATCAGCCGGACGTACACTACGGCATCATTGCCCTGGGCGACAGCTCTTACGCCAACTTCTGCGGCGGCGGCAAGCAGTTCGATGCGCTCCTTCAGGAGCAGAGCGCCCAGCGCGTCGGCGAGATGCTGCTGATTGATGCCGGTGAGCATCCTGAACCCGAAAGCGAATCGAACCCGTGGGTGGAGAACTGGGCCTCCCTTCTCAAATAACACTCTGCCCGGCGGCGCTTCGCTTGCGCGGGCCTGCGGGTTTTTCAGGCCGGGTAAGGCATAGCCGCCACCCGGCGATACACCCCGCTCCAAACGCCAAATCCGTGAACCACCTTCCATTCCCCTGGGCTTATGCCATAAACAACCTCTCATGCACCCTTCAATACTGTGTTTTTGCACGGTGAGAGAACGTACCACTCCTTCATATACTTTCCCGGTCACTATAAAACGGCGTCAGGCCGTACCAAAACGACAAAACACCAATCTCATTCTGATTACCCTACCGGTGCTGTACAGAATGAACCAGGCGAAAGCTATGTTTCAGGAGTGCAACAATGAGTACATTAAGCCACGCAGCGAGCAGCGCTGAAAAGCGCACTAATGCCCGCTACTGGATAGTGGTGATGCTGTTTATCGTCACATCCTTTAACTATGGTGACCGCGCCACGCTGTCGATTGCTGGTTCGGAAATGGCAAAAGATATCGGCCTTGATCCGGTGGGCATGGGTTACGTTTTCTCCGCATTCTCATGGGCCTACGTCATCGGGCAAATTCCTGGCGGCTGGCTGCTGGACCGTTTTGGATCTAAACGCGTCTATTTCTGGTCCATCTTTATCTGGTCGATGTTTACCCTGTTGCAGGGTTTCGTCGATATCTTCAGCGGCTTCGGCATTATCGTGGCGCTCTTCACGCTGCGCTTCCTGGTAGGCTTAGCGGAAGCACCTTCCTTCCCGGGGAACAGCCGTATTGTCGCTGCCTGGTTCCCGGCGCAGGAGAGGGGAACGGCGGTGGCGATTTTCAACTCCGCACAGTACTTCGCGACGGTGATCTTCGCGCCAATCATGGGCTGGCTGACGCATGAGGTGGGCTGGTCGCACGTCTTCTTCTTCATGGGCGGGCTTGGGATCGTCATCAGCTTCGTCTGGCTGAAAGTGATCCACGAACCCAATCAGCATCCTGGCGTGAACAAAAAAGAGCTGGAGTACATCGCGGAAGGCGGCGCGCTGATCAATATGGATCAGAAATCCGCAAAAGCAAAAGTCCCGTTCAGCCAGAAATGGGCGCAGATCAAGCAGCTCGTCGGCTCGCGCATGATGATCGGCATCTATCTGGGCCAGTACTGTATTAACGCCTTAACCTACTTCTTCATCACCTGGTTCCCGGTATACCTGGTGCAGGCACGCGGCATGTCGATTCTGAAAGCGGGATTTGTCGCGTCGGTCCCGGCAATCTGCGGCTTCGTCGGCGGCGTGCTCGGCGGAGTGATTTCCGACTGGCTGATGCGCCGCACGGGGTCACTGAACATCGCGCGTAAAACCCCGATTGTGCTCGGCATGCTGCTCTCCATGACCATGGTATTCTGTAACTACGTCAACGCCGAATGGATGATTATCGGCTTTATGGCGATGGCCTTCTTCGGCAAAGGCATTGGCGCGCTGGGCTGGGCGGTGATGGCGGATACGGCGCCGAAAGAGATCAGCGGTCTGAGCGGCGGCCTGTTCAACATGTTCGGCAACATCTCCGGGATTGTTACGCCCATCGCTATCGGCTACATCGTCGGCACCACCGGCTCTTTCAACGGTGCGCTAATCTACGTAGGTGTGCATGCGCTGGTGGCGGTGCTGAGTTACCTGGTGCTGGTTGGGGATATCAAACGCGTCGAACTTAAACCTGTTGCGGAGCGTGGATGATGACAACGCAATCGAGCCCAATCGTTACGGAGATGAAGGTTATTCCGGTGGCCGGGCAGGACAGCATGCTGCTCAATATCGGCGGGGCACATAGCGCCTGGTTTACCCGTAATATCGTCGTGCTGAAAGACAGCGCAGGGCATACCGGCGTGGGCGAAGCCCCGGGCGGAGAGGTGATCTACCAGACGCTGGTCGATGCCATTCCGCAGGTGGTGGGCCAGGAGGTCGCCCGTCTGAACAAGGTCGTTCAGCGGGTGCATAAGGGCAATCAGTCGGTGGACTTTGATACGTTCGGTAAAGGCGCCTGGACGTTTGAACTGCGCGTCAACGCGGTCGCCGCGCTGGAGGCCGCCCTGCTCGATTTACTGGGTAAGGCGCTCAATGTTCCGGTTTGCGAGCTGCTGGGGCCCGGCAAACAGCGTGATGCGGTCACCGTGCTGGGCTATCTGTTCTACGTTGGCGATCGCAATAAGACCGATCTCCCGTATCTGGCCCGATCCACGGGCGATCACGACTGGTATCGCCTGCGCCACCAGGAAGCGCTCTCCAGCGACGCGGTGGTGCGCCTGGCGGAAGCCGCGCAGGATCGCTACGGCTTTAAGGATTTCAAGCTGAAGGGCGGCGTGCTGCCCGGCGAGCAGGAGATTGAAACGGCCCGGGCGCTGAAAAAACGCTTTGCGGATGCACGGATCACCGTCGATCCCAACGGCGCCTGGCTGCTGGAGGAAGCGATTAGCCTGTGCAAAGGGCTGGGGGATGTCCTGACCTATGCGGAAGACCCCTGCGGCGCGGAGCAGGGCTTCTCGGGCCGTGAAGTCATGGCCGAGTTTCGTCGCGCCACCGGGCTGCCTGTCGCGACCAATATGATCGCCACCAACTGGCGTGAAATGGGTCATGCGGTGATGCTGAACGCCGTCGACATACCGCTGGCGGACCCTCACTTCTGGACGCTTTCAGGCGCAGTGCGCGTGGCGCAGCTGTGCGATGACTGGGGGCTGACCTGGGGCTGTCACTCGAACAACCACTTTGATATTTCGCTGGCGATGTTTACCCACGTTGGCGCTGCGGCGCCGGGTAACCCGACCGCCATCGACACCCACTGGATTTGGCAGGAAGGGGAAGCCCGCCTGACGAAAAATCCGCTGGAAATCATCAACGGCAAGATTGCCGTACCGGATGCGCCGGGCCTGGGCGTGGAGATTGACTGGGATCAGATCCATAAAGCCCATGAGGCGTATAAAAAGCTACCGGGCGGCGCGCGTAACGACGCGGGCCCGATGCAGTACCTTATCCCCGGCTGGACATTTGACCGTAAGCGCCCTGTTTTTGGACGTCACTGATAAAAGGATTACACGATGAGTACTTTTACGACCCCTGTCGTCACTTCCATGCAAATCATTCCGGTTGCGGGCCATGACAGCATGCTGATGAACCTGAGCGGCGCGCATGCGCCATTCTTCACCCGCAATATTGTCATTATCAAAGACAATTCCGGGCATACGGGCGTGGGCGAAATTCCGGGCGGGGAGAAGATCCGCCAGACGCTTGAAGATGCCATTCCGCTGGTGGTGGGCAAAACGCTGGGTGAGTATAAAAATGTCCTCAACACCGTGCGCAATACCTTTGCCGATCGCGATGCCGGAGGGCGTGGCCTGCAGACTTTCGACCTGCGCACCACCATTCACGTGGTGACCGGGATTGAATCCGCGATGCTGGATCTGCTGGGTCAGCATCTGGGCGTTAACGTTGCGTCGCTGTTGGGCGAGGGGCAGCAGCGCAGCGAAGTGGAAATGCTGGGCTATCTGTTCTTTGTCGGCGACCGCAGGCTGACGCCATTGCCTTATCAGAGCCAGCCGGGTGAACAATGCGACTGGTACCGACTTCGCCACGACGAGGCGATGACCCCGGATGCGGTGGTGCGCCTGGCGGAAGCCGCGTACGAAAAATATGGCTTTAACGATTTCAAACTGAAGGGCGGCGTGCTGGCCGGTGAGGAAGAGGCGGAAGCCGTCACCGCGCTGGCAAAACGTTTCCCGCAGGCGCGCGTGACGCTGGATCCGAACGGCGCATGGTCGCTAAATGAGGCCATTGCGATCGGTAAACAGCTGAAAGGCGTTCTGGCGTATGCGGAAGATCCGTGTGGGGCTGAGCAAGGCTTCTCAGGACGTGAAGTCATGGCGGAATTTCGCCGCGCAACGGGGCTGCCGACCGCGACCAATATGATTGCCACCGACTGGCGTCAGATGGGACACACCCTGTCCTTGCAGTCTGTCGACATTCCGCTGGCGGACCCGCACTTCTGGACGATGCAGGGGTCGGTGCGCGTGGCGCAAATGTGCCACGAGTTTGGCCTGACCTGGGGCTCGCACTCTAACAACCACTTCGACGTGTCGCTGGCGATGTTCACGCACGTTGCCGCCGCCGCGCCGGGCACGATTACCGCTATCGACACGCACTGGATCTGGCAGGAGGGTAACCAGCGTCTGACTAAGCAGCCGTTTGAGATCAAAGGTGGCATGGTGCAGGTGCCTTCCACGCCGGGGTTGGGGGTTGAGCTGGATATGGACCAGGTCATGAAAGCCCATGAGCTGTATCAAAAACACGGTCTGGGCGCCCGTGACGACGCCATGGCGATGCAGTACCTGATCCCCGACTGGACATTCGACAATAAACGCCCGTGCATGGTACGATAAACGCATTGGGACCGCTCCCACAAGCGGTCTTTTACGTGGTGTATGCTTAACGTAACGACTATGCGTAAGGATGGCTTATGAAAATTGTTATCGCACCGGACTCGTATAAGGAAAGTTTGAGTGCGCTTGAGGTTGCGACAGCGATAGAACGTGGTTTTCGCGAGATC
This sequence comes from Enterobacter sp. R-1.6.2, assembly GCF_035064085.1. NCBI lineage: Bacteria > Pseudomonadati > Pseudomonadota > Gammaproteobacteria > Enterobacterales > Enterobacteriaceae > Enterobacter > Enterobacter sp. R-1.6.2. The sequence continues at coordinate 20,987 of NZ_JASEYI010000009.1, forward strand.
TTTCCCGAGGCGGTTTACGTCAAACTGCCGGTCGCGGACGGTGGCGAAGGGACGGTTGAGGCGATGATCGCGGCAACGCAGGGACGCATTGTGCATGTTCCGGTGACCGGCCCGCTGGGTGAGCGCGTGGAAGGATTTTATGGCTTATCCGGTGACGAGCAAAGTGCCTTTATTGAAATGGCGGCGGCAAGCGGCCTGGAGCTGGTCGTTCCTTCGCAGCGTAATCCCCTGAAAACCACCTCGTGGGGCACGGGCGAACTTATTCGTCACGCGCTGGACGCGGGCGTTAAGCATATCATCATCGGCATTGGCGGCAGCGCCACCAATGACGGCGGGGCAGGGATGGTGCAGGCGCTGGGGGCGAAGCTGCTGGACGACAGCGGGCAGCCCCTTGGGCAGGGCGGGGGCGAGCTGGGAAAACTCGCGCGTATCGACCTGAGCGGGCTGGACAGACGTCTGGCGGAGTGCCGGATAGAGGTCGCCTGTGATGTGACGAATCCGCTCACCGGAAAGGATGGCGCGTCAGCCGTATTTGGCCCGCAAAAGGGGGCCACATCCGAGATGATCGTCACCCTGGACAACGCGCTGGCGCAGTATGCGAGAGTCATTGCCCGGGATCTGGATATCGACGTGCTAAACCTTGCTGGCGGCGGCGCGGCGGGTGGCATGGGGGCCGCGCTGTACGCCTTTTGCGGCGCGGAGCTGCGCCAGGGCATTGAGATCGTGACCGATGCGCTACACCTGGCCGACCAGGTGGCCGATGCGGATCTGGTGATCACGGGAGAAGGCCGCATCGACAGCCAGACGATCCACGGCAAAGTCCCGGTGGGCGTGGCGAAAGTGGCGAAACGCTTTAACAAACCCGTCATCGGCATTGCAGGCAGCCTGACGGCGGACGTTGGCGTGGTACACGATCACGGCATTGATGCGGTGTTTAGCGTGATCTACACCATCTGCTCGCTGGAGGATGCGCTGGAAAATGCCAGCGAGAACGTCAGGATGGCCGCAAGGAATATCGCGGCGGTGCTGAAAGTGGGGCAGGGAATGTAGTTCTCCCTCTCCCTGTGGTAGAGGATCGGGGTGAGGGCATCAGGCCGCACCCGCAATCATAGGCCCGGTAAGCGTAGCGCCACCGGGCTTTTATCTCAGCTTCCCAGCAACTTCGTCGCTTCGCGCGTTACGTTATCCATCTCATCCAGCAGCTCCAGAAACTCCGGTTCAAGCTCCGATTCCGGCGTGCCGGCACGCAGCTGCTGCTCCAGCAGCTGGCAAAGGTTTTTCAGCCGCGGCACGCCGCTGTACCCGCAGCTGCCGTGCAGCTTGTGGATCGCCTCCAGCAGCGCTTCCGGGTTTTCCCCCACCAGCTGCTCTTCCACCTTATTGCGAATTTCCGGCAGAAACGCGACCAGCATTTGCAGCATTTCGCGGGCTAAATCGGGTTTACCTGCCGCCTGGCGCAGCGCGAGCTGCCAGTCAAAGGTGGCGTTCTGGTTAACGCTGATTTCAACCGGCTCGCTGGAAACCGTGTACGTCCCGCCAATGTGACCCGGCTTATAGCGTAACAGCAGGTTATGAAGTTTCTCTTCATCGATGGGCTTCGCCAGATAGTCATTCATTCCGGCGCTCAGCAGCTTCTCTTTCTGACCGGCCATCGCGTGCGCGGTGACCGCAATGACCGGGGTTTGCTGCTGGTGCGGCAGCTGGTGGATCAGCTCGCAGGCCCGAATGCCATCCATGCCCGGCATCTGAATATCCATCAGGATTAAATCGAACTGCATCTGCTTCGCCTGTTCAACCGCCTGCGCGCCGCTGGTGCAGAGCTCAACGTGCTGAACCTGGTCCTCAAGCAATGCGCCAATCAGCTTCAGGTTGGCCTGATTATCATCCACCGCCATCACGCTCATCGGCAATTTTTGCTCGTCGTTAATCAGAGGGAGAGCATGCTGGCTAAGACGGCAATACTCCGTGAGCGCGGGCAGGAGGCGGGTTGAGGTGAGCGGCTTAAGCAGACACGCGGCGGCTCCGTCGTTTTTCAACTCCTCTGCATTAATCTGGGCATGGCAGGGTAGCGCCAGCAGCAGATAGTCGGTCATTGAGGCGGCTTTCGCCAGCCGCTCCTGCTGCATGGTCAGTTCGCCGGTGAAGGTGACCGGGATCCCCATCAGCAGAATATCGTAATGCTCAATGGCAAGCGCTGAGAAGGTTGGGCTGTAAACTACCTCCAGCGGCGTGGTGCTTAAAATATCGAGCGCACACTGCGCTGCCGCCGCGTTAGGTTCGACGTAGGCCAGGCGCTTGCCTTTCAGGCAGTCCGTCACCGGGCCATCGGTCAAAACGTTCGGATTGAGGTCCAGATTAATGTGGAACCAGAAGGTTGAACCGCGGTTCGGCTGGCTGTGGAAAGAGATATCGCCGCCCATCTCGTTCACCAGGCGCTGCGTGATCACCAGCCCCAGGCCGGTACCGCCATGACGGCGGGAGATACTGGCGTCCGCCTGACGGAACGCCTGGAACAGACGCGACTGATCCCGCTCAGGAATACCGATGCCGGTATCGCGGATCTGGACTTCAATCTGCACCTTATTGCTGCTGATGGAGCGTTTTTCTACCAGAATGTCGATGTTACCGCTTTCGGTGAATTTAATCGCATTCCCGACAAGGTTGGTAATGACCTGCTGCAGGCGCAGCGGATCGCCAATGACGTTATCCGGCACGTCGTTTTTAATGTTGAGCGTCAGCTCAAGGCCCTTGTCGTGCGACGAGTGCGCGAGCAGCGTCACCACCTCATCGAGCGTACTGCGCAGCGGGAAGGGAATACTCTCCAGGATCAGCTTGCCCGCTTCCAGCTTGGAGAAGTCCAGCACGTCGTTGATGATCGCCAGCAGGTTGTTAGCCGAACGTTCAATGGTGTGCAGGTGATCGCGCTGAGTCGGGTTAAGCTCGCTTTTCAGCGTCAGGCGGGTAAAGCCGATCACGCCATTGAGCGGCGTACGCAGCTCATGCGACATATTGGCCAGGAATTCCGACTTAATACGTGCCGCTTCCTGGGCGCGCTTTTTCGCCAGATCCAGCTCAACGTTCTGGATCTCCATCTGCTCCAGCGTTTCGCGCAGGTCGGACGTGGCCTGGTCAACGTTGTGCTGCATCTCTTCGTGATACGCCGCCAGCGACATGGCCATTGAGTTGATGCCGTTCTTCAGCATGTCCAGCTCGCCCAGCATAAACCCTTCCACCCGGCTGTCGAGCTGTCCCCGGCGGATGCGGTCAACCGTATTAACCATGTTGCGGATGGGGCCCGTCACGTCGCGCATCAGGCGCCAGCCGAAGATCAGCGCAATGCCAATGCAGAACAGCATCATCACGCCAGAGATAAAAATTTCTTTGTACTGCTGTAGCCGGACCGACTTGAGATCCAGCTCCAGCGCCACGTATCCCAGCATATTGTTGCTGGATTTGGCGTCGGATTGCGCTGACTCATCGGGGGAATAGCTTTCCGACACGATCGGCGTGCGCAGGATCATGATATCGCCCCGCCGCAGTACGGTGAGGTGGCGCGGGAATGGTGTACCGTCCGGGATCTTCAGGGCTGCCGGATCGAGATGAAAATTCGAGGTGACAAACAGGCGGTTATGTTCGTCGTAAACGGAAATGGCGCGTACGATGTCCGAGTGACGGCGGTGGAGCACGCTGATTAACTGGCCAATGGATTCGCGGTTTTGCAGGTTCATGCCGTACTCGCTGGAAACGGCAAGCGGTTCGATAATGCTGGCGCCTGCATCCTCAAGCTGTCGCTGCAAATCGTTATAGCGGTGCACAACAAAGAAGATACTCAGCAGCAAACCGATGAGAACGGTGGGGGCGAGGATCAAAATCATCATGCGCGCGCGCAGGCTGTAGTTGGTCATGGCGTTCCGTTATGGGACAATTAAGATAATTATGTTTATGTGAGAAAAATCTCGGCGATGGCGCAATTCTACTCTGCAAAGCGACGCGTGACGACGCGTCAAATCATTACTGTTGAAGCCACGGACCTCGATCCGTTTGGTCAGGGAGTGGCACGTCACAACGGTAAAGCTCTGTTTATAACAGGTTTATTGCCGACAGAACGAGCAGAAATTACGCTGACGGAAGATAAACGCCAGTTCGCGCGCGGACAGGTTAAGCGCCGCCTCAACGATAGCCCGGAGCGCGTGAAGCCCCGCTGCCCACATTTTGGCGTTTGCGGAGGCTGCCAGCAACAGCATGCGAGCACAGAATTACAGCAAAAAAGCAAAAGCCGCGCGCTGGCGCGTCAGCTTAAACATGACGTTAACGAAATTCTCGCCGATGCGCCCTGGGGCTATCGGCGACGCGCGCGCCTGAGCCTCAGCTATCAGCCAAAAACGGCGCGGCTGGAGATGGGGTTTCGCAAGGCCGGTTCCAGTGACATCGTCGATGTGCAGCAGTGCCCCATTTTGGTGCCCCATCTTGAGGCATTGCTTCCGGAGGTGCGCATTTGTCTCTCCGGGTTGGACGGCGTTCGCCACCTCGGGCATGTCGAACTGGTCATGGCCAACAATGGACCGCTGATGGTGCTGCGCCATACCGCGCCGTTGTCGAAAAAAGATCGCGAAAAACTGGAACGCTTTTCGCATTCCCACGACCTGGCGCTTTTCCTTGCACCACAAAGCGAGATACTTGAGCAGGTTACCGGTGAGGCGCCCTGGTATGCGTCAAACGGGCTACGCTTAACGTTCAGCCCGCGGGATTTCATTCAGGTGAATGACGGCGTTAACCAACTGATGGTTGAGAAAGCGCTGACGTGGCTGGATGTTCAGAAAAGCGATCGGGTGCTCGATCTGTTCTGCGGAATGGGCAACTTCACGCTGCCGCTGGCGCGAAAAGCGGCCAGCGTCGTCGGCGTGGAAGGCGTTGAGGCGCTGGTGGCTAAAGGGCAGGAGAACGCGCAGCAGAACGGCTTGCAAAATGTGACATTCTTTCATCAAAATCTTGAGGAAGATGTCACCCAACAGCCGTGGGCAAAACAGGGCTTTGATAAAATTTTGCTCGACCCGGCGCGGGCCGGTGCCCCGGGTGTGATGGCACATATTATTAAACTCGCGCCGAAGCGTGTGGTCTATGTTTCCTGTAACCCGGCAACGCTTGCCCGGGACAGCGAGGCATTAATCAGCGCGGGTTACCAGATTCAGCGTCTGGCAATGCTGGACATGTTCCCGCACACTGGACATCTGGAATCGATGGTGTTGTTCGAGCACATCTAATTTGTTTGGCTTGTCGACTTCGACAGGCCCAGGTCCCTAAAGGAGAGGACAATGGTTGCGGTAAGAAGTGCACATCTCAATAAAGCTGGGGAATTTGACCCACAAAAATGGATCGCAAGTCTGGGAATTTCCAGCCAGCAGTCGTGTGAACGCTTAACCGAAACCTGGGCCTATTGTCTGCGCACCACGCAGGGGCATCCCGACGCCGATCTTCTCCTGTGGCGCGGCGTGGAGATGGTGGAAATCTTATCCATGCTGAACATGGATATTGAAACGCTGCAGGCCGCGCTTCTCTTCCCCCTAGCGGATGCGGACGTGGTCAGCGAAGATGTGCTGCGCGACAGCGTCGGGAAATCCGTCGTCGAGCTGATCCACGGCGTGCGCGATATGGCGGCCATTCGCCAGCTCAAAGCCGCGCACACCGATTCCGTCTCCTCTGAGCAGGTCGATAACGTACGCCGGATGCTGCTGGCCATGGTGGATGATTTCCGCTGCGTGGTCATCAAGCTTGCCGAGCGGATTGCCCACCTGCGTGAGGTGAAGGATGCGCCGGAAGACGAGCGCGTGCTGGCGGCCAAAGAGTGTACAAATATCTACGCGCCGCTGGCGAACCGCTTAGGCATTGGTCAGCTGAAATGGGAGCTGGAAGATTACTGCTTCCGCTATCTGCACCCGGCGGAATATAAACGTATTGCCAAACTCCTTCATGAACGCCGTATCGACCGCGAGCACTATATCGAGGAATTTGTCGGCGGCCTGCGCCAGGCGATGAAAGAAGAGAACGTGCGCGCCGAAGTCTACGGCCGGCCTAAGCATATCTACAGCATCTGGCGCAAAATGCAGAAGAAACACCTCGCGTTTGACGAGCTGTTTGACGTGCGCGCCGTGCGTATCGTGGCGGATCGTCTGCAGGACTGCTACGCCGCGCTGGGGATAGTACACACTCACTTCCGTCATCTGCCCGATGAGTTCGATGACTATGTCGCCAACCCCAAACCGAACGGCTATCAGTCTATCCATACCGTTGTGCTTGGCCCTGGCGGCAAAACGGTCGAGATTCAGATCCGCACCAAACAGATGCACGAGGACGCCGAGCTGGGCGTGGCCGCGCACTGGAAATACAAAGAAGGCACGTCCGGCGGAGCGCGTTCTGGCCACGAAGACCGCATTGCCTGGCTGCGCAAGCTGATTGCGTGGCAGGAAGAGATGGCCGACTCCGGCGAGATGCTCGACGAAGTGCGCAGCCAGGTCTTTGACGATCGCGTCTACGTCTTTACCCCGAAAGGGGACGTTGTCGACCTGCCTGCGGGCTCTACGCCGCTCGATTTTGCCTACCACATCCACAGCGATGTGGGGCACCGCTGCATCGGGGCGAAAATTGGCGGACGTATCGTACCGTTCACCTATCAGCTGCAGATGGGTGACCAGATTGAAATCATTACCCAGAAGCAGCCCAACCCGAGCCGTGACTGGCTTAACCCGAACCTGGGCTACGTCACCACCAGCCGCGGGCGCTCGAAAATTCACGCCTGGTTCCGTAAACAGGATCGTGACAAGAACATCCTTGCCGGTCGCCAGATCCTTGACGACGAGCTGGAGCATATCGGGATAAGCCTGAAAGAGGCCGAGAAATTCCTGCTGCCGCGCTACAACTTTAACGAGCTTGACGAGCTGCTAGCGGCCATTGGCGGCGGTGATATCCGTCTGAATCAGATGGTGAACTTCCTGCAGGCGCAGTTCAATAAGCCAAGCGCGGCAGAGCAGGACGCGGCGGCGCTGAAGCAGCTGCAGCAGAAAACCTATGCGCCGCAGCAGCGCAGCAAAGACAACGGCCGCGTGGTGGTCGAGGGCGTGGGCAACCTGATGCACCACATTGCCCGCTGCTGTCAGCCAATTCCGGGCGACGATATCGTCGGCTTTATCACTCAGGGACGCGGGATTTCGATTCACCGTTCCGACTGCGACCAGCTTGCCGAGCTGCAGTCGCATGCGCCGGAGCGCATCGTGGAAGCGGTCTGGGGTGAGAGCTATTCCGCCGGCTACTCGCTGGTGGTGCGCGTCACTGCCAACGACCGCAGCGGCCTGCTGCGCGACATCACGACCATTCTCGCCAACGAGAAGGTCAACGTGCTGGGCGTCGCCAGCCGCAGCGATACCCGCGAGCAGCTTGCCACCATCGATATGACCATCGAAATCTACAACCTGCAGGTGCTGGGCCGCGTGCTTGGCAAACTGAACCAGGTGCCGGATGTGATTGACGCGCGTCGTCTGCACGGCGGTTAAACACACTCTTCTGTAGGCCGGGTAAGGCTTTGCCGCCACCCGGCTTGTTTTTTTAATGGAAAACACTATGACTCAAATCGACCGCCTGCTCGGCATCATGAAACGTCTGCGCGACCCGGAAAACGGCTGCCCGTGGGACAAAGAGCAGACTTTCGCCACCATTGCGCCTTATACCCTCGAAGAGACCTACGAGGTGCTGGACGCCATTTCCCGCGAAGATTTTGACGACCTGCGCGGCGAGCTGGGCGATCTGCTGTTCCAGGTGGTGTTCTATGCGCAAATGGCGCAGGAAGAGGGGCGCTTTAACTTTGACGATATCTGCGCTGCCATCAGCGACAAGCTTGAGCGCCGTCATCCCCATATCTTCGGCGATGCCACCGCAGAGAATAGCGCTGAGGTGCTGGCCCGCTGGGAGCAGATCAAAAGCGCCGAGCGAGCGGAAAAATCCCAGCACTCGGCACTGGATGATATTCCGCTGAGCCTGCCCGCGCTGATGCGCGCGCATAAAATCCAGAAACGCTGCTCCGCCGTCGGTTTTGACTGGACCTCCCTCGGCCCGGTGCTGGATAAAGTGCACGAAGAGATTGACGAAGTCATGCACGAAGCGCAGCAGGCGGTGGTGGATGAAGCAAAGCTTGAGGAAGAGATGGGCGACCTGCTGTTCGCGACCGTCAACCTTTCTCGCCACCTGGGTGTAAAAGCGGAAACCGCCCTGCAAAAAGCCAACCTAAAATTCGAACGACGCTTTCGCGAAGTTGAGCGGATTGTCGCCTCGCGAGGCCTGGAAATGAGCGGAATTGACCTCGAAGCGATGGAAGAAGTCTGGCAGGAAGTAAAGCGCCAGGAATCTGATCTCTAACGAGATTTTGCGATCAAGCGCAATTTGTGTGATTTTTTAAATGACAAGCGCTTGATTTGCGTCAAAAACATTTACCCAAAAGGGGCTATTTTCTCACTCCTTATGTTTGTCATGGCCTGGAATGGAGACGGAGAATGAAAGTTTGTGGCGCTCGCCGTGTTCGGGTATACTACTTTCCCGTCCTGGTTATTCCATCGTTTCACCCTAACTTCTCAGGTTCAGCATGACAACGAACTATATTTTTGTGACCGGCGGGGTCGTATCCTCTCTGGGTAAAGGCATTGCCGCAGCCTCCCTCGCAGCCATTCTTGAAGCCCGTGGCCTCAATGTGACCATGATGAAACTGGATCCGTACATCAACGTCGATCCGGGCACCATGAGCCCAATCCAACACGGGGAAGTGTTCGTTACTGAAGACGGCGCTGAAACCGATCTGGATCTTGGCCACTACGAGCGTTTCATCCGCACCAAAATGACCCGTCGTAACAACTTCACGACTGGCCGCATCTACTCCGACGTTCTGCGTAAAGAGCGCCGTGGTGACTACCTGGGTGCAACCGTTCAGGTTATCCCGCACATCACTAACGCAATCAAAGAACGCATTGTTGCGGGTGGCGAAGGCCACGACGTGGTGCTGGTTGAAATCGGCGGTACCGTGGGTGATATCGAATCCCTGCCGTTCCTGGAAGCGATTCGTCAGCTGGCGGTGGATATTGGCCGTGAACACGCGCTGTTCATGCACCTGACCCTGGTGCCGTACATGGCCGCCGCAGGTGAAGTGAAAACCAAGCCGACTCAGCACTCTGTGAAAGAGCTGCTCTCTATTGGTATTCAGCCAGATATCCTGGTTTGCCGCTCCGATCGCGCGGTTCCGGCGAACGAACGTGCGAAAATTGCATTGTTCTGTAACGTGCCTGAAAAAGCCGTTATTTCAATGAAAGATGTCGATTCCATTTATAAAATCCCGGGCCTGTTGAAATCGCAGGGCCTGGACGATTATATTTGTAAACGATTCAGCTTGAATTGTCCGGAAGCTAACCTGTCTGAATGGGAACAGGTTATTTATGAAGAAGCCAACCCGGCAGGCGAAGTGACTATCGGTATGGTTGGCAAGTACATTGAACTGCCGGATGCCTATAAGTCAGTGATCGAAGCGCTGAAACACGGTGGTCTGAAAAACCGTGTCTCCGTGAACATCAAGCTGATTGATTCGCAGGATGTTGAAACGCGTGGCGTTGAAATCCTGAAAGATCTGGATGCTATCCTTATCCCTGGCGGCTTCGGCTACCGCGGTGTAGAAGGCAAGATCGCCACCGCGCGCTATGCGCGTGAAAACAATATTCCATACCTCGGCATCTGTCTGGGTATGCAGGTTGCGCTGATCGAATTTGCGCGCAACGTAGCGGGAATGGAAAACGCGAACTCTACGGAATTTGTGCCAGACTGTAAGTACCCTGTGGTGGCGCTTATCACTGAATGGCGTGACGAAGAAGGTAACGTCGAAGTCCGTACCGAGAAGAGCGATCTGGGTGGCACCATGCGTCTTGGCGCACAGGCCTGCCAGCTGTCTGACGATAGCGTGGTTCGCAAGCTGTATGGCGAGCCGGTCATCACCGAGCGCCATCGTCACCGCTATGAAGTCAACAACATGTTGTTGAAACCTATTGAAGCCGCGGGCCTGCGTGTTGCGGGCCGCTCCGGGGATGATCAGTTAGTCGAGATCATTGAAGTGCCAAACCATCCGTGGTTTGTCGCCTGCCAGTTCCACCCGGAATTTACTTCAACGCCACGTGACGGGCATCCGCTGTTTGCAGGCTTCGTGAAGGCCGCCAGCGACTACCAGAAGCGTCAGGCGAAGTAAAAAAAGTTAGAACGGCAACGCGTACCTTTGGTACGCGTTGTTTGTCTGGAGTTTTAGTTTAACTTGTACTGAGGAAAATCTAATGTCCAAAATCGTTAAAGTCATCGGTCGTGAAATCATCGACTCCCGTGGTAACCCGACCGTTGAAGCCGAAGTTCACCTGGAAGGTGGTTTCGTTGGTATGGCTGCTGCTCCATCAGGTGCTTCTACTGGTTCTCGCGAAGCGCTGGAACTGCGCGATGGCGACAAATCCCGCTTCCTGGGCAAAGGCGTACTGAAAGCGGTTGGCGCTGTAAACGGTCCGATTGCTCAGGCAATCCTTGGCAAAGACGCCAAAGACCAGGCTGGCATCGACAAGATCATGATCGATCTGGACGGTACTGAAAACAAATCTAACTTCGGTGCGAACGCAATCCTGGCTGTTTCTCTGGCGAACGCCAAAGCGGCTGCTGCTGCGAAAGGTATGCCACTGTTCGAGCACATCGCTGAACTGAACGGCACCCCAGGCAAATACTCCATGCCTGTACCAATGATGAACATCATCAACGGTGGTGAGCACGCAGACAACAACGTTGATATTCAGGAATTCATGATTCAGCCAGTTGGCGCGAAATCCCTGAAAGAAGCGGTACGTATGGGTTCTGAAGTGTTCCACAACCTGGCTAAAGTTCTGAAAGCTAAAGGTATGAACACTGCTGTTGGTGACGAAGGTGGCTATGCGCCAAACCTGGGTTCTAACGCAGAAGCGCTGGCCGTTATCGCAGAAGCAGTTAAAGCTGCTGGCTACGAGCTGGGCAAAGACATCACCCTGGCGATGGACTGTGCAGCATCTGAATTCTACAAAGACGGTAAATACGTTCTGGCTGGCGAAGGCAACAAAGCGTTCACCTCCGAAGAGTTCACTCACTTCCTGGAAGACCTGACCAAACAGTACCCAATCGTGTCTATCGAAGACGGTCTGGACGAGTCTGACTGGGCTGGCTTCGCATACCAGACTAAAGTACTGGGCGACAAAATCCAGCTGGTTGGTGACGACCTGTTCGTAACCAACACCAAGATCCTGAAAGAAGGCATCGAGAAAGGCATCGTTAACTCCATCCTGATCAAATTCAACCAGATCGGTTCTCTGACCGAAACTCTGGCTGCGATCAAAATGGCGAAAGACGCTGGCTACACCGCTGTTATCTCTCACCGTTCTGGCGAAACTGAAGACGCTACCATTGCCGACCTGGCTGTAGGTACCGCTGCAGGCCAGATCAAAACCGGTTCTATGAGCCGTTCTGACCGTGTTGCTAAATACAACCAGCTGATTCGTATCGAAGAAGCGCTGGGCGAAAAAGCACCATACAACGGTCTGAAAGAGATCAAAGGCCAGGCATAATTGCTTAAGCCTTAAAATGAAAATGCCAGTCGAATGACTGGCATTTTTTTTGGCTATTTAAAATCGACCGCCATTTGCTCCGGAATGGTCAGCCCCTGGGTGGTTTGCACGCAGCGGGCGATATAATCCGTAAACCGGGGCGGCTTCGGCATCCCCATGCTCAGCAGCTTATCGTTGCTGAAGCGCACGTTAAGCGTGGCAAATGCACCGTATAAACGCATGGCTTTCAGCATCAGACGTTCGTTGCACGGCCCAAAAATATGTTTTAGCTCGCGGCGCATTCTGACCAGCGTTTCGTAGCTGACCTGCGCATATTTATCCCCGACGGGGGCTTTGTCCAGCGCCTGCGCCATTGCCTGATCGATATCCGCAAAGCGAACGCTGTTCTCTTCTCCCGCAGAAATGTGTACCACTTCTCCCGGTCGAGCGTTGCTGTTGAGCAGCATTAACATCGCGTCGGCGCAATAATCCACCGGAACAACGTCGATCCGGTCTTCCATTGAGCACATAAACTTCTGCAGCATCAGGCCCATGCTAAAGACCCAGAAAATGCTGCTCGACGGCGTGCAGCCGTGACGGGTATGGCCGACAACGATGGACGGACGGGCGATGAGCAGCGGCAGGTTCGGACACTCCTGGCGCATAAGCTGTTCGATAGTTGACTTCGAAAACGTGTATTCCACCAGGTGTTCTGCATTCTCTCTGAATTCAGCGCTTTCGGCGACCAGTGAATCCTGCTCCGGCGTGCATGACATTGCGGTGCCGACGTGGAGGAAACGCTGCAGTCCTGTAACCTGCTCCATACGGCGCGCCAGCGCGAGCGTACCTTCAACGTTGACTTTCCAGATCAGCGGGTTATTACCAAATGAGGCGACGGCCGCACAGTTAACCACGTGCGTGACCCGATCCAGACGGGGATCGTTGAGAAAGGCTTCAGGCTGGCTGAGGTCGCCAATCAGGATATTATCCACCTTCAGGGAGGCCAGCTTGTCCTCGGGAACGTTGAACTTGCGCATGTTTTCCAGCACGCGCTCCAGCCCGCTCTGCGGATCGCTGGCGCGCGCAAGCAAAAGGAGTTTTGCGGGTTGATCGCTGGTCAGGATTTTTTCAAGAACTGCACCACCCAGAAATCCGGTCACGCCTGTAATCAATAACATCTTCATTAATACCGTCTCATTATGATTGATGAGGCGGATTGTAGGCGTGCAAAAGTAAACGGCATTTAAATAATAAAACGCCGAAATCAATGGCGTCTTAAGCTTATTTTAAGGAAAGGAAATCAGGTGGATATATTGGACAGTATCGCAAGGGTAAAAATTCACTCTATTAAAATTTAAATTTTAACTAATTGAATTTAATTGTTTTTATGAGGTCTGCGCCGAATGGTGAACGTAATTCAAAATGTAATAAGTATAATAATTTGTTACACCAAACATTTATCGAATAAATGTTTTAAATACCCCTTAACTATAAGTCGCAGGCCGATTTATTTAGCCTGCGAATGATTTTCAGAGCAAAAGGGGAAGCGTGGCGCTGGCTGTTTGCTGGCTAACGTCGCCGTAATGACCATCCAGCGCAATCATGGACGTGGTCAACAGCTCGACCAGCAGCATCACTCCAACCTTAGCATTGAGCGCGCCTGCACTTAGAGGGCCTTCTGGTTTGGCGGCAACCAGCTGCATGTCGCTCAGAGAGGCCAGCGGGCTGCGGGGCGTATTGCTGAGCGCCAGAACCTTAACGCCGCGCTTGCGGGCAAGCTTCACCACGTGGAGTAAATCCCGCGTTGAACCCGAACTGGAGATGGCCACAACCAGCGTATCTTTCGAAAGCGTTGCCGCATTCATGGCCGCGCGGTGCATATCGCTAAACAGCTGTGCGGGTTTGCCCAGCCGCAGCAGCTTGTAATGCAGATACTCGCCGAGGATCGCGCTGGCCGCGACGCCATAAATCTGCACGGATTGCGCCTGATGCAGCGCCAGCGCCGCCTTTTCAAGCAGCGTGCGGTCGAGGAGTCTGGCGGTATCCTGCAAAGCCTGCACCGACTCATCCACGACGTTATCAATCTCATCCCCCGCCTGACGCGCGGGCTGGCCCTGCTGAATATCCAGCGCAAGCGCCATTTTAAATTCGTTATAGCCCTTGCAGCCCAGCGTCCGGCAAAGGCGCGTGACGCTGGCTTCGCTGGTGTGGCTCTCGCGCGCCAGTTCAGTGATCGTCAGGTAGAGCACCCGGGCAGGATCGCTGAGGACAAACTCGCCGAGTTTTTGTTGCGTTGGGCTGTACCCGGAAGCCTCCTGGCGGAGCTTCAGCAGCAGATTTTCATGGTCCGACATGCCACGTCCTTAATGTGTTTCGCTGCGACTAGTGTGGCGGAAAGGAGGGGAAAGATGCCAGTCATTTTGAAAAAGTATGATCGGCTTCCTGGTTTTTGATGGTAATTTTCACTGAATGATATTTATATGGTAAAAATTTTCATCGTTTAACGGGGAGATGAAAAAATGATGCAAATGTTCAGTGGTGCTTCTTCGGGGGGATGGTTTGAAAAAGCGCAGCGCTTTGGTAAATCCTTTATGTTGCCTATCGCCGTGCTGCCCGCGGCGGGCCTGCTGCTGGGGATAGGCGGCGCGTTATCGAATCCCAATACGCTGGCGGCTTATCCGTTTTTAGATGTGGGCTGGCTGCAGGCCATTTTCACTATCATGAGCAGCGCCGGTTCAATCGTGTTTGCGAACCTCTCGGTGCTGTTTGCGGTTGGGGTCGCCGTCGGGTTGGCAAAAAGCGATAAGGGCACGGCTGGGCTGGCGGCGCTACTCGCGTTTCTGGTTATGAATGCCACCATCAACGCGCTGCTGATCCTCACCGGCAAACTGGCGCACGAGAACCCGGGCGCAGTTGGGCAGGGCATGACGCTGGGGATCCAGACGCTGGAAACCGGCGTGTTTGGCGGCGTGGTGATTGGTCTGGTGACCTGCACGCTCCATCATCGGTTTAACAAAATTGCGCTTCCGCAGTTCCTCGGGTTTTTTGGCGGCTCGCGCTTTGTTCCCATCATCAGCTCGCTGGCGGCGATACTCGTCGGCGCGCTCATGACGGTGGTCTGGCCGCATTTTCAGAAACTGATTTTTGGTCTCGGCGGGCTGGTGGATGCCACCGGCTATCTGGGCACCCTGCTGTACGGCTTCATTTTACGCATGCTGGGCCCGTTTGGTTTGCACCACATCTTCTATCTGCCGTTCTGGACCACCGCGCTCGGGGGCAGCGAGATTGTCAACGGTCACCTCGTTGAGGGCACACAGCGGATCTTCTTCGCCCAGCTGGCCGACCCGAACACGCAGCATTTCTATGAGGGCACGTCGCGCTTCATGTCCGGGCGCTTTATTACGATGATGTTTGGCCTGCTCGGCGCGTGTCTGGCGATGTACCACACGGCAAAACCGGAGAACAAAAAGCGCGTTGCCGGGCTGCTGCTCTCTGCGGCATTAACCTCGTTCCTGACCGGAATTACCGAGCCTATCGAGTTTTCCTTCCTGTTTATTGCGCCGGTGCTTTACGTCATTCATGCGCTGTTTGACGGGCTGGCGTTCATGCTCGCACACATGCTGCATATCACCATCGGGCAAACCTTCTCCGGCGGTTTTATTGACTTCGTGCTGTTCGGCATTTTGCAGGGAGAGGCCAAAACCAACTGGATGTTCGTTCCCCTGGTGGGCGTGCCGTGGTTCTTCCTTTACTACTTCACCTTCCGCTATCTGATTAACCGTTTTGATTTTGCCACGCCGGGTCGGGAAAAGGAGGCGATGGCCAATGAAGTGACCTTCTCGCAGAGCGAGCGCGCCGTTGCGGTGATCGCGGGATTAGGCGGAAAAGAGAATCTGGAAGAGGTGGACTGCTGCGCCACGCGGCTTCGCGTCACGGTGAAGGACGGCAGTAAAGTGGATGACGCGGCGCTGAAAGCCACCGGCGCGCGCGGCGTTATCGTGCGCGGTAACGGGGTTCAGGTCATTTATGGCCCGCACGTCACGATTATCAAAAACGAAGTGGAAGAGATCTTATCGTAATGAAAACTGTGCTGGATAACCTGAAGGGAAAACTGGTCGTCTCCTGTCAGGCGCTGGAAAATGAACCGCTGCATAGCCCGTTTATTATGTCGCGCATGGCGCTGGCGGCGGCACAGGGCGGGGCCGCAGCCATTCGTGCCAACAGCGTGGTGGATATCGAGGCCATTAAGCAGCAGGTCTCTTTGCCTGTTATCGGCATCATCAAACGGGATTACCCGGAAAGCGAGGTGTTTATCACCGCCACGATGAAAGAGGTGGATGAGCTCATGACCGTCTCTCCGGAAATCATTGCGCTTGATGCGACGGCGCGGGAGCGTCCCGGTGGAGAATCCCTGGAAACGCTGGTCGCGCGCATCCGCTCGCGCTATCCCGCGGTACTGCTGATGGCGGATATTTCCACCGTGGGCGAAGCCGTGACGGCACAGGCGCTTGGCTTTGACTGTGTCGGCACCACGCTTTATGGCTATACGGCGGAAACGGCGGGCCATTCGCTTCCGGAGAACGACTGCGCGTTCCTGAAGGGCGTGCTGGCTGCCGTGACGGTTCCCGTGGTTGCCGAAGGCAACGTGGATACGCCTGAACGCGCGGCCAGATGCCTGGCGCTGGGCGCGCATACGGTCGTCGTCGGCGGCGCCATCACCCGTCCACAGCAAATTACCGAGCGTTTTATGGCGGCGATTGGCGCGCAAAGCACCGATGGAGCATGACCATCAGGCGGGGATCTGCGATACTTATCGTTTATCCCCTTTACTGAGATGACTATGCAGTACCCGATTAACGAGATGTTCCAGACCCTGCAAGGCGAGGGTTACTTTACCGGCGTTCCCGCTATTTTCATTCGTTTACAGGGATGCCCGGTTGGCTGTGCCTGGTGTGATACCAAACATACGTGGGATAAGCTCGCAGATCGGGAAGTGTCGCTGTTTAGCATTCTGGCGAAAACCAAAGAGAGCGATAAGTGGGGCGCGGGCAGTTCAGAAGATCTGCTGGCCATTATTGGTCGTCAGGGCTGGACGGCGCGCCACGTCGTGATCACCGGCGGTGAACCCTGCATCCACGATCTGACGCCGCTGACCGAGCTGCTCGAAAAGAACGGCTACAGCTGCCAGATTGAAACCAGCGGCACCCATGAAGTGCGCTGTTCACACACGACCTGGGTGACGGTATCGCCAAAAGTGAATATGCGCGGCGGGTATGACGTGCTGTCTCAGGCGCTGGAACGCGCGGATGAGATTAAGCACCCGGTTGGGCGCGTGCGTGATATCGAAGCGCTGGATGAACTGCTGGCCACGCTGACGGATGAAAAGCAGCGCGTCATTGCGCTACAGCCGATCAGCCAGAAAGACGACGCGACGCGCCTGTGCATTGAAACCTGTATTGCGCGCAACTGGCGCCTGTCGATGCAGACGCACAAATACCTGAATATTGCCTAAAAAAAAGCCCGGTTTAGCCGGGCTTTTTTTACTCCCCGCGATAGATACAGCCGGCGGTACAGGTCTCTTTGATCATCACCGCGCTCAGCAGCGGCACCAGCGGCTTCATCTGATCCCAAATCCATTTCGCCAGCACTTCGCTGGTCGGGTTTTCAAGGCCCGGGATATCATTCAGGTAGTAATGATCCAGACGATCGTAGGTCGGCTTAAACGCCGCCTTCAGTTCGGCAAAATCCATGATCCAACCGGTATGCGGATCAACTTCACCGGTGATCTCAAGACGCACCATGAACGAATGCCCGTGCAGACGGCCGCATTTATGCCCTTCAGGGACATGCGGAAGGTGGTGGGCGGCTTCGAAGGTGAAATCTTTAAACAGTGTGGTGGACATGATCGCTCTCAGTAATGCGGAAAAAACCGCCGCATATTACCGGAAAGCACAATTTTTAGCATTAACTAAAACGGCTCTGAAGCCTGGCGTCTCGTTAACAGGCGTTTTTTGATGCTTTTATCGATAATTTTCAGAGGGTTAATTAATCGGTTTTATCGCTAAGCATGACAACTAAAACAGGTTAGTCCATTTGGTTATTTATTATTTCCATCCCTTCTTTAATTGTTATTATCCTCGCCGTTAACCTTATCTTCAGTTTGGATTTATTCGCTTAAAGTCCGCTTGGCTACTGGAACATAACGACGCATGACAACACAGGCCCCACCTTCAAATTTGCTTCCCCTGAACCCGGAGCAACTGGCGCGCCTTCAGGCTGCCACCTCTGATTTTTCTCCCACTCAGCTTGCCTGGGTCTCCGGTTATTTCTGGGGAATGCTCAATCAGCAGCCTGGCGCTGTGGCGGGTGCACCGGTAACGGCCGTTGAAATTCCGGCCATTACCCTGATTTCCGCCTCGCAGACGGGCAATGCGCGCCGCGTGGCCGAAGCGCTGCGTGACGACCTGCTGGCCGCCAAACTGAACGTGAACCTGGTCAACGCCGGGGATTATAAATTTAAGCAAATCGCGTCAGAAAAACTGCTGGTGGTGGTCGCCTCTACGCAGGGTGAAGGTGAACCTGCTGAAGAAGCGGTGGCGCTGCACAAGTTCCTGTTCTCGAAAAAAGCGCCGAAGCTGGATGCCACGGCGTTTGCCGTATTTGGCCTTGGCGATACCTCGTATGAATTCTTCTGCCAGTCCGGTAAAGACTTCGACAGCAGGCTGGCGGAGCTGGGCGCGGAGCGCCTGCTGGACCGCGTTGACGCGGATGTTGAATACCAGACCGCCGCCGCCGAATGGCGTGCGCGCATCGTTGAGGTGCTGAAAGCGCGCGTGCCGAAAGAGACGTCGGCGCAGGCCGCGTTCACCGCGACGGGTGCCGTCAACGACATCCACACCAGCCCGTACACCAAAGAGGCGCCGCTGACGGCGAGCCTGTCGGTGAACCAGAAAATCACCGGCCGCGATTCGGAAAAAGACGTGCGCCATATCGAGATCGATCTCGGCGACTCTGGCCTGCGCTATCAGCCGGGCGACGCGCTGGGTATCTGGTATCAAAACGATCCGGCGCTGGTGAAAGAGCTGGTTGAGCTGCTGTGGCTGAAGGGTGACGAGCCCGTCACCGTTGACGGCAAAACCCAGCCGCTTGCAGAGGCGCTGCAGTGGCATTTCGAGCTGACGGTGAACACCCCGAATATCGTCGAAAATTATGCCACCTTAACGCGCAGCGAATCCCTGCTGCCGCTGGTGGGCGACAAGGCGAAGCTGCAGCATTACGCCGCGACGACGCCAATTGTCGATATGGTGCGTTTCTCTCCGGCTCAGCTGGATGCCGATGCGCTGATCGGCCTGCTGCGACCGCTGACGCCGCGCCTGTACTCCATCGCCTCTTCGCAGGCCGAAGTGGAGAGTGAAGTGCATATTACCGTCGGCGTGGTGCGCTACGACATCGAAGGCCGCGCCCGTGCGGGTGGGGCATCAAGCTTCCTGGCGGATCGCGTGGAAGAAGAGGGCGAAGTGCGCGTCTTTATTGAGCACAACGACAACTTCCGCCTGCCGGCGAACCCGGAAACGCCGGTCATCATGATTGGCCCAGGCACCGGCATTGCGCCGTTCCGCGCCTTCATGCAGCAGCGCGCGGCAGATGAAGCGCCGGGTAAAAACTGGCTGTTCTTCGGCAACCCGCACTTTACCGAGGATTTCCTCTACCAGGTTGAGTGGCAGCGCTATTTGAAAGAAGGCGTACTGACCCGCATCGATCTGGCCTGGTCCCGCGACCAGAAAGAAAAAGTATACGTACAAGATAAACTGCGCGAACAGGGCGCAGAGCTGTGGCGCTGGATCAATGACGGTGCCCACATTTATGTCTGCGGCGACGCCAATCGCATGGCGAAAGACGTTGAGCAGGCACTGCTGGAAGTGATTGCCGAATTCGGCGGTATGGATGCCGAAACGGCGGATGAATTTTTAAGTGAGCTGCGCGTTGAGCGCCGTTATCAGCGAGATGTCTACTAATGAGCGAAAAACATCCAGGGCCACTGGTGGTCGAAGGTAAACTGACAGACGCCGAGCGCATGAAGCTGGAAAGCAACTATCTGCGCGGCACCATTGCTGAAGATCTGAATGACGGTCTCACCGGCGGCTTCAAAGGCGACAACTTCCTGCTGATCCGCTTCCACGGCATGTACCAGCAGGACGATCGCGACATCCGCGCCGAGCGTGCCGAACAGAAGCTGGAGCCGCGTCATGCGATGCTGCTGCGCTGCCGTCTGCCGGGCGGGGTGATCACCACCAAACAGTGGCAGGCCATCGACAAGTTTGCTGGTGAAAACACGATTTATGGCAGCATCCGCCTGACCAACCGTCAGACATTCCAGTTCCACGGCATTCT
The DNA here is from genome assembly GCF_035064085.1 of Enterobacter sp. R-1.6.2. Classification (NCBI taxonomy): domain Bacteria; kingdom Pseudomonadati; phylum Pseudomonadota; class Gammaproteobacteria; order Enterobacterales; family Enterobacteriaceae; genus Enterobacter; species Enterobacter sp. R-1.6.2. The sequence goes on from NZ_JASEYI010000009.1 coordinate 41,002, forward strand.
GAAGAAGAACGTCAAGCCGGTGCATCAGATGCTGCACTCGGTCGGGCTGGACGCGCTGGCGACCGCCAACGACATGAACCGTAACGTGCTTTGCACCTCGAACCCGTATGAGTCCGAGCTGCACGCCGAAGCCTATGAGTGGGCGAAGAAGATCTCTGAGCACCTGCTGCCGCGCACCCGCGCCTATGCGGAGATTTGGCTCGATCAGGAAAAAGTCGCGACCACGGACGAAGAACCGATCCTTGGCCAGACCTATCTGCCGCGTAAGTTTAAAACCACGGTCGTGATCCCACCGCAGAACGATATCGATCTGCACGCCAACGACATGAACTTCGTGGCGATTGCCGAAAACGGCAAGCTGATTGGCTTTAACCTGCTGGTGGGCGGCGGCCTGTCCATTGAGCACGGTAATAAGAAAACCTACGCCCGCACCGCGAGCGAGTTCGGCTTCCTGCCGCTGGAGCACACGCTGGCCGTGGCGGAAGCGGTAGTGACCACGCAGCGCGACTGGGGCAACCGTACCGACCGTAAAAACGCGAAAACCAAATACACCCTGGAGCGCGTGGGCGTTGAGACGTTCAAAGAGGAAGTGGAGCGTCGTGCGGGCATCAAATTTGAGCCGATCCGCCCTTACGAATTCACCGGTCGCGGCGATCGCATTGGCTGGGTGAAAGGTATCGATAATAAATGGCACCTGACGCTGTTTATCGAAAACGGCCGTATTCTGGACTATCCGGGCCGTCCGCTGAAAACCGGTCTGCTGGAAATTGCTAAGATCCATAAAGGCGAATTCCGCATTACCGCTAACCAGAATCTGATTATTGCCGGCGTGCCGGAAAGCCAGAAGGCGAAGATCGAGAAGCTGGCGCGCGACCACGGGTTAATGGATGCGGTTAAGCCGCAGCGTGAAAACTCGATGGCCTGCGTGTCGTTCCCGACCTGCCCGCTGGCGATGGCCGAAGCGGAACGTTTCCTGCCGTCATTTACTGACAAAGTGGAAGCGATTCTGGAAAAACACGGTATTCCGGACGAGCATATTGTTATGCGCGTCACCGGCTGCCCGAACGGCTGCGGCCGCGCGATGTTGGCCGAGCTGGGTCTGGTCGGGAAAGCGCCGGGTCGTTACAACGTGCACCTTGGCGGTAACCGTATGGGGACGCGCATTCCGCGTATGTACCGTGAAAATATTACGGAACCGGAAATCCTTGATTCCATCGACGAGCTTGTCGGGCGCTGGGCGAAAGAGCGCGAAGCGGGTGAAGGCTTCGGCGACTTTACGGTGCGTGCGGGCATCATTCGCCCGGTGCTCGATCCCGCAAGGGATTTCTGGGAGTAACCACGAGAGGTAATTATGTCCGTACTCGATCTAAACGCCCTTAACGATCTGCCTAAAGTCGAACGCATTCTGGCGCTGGCAGAAACCAATGCCCGCCTTGAAAAGCTGGACGCCGAAGGGCGCGTGGCGTGGGCGCTGGAAAACCTGCCGGGAGACTATGTGCTCTCGTCGAGCTTTGGTATTCAGGCGGCGGTCAGCCTGCATCTGGTGAATCAGATCCGTCCGGACATTCCGGTGATCCTCACCGATACCGGCTACCTGTTTCCTGAAACCTACCAGTTTATTGACGAGCTGACGGACAAGCTCAAGCTGAACCTCAAAGTGTACCGTGCGACGGAAAGCGCGGCCTGGCAGGAGGCGCGCTACGGTAAGCTGTGGGAACAGGGCGTAGAGGGCATTGAGAAATACAATGAGATCAACAAAGTTGAGCCGATGAACCGGGCGCTGAAAGAGCTCAATGCGCAGACGTGGTTTGCGGGGCTGCGCCGCGAGCAGTCCGGCAGTCGTGCAACCTTACCGGTGCTGGCGGTCCAGCGCGGGGTATTTAAAGTGCTGCCGATTATCGACTGGGATAACCGTACGGTGTATCAGTATCTGCAAAAACACGGGCTGAAGTACCATCCGCTGTGGGACCAGGGCTATCTGTCGGTGGGCGACACCCACACCACGCGCAAATGGGAACCGGGAATGGCGGAAGAAGAGACGCGATTCTTTGGGCTGAAGCGCGAGTGCGGGCTGCACGAAGGGTGATAACCTTTTTGCCCGGTGGCGCTGCGCTTACCGGGCCTACAAAGGCTTATCCTCCCTCTCCCTGTGGGAGAGGGTTGGGGTGAGGGCATCAGGCCTTAAAAACCTCAGGCTTTCCCCGCTTTCGCCAGCTCCTTCACCAGCGGCAGCATGACCTTCACCACATCACGACTGCGGTGCTCAATCCGCTGCGGCAGCGCGCTGTCAATGTGCTGCTGATTATCCAGCATCACGTTGTGCCAGCTTGTCCCGTCCGGGAAGGCTTTCGATTTAGCCCGCTGCTGATAGCCATCTTTCTTGCCCAATGCCCAGTTTGTCGCTTCCACGTACAGCACCGGAATGCCCGCTTTATCGAACACTTCCCCATCGTTGCAGCAGCCCGTTCCTCGCGGATAATCCGGGTTACCGCCAGGGTTGCTGGTGGCAAAAACGCCATGGCTGCGGGCAATCGCCAGCGCCCGGTCGCGCGTCAGTTTCCGCACGGGTCCCGGCGTACTCTGCCCGCTGTTGAAATAAAGCTTATCGCCGACGATCAGGTTATCGAGGTTGATCACCAGCAGCGTATTTTTCTTCTCCTCAGCGTTCATGCGTTTAAAGAGATTCTCAGCGCCGAGTTTGCCCTCTTCCTCACCGCTGGTAGCCACGAAACGAATGCCATACTGCGTTGGAATATCTTTCATCCGCTCGGCCAGTTCGAGCATCACGCCCAGGCCCGCCGCGTTGTCGTCCATGCCCTGCAGCGTCAGCCCGCCGAGGTTGTTATCCGTATCGGCATCGCTCATCGGGGCGTAGGTATCAAGGTGCGCCATGATAATAATCTGTTCAGCCGCGCGACCTTCATGCGCCGCGATAACCGTACTGCCGGTCACGTTATGCCAGTTTTTCGTTTTATTTCTGGAGGTATAAACGTAGCGGCTGTGAAACGCGCGGATATCGCTCTGGTAGCCCATCCCGGCAAACTGCTGGCGAAGATAGTCCGCGGAGAGCATTTCCGCAGGCGAGCCGGTCATGCGGCCAGGGAAGACGGTGGCAATATGCCGCGCCTGCATAGTGGCGATTTCACCATAAGCTTGGTTTTTTGCCTGGGCAGGAAGAATAAAGCAAACGCCGAGCGCCAGGGCAGCAATACGGTGGCGCGTTGCGGAAAACATAGTGAGTCCTTAAAAACTGAGCAAAATAATAACCCGCCTAGTATGAAACTGTGATCGTCCATACACAATTTGAATTGGTCTTAAATGCCCGAAATTTCGCGTGTTAAGCACTTTTTGGTATTAGCTTTTTCACGGCGTTATTCCATTGAGTAACTACTCATTCCAATTCGTAATTTCATTCGGTCTAAGCCGCCCCCTATAGTCCCTTTATTCCTCGTTGTTAGTGAGTTGTTGCTTGTGGACTATCTGCCCTTATTTGCCGCGATAAAAGAGAAGCCGGTGCTGGTTGTTGGCACGGGTGAAATTGCCGATCGCAAAATCGCGTTTCTGCAACGCGCAGGGGCGCAGGTGCGGGTAGTGGCAGAAGCGGATTTTGACGAATCACAAATCGACAGCGTCGTGCTGGTGATTGCGGCGACCGAAGATCGCGACCTGAACCGGCGGATTTCCGACGCCGCTCAGGCCCGCTACCGCCTGGTGAACGTGGTGGACGACCAGCCGTTATGTTCGTTCATCTTCCCGTCGATCGTTGACCGTTCTCCGCTGCTGGTGGCGATCTCCTCCGGCGGTACCGCACCGGTGCTGGCGCGCGTGCTGCGTGAAAAAATCGAAGCGCTGCTGCCGACCAGCCTCGGGCGCATGGCGGAAAAAGCCAGCTACTGGCGCAACCACCTGAAAACGCGCCTGACCAGCGTAACGGAACGCCGTCGCTTCTGGGAACGCGTGTTTCGCGGCCGCTTTGCCAGCCTGATGCATGCCGGTAATGAGACGGCAGCGCAGAAAATTCTCGAGGACGAACTGGATAACCCCGGCAGTACGGGCGGGGAGATCATTCTGGTGGGCGCAGGGCCGGGCGATGCCGGGCTTCTGACGCTGCGCGGTCTGCAGGTGCTGCAGGACGCGGACGTGGTGTTCTACGACCATCTGGTCACCGACGGCGTGCGCGAGCTGATCCGTCGCGACGCGGAGCAAATCTGCGTCGGCAAACGGGCTGGCGAGCACTCTGTGCCGCAGCACGACACTAACCAGATGCTGGTTGACGCCGCCAAAGCGGGTAAAACCGTGGTGCGCCTGAAAGGAGGCGATCCGTTTATTTTCGGTCGCGGCGGCGAAGAGCTGCAGGCGGCAGCCGAAGCGGGCATACCGTTCCAGGTGGTGCCGGGCATCACGGCGGCCTCAGCGGTAACGGCCTACGCCGGTATCCCGTTGACCCACCGCGATTACGCCCAGAGCGTGACCTTTGTGACCGGCCACTACAAGGCCGACAGCACGCCGTTCGACTGGTCGCATCTCGCCCAGAGCCGCCAGACGCTGGCGATATACATGGGCACGATGAAGGCGGCGGACATCAGCGAACAGCTTATTCAGCACGGTCGCGAGGCGACGACGCCCGTTGCCGTCATTTCTCGCGGCACGCGCGTCGATCAGCACGTTGCGACGGGCACGCTGGAACATCTTGCAACCCTGGCGAAAGACGCCCCGATGCCCGCCCTGATCGTGGTGGGTGAAGTGGTGCAGCTGCACAGCACGCTCGCCTGGTTCCAACACACAACCGATACAGAAGGCTTTGGTTCTTCTGTCGTAAATTTGGCTTAAGGAACGGTTATGGACCAAAAACGTCTTACACACCTGCGGCAGCTCGAAGCGGAGAGTATCCATATTATCCGCGAAGTGGCCGCCGAGTTTTCTAACCCGGTGATGATGTACTCCATCGGTAAAGATTCCAGCGTCATGCTGCATCTGGCGCGTAAAGCGTTTTATCCGGGCACGCTGCCGTTCCCGCTGCTGCACGTGGATACCGGCTGGAAATTCCGCGAAATGTACGAGTTCCGCGACCGTACCGCGAAAGCCTACGGCTGCGAGCTGCTGGTGCATAAAAACCCGGAAGGGGTGGCGATGGGCATTAACCCGTTCGTGCACGGCAGCGCCAAGCACACCGATATCATGAAAACCGAAGGGCTGAAGCAGGCGCTGAACAAATACGGTTTTGACGCGGCCTTCGGCGGCGCGCGCCGTGACGAGGAGAAATCCCGCGCCAAAGAACGTATCTACTCCTTCCGCGACCGCTTCCACCGCTGGGATCCGAAAAACCAGCGTCCGGAGCTGTGGCACAACTACAACGGCCAGATCAACAAAGGCGAAAGCATTCGCGTCTTCCCGCTCTCCAACTGGACCGAGCTGGATATCTGGCAGTACATCTATCTGGAAAACATTGAAATCGTTCCGCTGTATCTGGCCGCCGAGCGCCCGGTGCTGGAGCGCGACGGCATGCTGATGATGATCGACGACGATCGCATCGACCTGCAGCCGGGCGAAGTGATCAAACAACAGATGGTGCGCTTCCGTACTCTCGGCTGCTGGCCGCTGACCGGGGCGGTGGAATCCAGCGCGCAGACGCTGCCGGAGATCATCGAAGAGATGCTGGTGTCCACCACCAGCGAGCGACAGGGGCGCGTGATTGACCGCGACCAGGCAGGCTCCATGGAGCTGAAGAAACGTCAGGGTTATTTCTAAGGAGCCGCCATGAACACCACTATTGCTCAACAAATTGCCAACGAAGGTGGCGTGGAAGCGTATCTGCACGCGCAACAACACAAAAGCCTGCTGCGTTTTCTGACCTGCGGCAGCGTGGATGACGGGAAAAGTACCCTGATTGGCCGCCTGCTGCACGATACGCGCCAGATTTACGAAGATCAGCTCTCTTCCCTGCATAACGACAGTAAACGTCACGGCACCCAGGGTGAAAAACTCGACCTGGCGCTGCTGGTGGACGGCCTGCAGGCGGAGCGCGAGCAGGGCATCACCATCGACGTGGCCTACCGCTACTTCTCTACCGAGAAGCGCAAATTTATTATCGCCGACACCCCGGGGCACGAGCAGTACACCCGCAACATGGCGACCGGCGCGTCTACCTGCGACCTGGCGATCCTGCTGATGGACGCGCGTAAAGGCGTGCTGGATCAGACCCGTCGTCACAGCTTTATCTCGACGCTGCTGGGGATCAAACACCTGGTGGTGGCGGTCAACAAGATGGATCTGGTCAACTTCAGCGAAGAGAAGTTCGAGGAGATCCGCCAGAGCTATCTGACCTTTGCCGAACAGCTGCCGGGCAACCTGGATATTCGCTTTGTACCGCTCTCGGCGCTGGAAGGGGATAACGTCGCTTCCCAGAGCGCGAACATGCCGTGGTACAGCGGTCCGACGCTGCTGGAAGTGCTGGAAACCGTTGAAATTCAGCGCGTGGTCGATACCCAGCCGATGCGCTTCCCGGTGCAGTACGTGAACCGTCCGAACCTCGATTTCCGCGGTTTCTCAGGCACCCTCGCGTCAGGCTCCGTAAAGGTAGGTCAGCGCGTCAAGGTACTGCCATCCGGCGTGGAATCGACTATCGCCCGCATCGTCACCTTCGACGGTGACCTGCAGGAAGCGGGCGCCGGTGAAGCCGTAACGCTGGTGCTGAAAGACGAAATTGATATCAGCCGGGGCGACCTGCTGGTTGACGCGCATGAAACGCTGGCGGCGGTGCAGGGGGCTTCCGTGGACGTGGTGTGGATGGCCGAACAGCCGCTGACCGCTGGCCAGAGCTATGACATCAAAATTGCCGGCAAGAAAACCCGCGCCCGCGTGGACGGTATTCAGTTCCAGGTGGATATCAACAACCTGACCCAGCGTGACGTCACCGAGCTGCCGCTGAACGGCATTGGTCTGGTCGATCTGACCTTCGACGAACCGCTGGTGCTGGATCCGTATCAGCAGAACCCGGTCACGGGAGGTCTTATCTTTATCGACAGGCTGACCAACGTTACCGTCGGAGCCGGTATGGTGCGCGAACCGATTAAACAGGCTGCCGCGACGTCTGAATTCAGCGTCTTCGAGCTGGAACTGAACGCGCTGGTGCGTAAACACTTTCCGCACTGGGGCGCACGCGATCTGCTGGGAGGCAAGTAATGGCCGCCCATGATGAGAACGTCGTCTGGCATCCTCATCCGGTCACCGTTGCCCAGCGCGAACAGCTCCACGGTCATCGTGGGGTTGTGCTGTGGTTTACCGGGCTGTCCGGCTCGGGTAAATCGACGGTGGCCGGCGCGCTGGAAGAGGCGTTGCATCAGCAGGGCGTAAGCACGTACCTGCTGGATGGCGACAACGTGCGTCACGGCCTGTGCAGCGATTTAGGGTTTAGCGACGATGACCGCAAAGAGAACATCCGCCGGGTGGGCGAAGTCGCCAGCCTGATGGCTGACGCCGGGTTGGTGGTGCTGACCGCGTTTATCTCTCCGCACCGCGCCGAGCGCCAGATGGTGCGCGAACGCGTGGGCCAGGATCGCTTTATCGAGGTGTTTGTCGATACGCCGCTGGAGATTTGCGAAGCGCGCGACCCGAAAGGGCTTTACAAGAAAGCGCGTGCCGGAGAACTGCGCAACTTCACCGGAATTGACGCGGTATACGAAGCGCCTGAATCGCCTGAAATTCACCTGGAAGGTCAACAATTGGTAACAAATTTAGTAAGCCAATTATTAGACCTGCTCAGACGGGACGATATTATCAGATCCTGAGGCGGTATCGTTCGGGAGCTGTCTTCCCGAACGATCAGTCACGGTCACAGGATTAGCTATGCGCAACAGTGAACATTACATCACCACCACCGGGTCGGAGCCGCTAGCGACCGACGACGAAACGACCTGGTCATTTCCTGGGGCCATCATTGGCTTCGTCTCATGGCTGCTGGCGCTTGGCATTCCGTTTCTCATCTACGGCGGCAACACGCTGTTCTTCTTTCTCTACACCTGGCCTTTCTTTCTGGCGTTGATGCCCGTGGCGGTTGTCGTCGGCATTGCGCTGCACTCGCTGCTCAACGGTAAGCTCCTGTACAGCACCGTGGTCACGATTGTGACGGTGGTTCTCATGTTTGGTCTGTTATTTTTGTGGCTCATGGGCTAACTTCAGCCATAATTCAAACCGTAACCAACTGTGTAACGATATTGAGCAGGACGATTCTGCGGAAAAAATGTGGTACATTTGCCCGCGATGTTGCGGCATCTCTGTTACCCCGGCGTAGTGCTCTGGGGAAGTCTTGGGATGATGATGCCGTTTTTCAGGGGGCAGGATGGGTAAACTAACGCTGCTGTTGCTGGCTTTGCTAATCTGGCTGCAATATTCGCTGTGGTTCGGTAAGAACGGACTGCACGACTATAGCCGGGTGAGCGATGACGTCGCGGCTCAGCAGGCAACAAACGCCAAACTTAAGGCGCGAAACGATCAACTCTTTGCTGAAATTGATGACCTCAATGGCGGGCAAGAGGCGATTGAGGAACGCGCACGCAATGAACTCAGTATGACTAAGCCGGGCGAAACCTTTTATCGTCTGGTTCCGGATGCGTCTAAACGCAATCAGGGCTCAGCACAAAACAATCGATAATCAGGCCCAGGATTACGACATGGCAGTAACTTTTTCGGACGTATGCGCCGTGGTGCCGGCCGCAGGTTTTGGCCGGCGCATGCAGACAGAATGTCCCAAGCAGTACCTCTCTATTGGCGATAAAACGATCCTCGAGCACGCCGTGGCGGCGCTGCTGGCGCACCCGCGGGTGACGCGTGTGATCATCGCTATCAGCCCTGGCGATGCGCGCTTCGCGCAGCTGCCGCTGGCAAATCATCCACATATTACCGTCGTTGACGGTGGCGCCGAACGCGCCGATTCCGTGCTGGCGGGCATTCAGGCCGCCGGAAACGCGTCGTGGGTGCTGGTGCATGACGCGGCGCGTCCTTGCCTGCATCAGGACGATCTTGCGCGCCTGCTGGCGCTGAGCGAAACAAGCAAGGTTGGCGGGATTCTGGCCGCACCGGTGCGCGACACCATGAAGCGCGCCGAGCCGGGCAAACAGGCTATCGCCCACACCGTCGACCGCGTCGATTTATGGCACGCGCTGACGCCACAATTTTTCCCCCGCGAATTACTCCACGACTGCCTAACGCGTGCGCTTAAAGAAGGCGCGACCATCACGGACGAAGCCTCTGCGCTGGAATATTGCGGTTTCCACCCTGAGCTTGTTGAAGGACGCGCTGATAATATAAAAGTGACGCGTCCGGAAGATTTACAGCTCGCGGAATTTTATCTTACCCGTTCGACCCATCAGGAGAAGGCATAATGCGAATTGGACACGGTTTTGATGTACACGCCTTTGGCGGAGAAGGCCCAATTATCATTGGCGGCGTGCGCATTCCCTATGAAAAAGGGCTGCTGGCGCATTCTGATGGCGACGTTGCACTGCATGCGCTGACCGACGCGCTGTTGGGCGCTGCCGCGCTGGGCGATATCGGCAAGCTGTTCCCGGACACCGACCCGGCATTTAAAGGCGCGGACAGCCGCGAACTGCTGCGCGAAGCATGGCGCCGCATCCAGGCGAAAGGCTACACCCTCGGCAACGTCGACGTGACGATTATTGCTCAGGCCCCGAAAATGCTGCCGCATATTCCGCAGATGCGCGTGTTTATTGCAGAAGATCTGGGCTGCCATATGGACGACGTGAACGTCAAAGCGACGACGACCGAGAAGCTGGGCTTTACCGGGCGTGGCGAAGGAATTGCCTGTGAAGCCGTGGCGCTGCTGCTGAAGGCGAGCAAATGACAGACTTCGACAACCTGACATACCTGCACGGTAAACCGCAGGGGAACGGGGTGCTGAAAGCCAGCCCGGAAGATTTCCTCGTGGTGGAGGATCTGGGCTTTGAGCCGGATGGCGAAGGCGAACATATCCTGGTGCGTATTCTGAAAAATGGCTGCAATACCCGCTTTGTGGCCGACGCGCTGGCAAAATTCCTCAAAATTCATGCCCGCGAAGTGAGCTTTGCCGGACAGAAAGATAAACACGCCGTCACGGAACAGTGGCTCTGCGCGCGCGTTCCCGGCAATACGATGCCTGATTTAAGCAAATTTGAGCTTGAAGGCTGTAAGGTACTGGAATTCGCCCGCCACAAGCGCAAACTGCGTCTGGGGGCGTTGAAGGGGAACGACTTTACGCTGGTGCTGCGTGAAGTGTCCCACCGCGAAGATGTTGAAAAACGTCTGAACGCTATCAGTGAATGCGGTGTACCGAACTACTTTGGCGCGCAGCGCTTTGGCATTGGCGGCAGCAACCTGCAGGGTGCGCTGCGCTGGGCGCAAAGCGATGCCCCGGTGCGCGACAGGAATAAACGCAGTTTTTGGTTGTCGGCGGCCCGCAGCGCGTTGTTTAATCAGATTGTGAGCGAAAGGCTGAAAAAACCGGACGCGAATCAAGTTGTTGTTGGCGATGCGCTACAATTAGCGGGACGCGGAAGCTGGTTTGTGGCAACGGCCGAAGAAATGGCCGATGTGCAGTCGCGCGTGGACGCAAAAGCGCTGATGATTACCGCCGCGCTGCCCGGTACGGGCGACTGGGGAACGCAGGGCGACGCGCTGGCTGCCGAGCAGTTAGCCGTAGCGGATGCGCCAGAATTGCAATCCTTGCTGGTGCGGGAAAAAGTCGAGGCGGCACGCCGCGCGATGCTGCTCTACCCGCAGCAGTTAAGCTGGAACTGGTGGGATGACGTGACCGTCGAGTTACGCTTCTGGCTACCGGCAGGTAGCTTTGCCACCAGTGTTGTCAGGGAACTTATCAACACCTCGGGTGATTATGCGAATATTGCTGAGTAACGATGACGGTATCCACGCGCCAGGCATTCAGACCCTGGCGAAACACCTCCGCGAATTCGCGGACGTGCAGGTCGTGGCGCCCGATCGTAACCGCAGTGGAGCGTCTAACTCACTGACGCTGGAGTCGTCGCTTCGCACCTTTACCTTTGAAAATGGCGATATTGCCGTGCAGATGGGCACGCCAACCGACTGCGTTTTTCTGGGCGTGAACGCGCTGATGCGGCCGCGTCCGGATATCGTTGTTTCCGGCATTAACGCCGGTCCTAACCTCGGCGATGACGTGATTTACTCCGGCACCGTGGCGGCCGCAATGGAAGGGCGCCATCTGGGGTTCCCGGCGCTGGCGGTCTCGTTAAACGGCCACACGCACTACGACACCGCCGCCGCGGTGACCTGTTCGATCCTGCGGGCGCTCGGCCGCGAGCCGTTGCGTACCGGGCGCATCCTCAACATCAACGTGCCGGATCTTCCTCTCGATGAAATTAAAGGCATTCGCGTCACCCGTTGCGGAAGCCGACATCCTGCCGATCAGGTGATCCCGCAGCAGGATCCTCGCGGCAACACGCTTTACTGGATTGGCCCTCCCGGCGATAAGTGCGATGCGGGTCCGGATACCGACTTTGCCGCCGTGGAGGAAGGCTATGTTTCGGTTACCCCGCTGCACGTAGATTTAACCGCGTATAGCGCGCATGATGTGGTATCGAGCTGGCTGGAACGCGCAGGAGTGAACGCGCAATGGTAAACAAACGTGTACAAACTCTTCTGGAACAACTCCGCGCGCAGGGGATCCGCGACGAGCACGTGCTTGAAGCGCTTGCTCAGGTTCCGCGTGAGAAATTTGTAGATGAGGCGTTTGAACACAAAGCGTGGGAAAACGTGGCGCTGCCCATCGGACAGGGCCAGACGATTTCGCAGCCTTACATGGTGGCGCGCATGACGGAGCTGCTGGAGCTGACGCCTGACTCCCGCGTGCTGGAGATTGGCACCGGGTCGGGGTATCAGACCGCGATCCTGGCGCATCTGGTTCATCATGTATGCTCCGTTGAGCGGATTAAAGGTTTACAGTGGCAGGCGCGTCGTCGCCTGAAACAACTTGATTTACATAATGTTTCGACACGACACGGTGATGGATGGCAGGGTTGGAAGGCGCGCGCGCCGTTTGACGCGATCATCGTGACGGCGGCCCCGCCTGAAATTCCTGCGGCCCTGTTGTCGCAGCTGGATGAGGGGGGCATTCTTGTTCTGCCCGTCGGGGACGAGCAGCAGCTTTTGAAGCGCGTTCGTCGGCGCGGCGGCGAGTTTATTATCGACACCGTGGAAGCCGTGCGCTTTGTGCCTCTGGTAAAGGGGGAGTTGGCCTGAGACTCGGAATTATCCAGGGTTATTAAGGCAAATTCAGCGTATGGTGTGGCGCGAAAGATTCGTGCCATCACGGTAAATTTTAAGTCACTGGTAGTTAACACATTCCTGGGGGATAAATGAGCGCGGGAAGCCCTAAATTCACCATCAGCCGTGTTGCGGCATTATCACTGGTTTCGCTCTGGCTGGCAGGCTGTACAAGTTCTAATAACGCGCCTGCGCCCGTCAGTTCTGTCGGCGGAAACAGCGGCTCGGGTAACACGTCCGGCGGAATGTTGATCACTCCTCCGCCTAAAATGGGTACCTCTACGGCGCAACAAAATCCGCCAATCCAGCCGGTTCAGCGTCCAATGACGCAGCCGACGCAGATTCAGCCAGTGGAACAGCCTGTTCAGACCCAGAATGGCCGCATAGTCTATAACCGTCAGTATGGGAACATTCCGAAAGGCAGCTATACCGGTGGCAGCACCTATACCGTGAAACGCGGGGATACGCTGTTCTACATTGCGTGGATTACCGGGAACGATTTCCGTGACCTCGCGCAGCGCAATAACGTCCAGGCCCCATACGGTCTGGAAGTCGGGCAAACGCTCCAGGTTGGCAACGCGACGGGCACGCCGCTTACGCCTGGCAACACCGTTTCAGCGGCCGATGTGACGGCTCAAAATAACAGCGTTAAGCCTGCACAAAAATCCACCACGGTGGTTGCTTCACAACCTGTAATTACGTATTCTGAGGATTCAGGTGATCAGACTGCTAACAAAATGTTGCCGAATAATAAAGGGACTGCGACTGTTGTCACAGCACCGGTGACGGCACCTGTGGTTAGCTCTACTGAACCGACTGCCAGCAGTATGACCTCCAGTTCGCCAATATCTGCATGGCGCTGGCCAACTGACGGCAAGGTTATCGAGAACTTCTCTTCCTCCGAGGGGGGAAATAAAGGGATCGATATCGCAGGGAGTAAAGGACAGGCTATCATCGCGACCGCAGACGGGCGCGTTGTGTATGCCGGTAACGCTCTGCGCGGTTACGGTAATCTTATTATCATCAAACATAACGATGATTACCTGAGTGCCTACGCCCATAACGACACAATGCTGGTCCGGGAACAACAAGAAGTTAAGGCGGGGCAAAAAATCGCTACCATGGGTAGCACCGGAACCAGTTCTACACGCTTGCATTTTGAAATTCGTTACAAGGGGAAATCCGTAAACCCGCTGCAGTATTTGCCGCAGCGATAATTTGACGGGGCATGCCAGCCAGGGTGTCTCGTTCAGGGATCACGGGTAGGAGCCACCTTATGAGTCAGAATACGCTGAAAGTTCATGATTTAAATGAAGACGCGGAATTTGATGAGAACGGAGTAGAGGCTTTTGACGAAAAAGCCTTAGTAGAAGAGGAACCCAGTGATAACGATTTGGCTGAAGAAGAGCTGTTATCGCAGGGTGCCACACAGCGTGTACTGGACGCGACTCAGCTTTACCTTGGGGAGATTGGTTACTCCCCACTGCTAACGGCCGAAGAAGAAGTCTATTTCGCACGTCGTGCTTTGCGTGGTGATGTAGCCTCGCGTCGTCGCATGATTGAAAGTAACCTGCGACTGGTCGTGAAAATTGCCCGCCGTTACGGCAATCGTGGTCTGGCTCTGCTGGATCTGATTGAAGAGGGCAACTTAGGTCTCATCCGCGCAGTTGAGAAGTTTGACCCGGAACGCGGGTTCCGTTTCTCAACCTACGCGACCTGGTGGATTCGCCAGACCATCGAACGGGCTATTATGAACCAGACCCGTACGATCCGCCTGCCGATTCACATCGTCAAAGAGTTGAACGTTTATCTGCGTACCGCACGCGAGTTGTCCCATAAACTGGACCACGAGCCAAGCGCAGAAGAGATTGCTGAGCAACTCGATAAACCGGTTGATGACGTAAGCCGTATGCTGCGTCTCAACGAGCGCATTACCTCCGTTGACACCCCGCTGGGTGGCGACTCCGAAAAAGCGCTGCTGGACATCCTGGCCGATGAAAAAGACAACGGTCCGGAAGACACCACGCAGGACGATGACATGAAGCAGAGCATCGTCAAATGGCTGTTCGAACTGAACGCCAAACAGCGTGAAGTGCTGGCACGTCGTTTCGGTTTACTGGGGTATGAAGCTGCGACACTGGAAGACGTCGGCCGTGAAATTGGCCTGACCCGTGAACGTGTTCGTCAGATTCAGGTTGAAGGTCTGCGCCGCCTGCGTGAAATCCTGCAGGGGCAAGGTCTGAATATTGAAGCGCTGTTCCGCGAATAAGCAACCTTTCGTCAAAAAAGGCCCGTCGTGAGACGGGCCTTTTTCTTTTGCGCTACGGCTTAGCCGTTTCGTGCAGCAGACGCCACACTATCCGATCGCCTTCCTGATTGAGCACCGCGGTTGACCAGCGCACGTTGACGGGCAGGTCCGGCCGGGTTTGCGTCTCCCGGTAGTGGAGCACCGCGCCACGATCCCAGCGCTGGATCGTGGATAATTCGTCAATGACGATCTTCAGTTCTGGGCGGCTTCCGCGCTGGTTTTCCAGAAAACTGATCAGACCGGCATAGTCGATATGAGCGCCGCCCGGCGGGATCATCAGAAAATCTGGACGGAAGCGGGCGAGCAGGGCGTCGGAATCACCTTCACCTTTGCCTAACCAGTCTTCGAGCGCAATGTGGAGGTCGATAATGTCGTGTTCGAAAGGCGTCATGAATTCTCCTGTCGCAGCTGGGTGAGCACCTGCGTATTGTTAAGACGAAAAACGTACAGTACAGGCAGCAAGGTCATGCCTGCGGCAAAAATAAACATCCCGTGCCAGGCGGCGAGCGGTGGCAGCCAGGCCTGCGCCAGGTTCAGCGCCTGCGCCAGCAGCAGGGCTCCGGCAAAAAAGCTCAGCTGACGATTAAGATTCCACAGCGCGCTGGCATCCGGCATCTCTTCCCGGCGGGTCGTCAGAAAAGCGCTGCTCTGAGCCGTACTGCTGCACAGGCTTCCCCCCGCACCCATCAGGGTAAACGCAGCGGCAGGCAGCAGCGTAGCCGAACTGACGTTAATCAAAAGCAGAATACCCGTCGCCTGCAGCAGGCAGCCGATGACGATCAGCGGTCGGGGGCCGATACGGTTAAAATAGCGTCCCGTTGCCGTGATGGCGATAAACGATGCCACGGACCACGGCAGCATGAGCATCCCCGTTGCGGCTGGGCTCATGTTCGCCACGTGCTGAAGATAAAACATGCCCGTGACGTTCACCCCAATAAACATGCCGGGTACGCAGAGATAGACAAGCATGGAAAAACGCAAAAGCGGGTCCGCGAGCAACGACAGGTTTAGCAGTCTGGCCGCTTTCATCGCGGGCATTTCGTGTTTAAGCCACAGGCAGGCCAAAACAAAGGTCACGACAGCGACCGGTAGCGTGGCGAAAAATATCCATCGCCAGCTGAGCGTCTGCACCAGCAGTCCTCCGATAGCAGGAGAGCAGGCCGGGGCAAGCAACGCCACCAGCATCACCGCCGAGGAGAGTCGGGCCCGCTCGTGAGGCTTAAACTGTTGCCAGGTCAGCGCCTGTCCGACGGGGATCAGTAAGCCCCCTCCCACGCCCTGGAGTACTCGCCAGGCGATCAGACTTTCAAGCGTTGCAGACAGGCCCGCCGCAGCGGAGGCTGCGCTGAACAGAAAAAGCGAGAGCAGGATGACTCGCTTTGGCCCGATGCGGCGCGTGAGCACGCTGCTAAACGGGATCACCAGCGTCAGGCCGGCAATGTACCCGTTACTGACCCAGGCAAGGGCTGAAGGCGTGGTGTTAAAGGCGTGAGCCATTGCCGGGAAGGCGACGCTGGCAATGAACATGTTGATCAAATCAAGAAAAAAGCCCAGCAGGTAAACAACGGCGACTTTGCTGCGATACGTCATGGTGGATCCTCCGGTGAGGTGGCGTATCGTATCGATCCGGGAAGAACGGATAAACCTGACAAAGCGCGATATACTGTCAAAAATATTTTGACAGTAAAAGGCGTGATGATGATTAACCTGCAGCGGGCGCAGATGTTTGTCGCGGTGGCCGATACCGGCAGTTTCACTGCCGCAGCCGAGGCAATGGGGCTGACAAAAGCCGTGGTCAGCTTCAATATTCGCCAGCTTGAAGATGAGCTGGGCGTTACGCTGCTGCTGCGCTCCACCCGCCGCCTGACGTTAACCGAGGCGGGCGCGCTCTTTCATCAACGCAGCGTGGCGCTACTGAAGGATGCAGAACGGCTGCAGGATGATGTCCGCGCGAATCATGCGGGGCTTACTGGCGAACTGCGGATCACGACGACGCCCGAGTATGGCTCACAGGTAGTGGTGCCGCTGCTGGCCAGGTTTAGCCAGCAGCACCCGGATCTTCGCGTGCGGCACGTTTCGTCCTCCCTGCACGCCAACCTTATCTCGGAGCGCTTTGACGTAGCTATCCGGCTGGGAACGCTTGCCGATTCGCGCAACCACGCCGCGCTGATTTCGCACTTCTCCATTCTCCCCGTCGCGACGCCCGTGTGGCTCGTTAACCATCCGATCGAAACGCTTGCGCACCTTGCCAACGCCGACTGGATTATTCACGAGCGCCTGGCCTCGCCGCTGCGCTGGCAGGTGAAGGATGCCAGCGGTGCGCCCGAAACGCTGGAGATAAAAAAAGCGCCGCGCCTGTTTGCCGACAGCGCGCAGGCTCTTATGGCCTTTGCACTCGCGGGCGGAGGTGTGGCGTTACTGCCGGAATGGCTGGTGCGCGATGCGCTTGATGCGGGAAAACTGGTCCCGGTTTTACCGGGATATACCTTTGCACAGCAGGGCATCTATGCGGTTTATCCCGATGCCCGGCATGTGTCAGCGAAAGTGCGCACCTTTATTGATTTTATGCGCACCAGCGTGAATTAATCGTGCATCATCTTTTTGATGAGCGCGGAGAACTGCTCCCGCTCGGCCTTGTTAAGACGTCCTAAAAACGCCTCATCCACCTCGTTGCCAACCGGTTTACAGCCTGCAAGCAGGGCTTCTCCTTCCGGCGTCAGGAAGACAAACCGGCGGCGCTTATCGGCCGGATCGTGCTCGCGTTTGACCAGACCGCGCGCCTCCATGCGGCTGAGCATCTCCGCCAGGGTCGCTTTCGTGCTGACCGCCACTTCGGTCAACGCCACCTGTTCAATACCCGGATGCTCGGCAATAGAGCGCATCACCGCATACTGTGGCTTGGTCAGTTCCGGTAAGGCATGTTGCCACTGCGCGGTATGCTGTTGAAAAAGCTGACGTAACAGGTGGAACGCCTCTTGTCTTAGTTCCATGAACACTCCGACGGAAAAAATCTCTCCCCTATGATAGCCGCTATTGCTCTCAATTTTAACGCGGCATCTTTTAGCCATTCGTGTGATCGTATGCGAACGATCTTGTCAGGTAAACGATCCTGGAGTAGCTTATTTATAATGTTCGTACACGAACAAAATATTGAGGTGATGAATGAGATTGATAGTGGGAATGACGGGGGCAACGGGCGCACCGCTGGGCGTGGCGCTGCTGCAGGCGCTGCGGGAAATGCCGGAGGTGGAGACGCATCTGGTGATGTCTAAGTGGGCAAAAACCACCATTGAGCTGGAAACGCCCTACACCGCGCAGGACGTTGCTGCCCTGGCTGACGTTGTCCACAGTCCGGCTGACCAGGCCGCCACCATCTCCTCCGGCTCGTTTCGCACCGACGGCATGATCGTCATTCCCTGCAGCATGAAAACGCTCGCGGGGATCCGCGCGGGCTACGCCGAAGGGCTGGTGGGACGCGCGGCTGACGTGGTGCTGAAAGAGGGGCGCAAGCTGGTGCTGGTTCCGCGTGAAACGCCGCTCAGCACCATTCATCTTGAGAACATGCTCGCACTTTCCCGCATGGGCGTGGCGATGGTGCCGCCCATGCCTGCGTATTACAACCACCCGCAAACCGCCGATGACATTACCCAGCACATCGTGACCCGCGTGCTCGACCAGTTCGGTCTGGAGCATAAAAAGGCGCGCCGCTGGAACGGGCAGCGGGAGGCGAAACATTTTTCACAGGAGAATAAAGATGGCATTTGATGATTTGAGAAGCTTCCTGCAGGCGCTCGATGAGCAAGGGCAGCTGCTGAAAATTGAGGAAGAGGTTAACGCCGAGCCCGATCTGGCGGCGGCAGCCAACGCGACCGGCCGCATTGGTGACGGCGCGCCCGCGCTGTGGTTCGACAACATTCGTGGCTTTACCGATGCCCGCGTGGTGATGAACACCATCGGCTCCTGGCAGAACCACGCCATTTCGATGGGGCTCCCTGCGAACACTCCGGTAAAAAAACAGATCGACGAGTTTATCCGCCGCTGGGATAAATTCCCCGTCACGCCGGAGCGTCGCGCCAACCCGGCCTGGGCGCAGAATACGGTGGACGGTGAAGACATTAACCTGTTCGATATCCTGCCGCTGTTTCGTCTGAACGACGGTGACGGCGGTTTTTATCTCGATAAAGCGTGCGTTGTCTCGCGCGATCCGCTCGACCCGGACAACTTCGGCAAGCAGAACGTCGGGATCTACCGCATGGAAGTGAAGGGCAAGCGCAAGCTCGGCCTGCAGCCTGTTCCGATGCACGATATCGCCCTGCATCTGCACAAGGCGGAAGAGCGCGGTGAAGACCTGCCGATTGCGATTACGCTGGGCAACGACCCGATCATCACCCTGATGGGCGCCACGCCGCTGAAATACGATCAGTCCGAGTATGAAATGGCCGGCGCGCTGCGTGAAAGCCCGTACCCGATTGCCACCGCGCCGCTGACCGGCTTCGATGTGCCGTGGGGGTCTGAAGTGATCCTGGAAGGGGTGATTGAAGGCCGCAAGCGTGAAATCGAGGGGCCATTCGGCGAGTTTACCGGACACTATTCCGGTGGCCGTAACATGACGGTGGTCCGTATCGACAAAGTCTCTTCCCGCACCAGGCCGATTTTTGAATCCCTTTACCTCGGCATGCCGTGGACCGAGATTGACTATCTGATGGGACCGGCCACCTGCGTGCCGCTCTACCAGCAGCTGAAAGCGGAATTCCCGGAAGTGCAGGCGGTGAACGCGATGTACACCCATGGTCTGCTGGCGATTATCTCCACCAAAAAACGCTACGGCGGTTTTGCCCGCGCGGTGGGTTTACGCGCCATGACCACGCCGCACGGTCTGGGCTACGTGAAGATGGTAATTATGGTGGATGAGGATGTCGATCCGTTCAACCTCCCGCAGGTGATGTGGGCGCTGTCGTCGAAAGTGAACCCGGCAGGCGATCTGGTGCAACTGCCGAACATGTCGGTCCTTGAACTCGATCCTGGCTCCAGCCCGGCTGGCATTACCGACAAACTGATTATCGATGCCACCACGCCTGTCGCGCCGGACACCCGGGGCCACTACAGCCAGCCGGTACAGGATCTGCCTGAAACCAAAGCCTGGGCTGAAAAACTGACCGCGATGCTGGCAGCACGTCAATAAGGAGGAAAAGATGATTTGTCCACGTTGTGCCGATGAGCATATTGAAGTGATGGCGACGTCGCCGGTAAAAGGGGTCTGGACCGTTTACCAGTGCCAGCATTGTTTGTATACCTGGCGCGATACCGAACCGCTGCGCCGTACCAGCCGCGAGCATTACCCGGAAGCGTTCCGCATGACGCAGAAGGATATTGACGAGGCGCCGCAGGTGCCGACAATTCCGCCGCTGCTGTAAAAAAAAAGCCCGGTGGCGCTGCGCTTACCGGGCCTACGGTTTTGTAGGTCGGGTAAGGCGAAGCCGCCACCCGACAAAACAGACCGCAGAAAACTAAACCAGACTCTTCAACCTGTAAATCCACTCCAGCGCCTGACGCGGCGTCAGTGAATCCGGGTCGAGGTTTTCCAGCGCTTCCACCGCAGGCGACGTCTCTTCCGCAGGCACCAACAGCGACATCTGCGTACCATCAATCTGCGTCGCTGCCGCATTCGGTGACAGGCTTTCCAGTTCACGCAGTTTCTGACGCGCGCGCTTGATCACCTCTTTCGGCACACCTGCCAGCGCCGCGACGGCCAGGCCATAGCTCTTGCTCGCCGCGCCATCCTGCACCGTGTGCATGAAGGCAATGGTATCGCCGTGCTCCAGCGCATCCAGATGAACGTTCGCAACCCCTTCCATTTTCTCCGGCAGCTGCGTCAGTTCGAAATAGTGGGTGGCAAACAGCGTCATGGCCTTGATTTTATTCGCAAGGCTTTCCGCACAGGCCCATGCCAGCGACAGACCGTCATAGGTTGACGTTCCGCGCCCGACCTCGTCCATCAGCACCAGGCTGTGCTCCGTCGCGTTATGCAGAATGTTTGCCGTTTCGGTCATCTCGACCATGAAGGTTGAGCGACCGCTCGCCAGATCGTCCGCTGCCCCGACGCGGGTAAAGATACGGTCGATGGGGCCAATCTCCACGTTTTGCGCCGGGACGTAGCTGCCGATATACGCAAGCAGCGCAATCAGCGCCGTCTGACGCATATAGGTACTCTTACCGCCCATGTTCGGACCGGTAATGATCAACATTCTTCTCTGCGGTGACAGGCTCAGCGGGTTGGCGATGAACGGTTCGTTCAGCACCTGTTCTACCACCGGGTGACGGCCTTCAGTGATGCGAATGCCGGGCTTGTCGGTAAAGGTTGGGCAGGTGTAGTTCAGCGTTTCAGCGCGTTCTGCCAGATTGACCAGCACGTCCAGCTCCGCCAGCGCGCTGGCGCTCTGCTGCAGGTCGCCCAGGTGCGGCATCAGCATGTCGAACAGCTCTTCATACAGCTGTTTTTCCAGGGCCAGCGCCTTGCCTTTCGAGGTGAGGACTTTGTCTTCGTACTCTTTCAGTTCAGGAATGATATAGCGTTCGGCGTTTTTCAACGTCTGGCGACGCACGTAGTGAATCGGCGCCAGGTGGCTCTGCCCGCGGCTAATCTGAATGTAGTAACCGTGTACCGCGTTATACCCCACTTTCAGGGTGTCGAGCCCAAGACGCTCGCGCTCGCGGATTTCCAGCTTATCGAGGTAGTCCGTCGCACCGTCGGCCAGCGCGCGCCATTCGTCCAGCTCCTCGTTGTAGCCTGGGGCAATCACGCCGCCATCACGCACCAGAACCGGAGGTGCATCGATAATAGCGCGCTCCAGCAGTTCGCGAAGCTCGGTAAATTCGCCCATGGTTTCGCGGAGTTTCTGTACCGGCGCGCTGTCAACGTCACTCAGCTGCGCACGCAGTTCCGGCAGCTGCTGGAAAGCATGACGCATCCGCGCGAGATCGCGTGGTCGTGCCGTTCGCAGTGCCAGACGCGCAAGGATACGCTCCAGATCGCCCACCTGGCGCAGAACCGGCTGCAGTTCGGTATAGCGATCCTGCAGCGCGGCAATCGTCTGCTGACGGCAAACCAGCGTCTCGGTATCGCGGATCGGCATATGCAGCCAGCGTTTCAGCATGCGGCTGCCCATTGGCGTTACCGTACTGTCGAGGACCGACGCGAGCGTATTTTCTACGCCACCCGCCAGGTTCTGCGTGATCTCCAGGTTACGGCGCGTGGCGGCATCCATGATGATGCTGTCCTGCTGGCGCTCCATGGTGATAGAGCGGATATGCGGCAGTGCGGTGCGCTGGGTATCTTTCACGTACTGCAGGAGACAACCGGCCGCACATAGCCCGCGCGGGGCGTTTTCAACGCCAAAGCCAATCAGATCGCGGGTGCCAAACTGCAGATTCAGCTGCTGGCGCGCGGTATCAATTTCGAATTCCCACAGCGGACGACGGCGCAACCCGCGACGACCTTCAATCAGCGCCATTTCGGCGAAATCTTCGGCATAGAGCAATTCTGCCGGGTTGGTGCGCTGCAGTTCGGCGGCCATCGTTTCACGGTCAGCCGGTTCACTCAGGCGAAAACGTCCGGAGCTAATATCCAGCGTCGCGTAGCCAAACCCTTTACCGTCCTGCCACAGCGCTGCCAGCAGGTTATCCTGGCGCTCCTGCAACAGGGCTTCATCACTGATGGTGCCAGGCGTGACGATGCGCACGACTTTGCGTTCCACCGGGCCTTTTGAGGTCGCCGGATCGCCGATCTGTTCGCAGATGGCAACGGACTCGCCCTGATTCACCAGCTTCGCCAGGTAGTTTTCTACCGCGTGGTGCGGGATACCTGCCATAGGAATGGGCTCGCCTGCCGATGCGCCACGTTTGGTCAGCGAGATGTCGAGCAGCTGCGATGCACGCTTAGCATCGTCATAAAACAGCTCGTAAAAATCGCCCATACGGTAAAACAGCAGGATTTCCGGATGCTGTGCTTTCAGCTTCAGATACTGCTGCATCATCGGCGTATGTGCGTCGAAATTGTCGATTGTGCTCATGGAGTTATGATGTCCATTTCTTTGAAAATAAACCGTTTTGATGGGCTCAATGGCCGTTTGTTCCTTCTATTGTCGCATGAAAAAAAGGTCCGGCGCAGAAAAATGTCGTGGCTTTACGAGGCATCTTCCGCCATTAATTCGATGACAATTTTTCCATGCTCCACGCCCACCCTGACTCGGGAATGGGTCGTAAACCCCGCCTTTTCAAGCCAGTCACCTTTTAAGCTCAGCGCCGCATGTACGCTGTAGCGCTTCGGTATTTTGGTATTTCGGTCTTCATGGCGCTTTCTAAAATATCCCACTTTCAAATGGCGATAGGGTTTGCCGATCGTGAGCTCTTGCATAGGGTCTCCAGACAACACGGACAAAGGTCATTTCTGATGCTGTATAAAATACCAGTGATTGTTCGCCGGTGCAGGGCTAAAACTGGAATCAGCCTTCAGGAAACGAAATGCAACCGCTGAAATCCAGCGTTGAAAAGTGTATTATCGATGCACTTTATTATTCGGTAATCCGCTATGTCCGGTAAACGCATCTCACGAGAAAAAGAGACCATCGCGAAAATGATCGCGCTGTATGAAAAGCATTGCCCGCAGGCATCTCAGGAGGAAAGGCACTATCAGGCGCTCAATGCGTATGCCGATAAGCGCCTGGATAAATGCGTTTTCGGTGAGGAAAAGCCTGCCTGCAAGCAGTGCCCCGTACACTGCTACCAGCCTGCCAGACGTGAAGAGATGAAGCAGGTTATGCGCTGGGCAGGCCCGCGTATGTTATGGCGCCATCCCATTCTGACCGTTCGTCATCTGATGGATGACCGCCGTCCCGTGCCGGAACTGCCGGAAAAGTACCGTCCGAAAAAGTGATCGGCTCAGCGTCTCAGCGGGCGGCAAATCACCTTCAGGACCAGCGCGCTGCAGAGCGGGAAGAGGGCCAGCAGCAGCCAGGGATACATCGCCTGCGTTGAGGGCACCAGCGCGCGATCCAGCAGGCTGCCAAACACCAGGTTTCCTGCCAGTACCGTTATGCCTCCGGCGGTGGCGAGTGCGCCGTAGTGCGCGCCAAGCGTGGATTCCTCCGCAAACCGAGGGATCAGATCTTTAGCCGATGGCACCAGCAGCATTTGCCCCAGCGTCAACAGCGTCACAAAACAGACCGAAGGCAGTAAGCGCAGCCAGCCTTCCGGCGGCGTCATCGGGGCGAACGTCGCCACGCTCGCAAAGGCGGCTGACAGCAGCAAAAATCCCACCGGCAAAATTCTCACCGCGCCCACGCGACGGGCGAAGCGCGCCAGCGGCAGCTGTAAGGTGATGATCAGAACGGAGGCCAGCATAAAAAGCGGGCCGAGATCTTTCTCGTTACCGCCAGAACGCTGGATTTCCGCCGGCAGCGCCAGATAAAGCTGGTTATAGCTTAACAGCCATGAACTGTAGGCAATGATAAAGGCGACAAAGCGCGGCTGACGGAACGTTGTCCACCAGGGCTGTATTTTCAGCGTCTGTGAACGGTGGCCAGCAGCAGGCAGACAAAAGAAGAGCACCACTAGCGCAATGATAAAGACGCCTGCTCCCGCCAGCGCCACCTGACGAAAGCCGAGGCCGGTGAGCAGAGCGCCAGCAGCCGGGCCCAGTACCGCGCCGAGCTCTCCGCAGACGGCAAAGAGCGCAAACCACTCCGCGCGGCTGCGTTTGCCTTTTGCCTCGCTTTGAGTGCCTGCTTTTGCCAGCAGTGCCTCAATCGAGGGGGAGAATAATGCGCCGCCAACGCCCGTCAGACACGCGCCCAGAATAATCGGCCACAGGGATTCCCCGAAGGCCAGCAGCAGATAGCCTGAAACACGAACAATACAGCCGCTCAGGATAATCACTTTCGCGCCAAACCGGTCCGAGAGCGCACCGCCAACGATAAACATCCCCTGTTGCGAGAAGGTACGCAGGCCCAGGATCAGCCCGATCAGTCCGCCGGAGAGCAGCATGTCGTCGCGCAGGAATATCGCCAGGAAGGGAACGACGGCGTAAAAGCCAATGTTGAAAACAAACTGGCTACCCAGTAAGACGGGCGGCCAGAGCGCGGCGGCAGGGCGAAGGGGCATCGTCGTTCACTCGCCCCTAAACGATAAAGTGGATGTGCTTTTTGCCATGGAACGGCGAGATCTCGATTTTGGTTTTGACCCGGAAGACATCCCACAGCAGCGACTCGGATAAGATGTCCTGCGGTGTCCCCGTCGCCACAATTTGCCCTTTCTGCATCACAATCAGCGAGTCGCAGAACATCGAGGCGTGGTTGAGATCGTGGATAGCGACAATGCTGGTGACCGGTAATTCGCTGATCAACTGCATCAGCTGCATCTGATGATGAATGTCGAGGTGGTTGGTCGGCTCGTCCAGCAGGATTTCCGTTGGGGTCTGAGCCAGCGCGCGGGCAATATGCACCCGCTGGCGCTCTCCGCCGGAGAGGCTCAGCCAGCCCTGATCGCTTTTATCCAGCATATCCACGCGCTGCAGGGCGGCGGTGACGGTTTCGTCATCGTGGTTGCTCCAGTTGGAAAAAGCGGAGTGGTGCGGAATACGCCCGAGTTTCACCACGTCGCGCACGCGCATGTTGGCGTCCGTCATGCCGTGCTGCTCGACGAAGGCGACCCGGCGCGCCAGCTGCTTTTTGGCGATGCGGGAGATGTCCTGCCCGTCCAGAGTGACGAGTCCAGCATCCGGGCGACGAAGCCCCGCGAGGATCCGTAAAAGAGACGATTTACCGCAGCCGTTAGGACCAAGCAGCCCTACCGTTTCGCCCCGTGACACCTTCAGCGAGACGTTGTTAACGATGACCTTTTTGCCGACCTTCCAGGTAATATTTTCAGCGCAAATACTCATCACTTATTCCTTGAACGGTAGATAATCACGGCAAAGAAAGGCACGCCAACCAGCGCGGTGACCACGCCGACGGGCAGGCTTTGCGGCGCAATCAGCATGCGCGAGGCAATGTCTGCCAGCACCATCAGGATCGCCCCTGCCAGCGCGCTGGCAATCAGCAGCGTGCGGTGCAGCGGCCCGAACAGGAAACGCATCACGTGCGGTACCACCAGCCCGACAAAGCCGATTGAGCCCGCCATGCTGACAATCGTCGCGGTAATCAGCGCGGTAGTGGTAAAGAGCGTCAGGCGCACCCACGGGACGGCAATACCTAAAGAGGCCGCAGCGTCATCACCGAACGTGAAGGCATCCAGCGCCCGGGAATAGTAGAGGCAAACGGCTAATCCAGTCAGCACCACCACCAGCGCCAGCTGGAATTCCGGCCAGCGAACGCCGCTGAAGCTGCCCAGCAGCCAGAACATCACGTCGCGCGCCTGCTGGGCGCTGGCGGAGGTGCTGATGGTGTAGGCAGTAATGGCGTTGAACAGCTGTGAGGCGGCAACGCCAGCCAGAATGGTACGTTCATTTCCCCCGCGCGCGCCGTTCGTCAGAAACGCGACAAACGCAAAGGCGGCGAACGCCCCGGCAAAGGCCCCGGCAGACAACGACACCGCACCCGTGCCAATCCCCAATACGACGACCGACACCGCTCCGGTTGAGGCACCTGCCGACACGCCGAGCACGTAAGGTTCCGCCAGGGCGTTCTTCAGCAGGCTCTGCAATACGGCACCGCAGATGGCCAGCCCCGCGCCGCAGCAGGCCGCCACCAGCGCGCGGCTCAGGCGAAAGTCCCAGATCACGCTCTCATAGATGCGGGTGAGCGGAACCTCGGTGAGCCCCATTTTATTGCTGATGGCGTAAAACACCTTATCCAGCGGGATGGACAGCTCGCCGACGCTGACGCTCAGCGCGATCGTCAGAAATAACAGTACCAGGGCGAGCAAACCCGAGGTCGTCAGAACCAGGCTCTGCCGGGCCTGAAGAACAGCGGTTGTCATCAGTTCAGCCCCAGCTTTCTGAGCTGTTCGCCGACCTGCTCAGCCCCGTAAATCGTACGGATCGTCGGGTTCATCGCCTGGCCGTCCATCACCACGATATGGCCTTTTTTAACCGCGTCCAGCTGGCTGACCGCCGGATCGCTCTTCAGGAATTTGATTTTTTCTTCCGCGTTATCAAGTGCCCAGCGGTTGCGGTCCAGGCTGGACACCACAATGACATCCGGATTGGCGGCAATAATGCTTTCCCAACCCACGGTTGGCCATTCTGTTTCGGACGTGATGGCGTTATGGCCGCCCATCAGGCTGGCGATAAACCCGGAGGGGCTATTTTTACCGCCGACGTAGGCGTCTGCAGAAGGGGATGAACTGGAGAACCAGAAGACAAACGAAAGGTCTTTTTTACTCTTGCCGAATTCCTTACGCAGGTCGGCCTCGCGTTTTTTGAAATCGGCAATAACGGCCTGACCGCGGTCTTCAACGTTAAAGATTTTGGCGAAATCCTCAATCTCTTTATAGAGATACGTCATATCCCACAGCTTCTGGCGGCTGCCGTACATATCGCCTGTGGCTTTTTTGGTCGCGCACATGCCCGGGGACACGTAGCTGTTCACGCCCAGTGTTTTCAAATCGTCACGTTTTGCGACCTTACTTTCCGGCCCCAGCAGCAGGGGCGACTGCGCCGGGACAAAGTCAGGATTTTGCGCAAGAACGGATTCAAGGGTCGGGATTTCGACCGTCAGGGTTTTGATTTTTGCATTCTGTTCCGCCAGCTGCGGCAGCACTTTGGTCGGCCAGAAGGCGCTGGCCTTCACCTTATCTTCCAGGCCCAGCAGGAGCAAAATTTCGACGGTGTTTTGACCCAGGGCCACGACGCGTTCCGGCGCTTTGGTGAACGTCTCTTTGTAGCCACAGTTTTCAATCGTCAGGGGATAGGTGGTTGCCAGAGCAGAACCGACCGACGCAATCGCCAGGCCTAACGCGCAGATGACCTTTTTCATGAAACGCTACCCTTCATTAAAATTATTATTGATGCAAATGAAACTCATTATTAAGGCGGAATTTTATACAGAGGAAACGATTTTGTGTCAATGAGGGACAATTACGCAGGGGAACAAAAGGCGGTGTCAGAAAAACACCGCCGGAATAAGGTCTTAAATGAGGCTCTCTTTATCAATCCCGAGACGCTTCATGCGTGACAGCAGGGTGGTGCGTTTTAACCCTAGGCGCTGGGCGGCACCTTTTGGCCCGGCGACCACGCCGTTGGTCTCTTTCAGCACGCGCATAATGAGCTGATATTCATCTTCTCCCTCTTTCGCTGTCTCGGCGGCGGGCGCGGTCACGTCAGGAAGCGTAACCTCAGGCAGGGAGAGTTGCAGCACGTTACCGCGCGTCAGCAGCACCGCGCGTTCGATGACGTTTTCCAGCTCGCGCACGTTGCCGGGCCATTCCATCGATGAAAGAGTGCGCAACGTCTCGGCAGGAATACTGTCGATGTTGCGCCCCATCCGGCGCGCGATCTTCGCGGTAAAGGCTTTGACCAGCAGGGGGATATCTTCCGGGCGCTCGCGCAGCGGCGGCAGGAAGATCGGGAAGACGTTCAGACGATAGTAAAGATCGCTGCGAAACTCGCGGTCGGCGACCATTTTTTTCAGGTCACGGTTGGTGGCGGCAATCAGCCGCACGTCGGTCTGGATAAGCTTGTTGCTGCCCAGGCGCTCAAACTCCTGCTCCTGCAGGACGCGCAGCAGTTTCGGCTGTAGCTCAAGCGGCATATCGCCCACTTCGTCGAGGAACAGCGAGCTTTTGTCCGCCAGCTCAAAACGGCCAAGCCGCTGGCTGCTGGCCCCGGTGAATGCACCGCGCTCGTGGCCGAACAGATCGCTTTCCAGCAGTCCCGCAGGCATCGCGGCGCAGTTCATCTTCACCATCCGTCGGCTGTTGCGGTTGCTCAGGTTGTGGATTGCGCGGGCTATCAGCTCTTTGCCCGTGCCGGTTTCGCCCAGAATCAGCACCGTGCTGTCGCTTTGCGCCACCATCTCAACCTGCTTAAGCACGCTGTACATGGCGTCGCTGCGCCCGATGATTTCACCAAACTCGCTGTCCACGTTGTTGAGCTGTTCGGTCAGGGCCAGGTTCTCATCCACCAGCCGCTCTTTCAGGCGATGAATTTCCTGATAGGCGAGGGCGTTATCCAGCGCGATGGAAATACGCTCGGCAATCTGGCGCAGCAGCTTCAGGTTGGCGGTGGTAAACACGCCCTCCTCGCACTGCGCCAGCTTTAGCACGCCCAGCATGGTGTCGCCGGACATCAGCGGCAGCAGGCACAGGGTCTGAATTTTATTGCCCCAGGTGTTAAACAGCATCCGCTCGTACGGCGCGACCGGGTCCTGCTCGTTCAGGTTGAGCAGGAGGATCTCTTTGCTTTTGAAGACCCGCTCGGAAAGGGTGCCCGCTTCGTCCACCTCGCTCTGCTCGTGCGCCGGGTTGGCTTCATCGAGATAGTGCGTGGAGTAGATGTTCAGCTTGCCCTTGCGATGGCCGCGCAGCGCAATGCTGATGGCGTCGATTTTGAAATAGTGGTGGATCTCTTTCGAGACTTCGCTGACCAGCTCGTCCATGTCCAGGCGGGAGAGCACGGCGTTGGTGATGGCGACCAGAATGCGGAAGTTGTCGCGCTCGCGGCTCAGCAGGTCGTAATCGACGTTATTGGTGACGCGGCTTTGGATCTGCTCCGCGACGACGGCCACAATCTGGGTAAAGGTGTGCAGGCGCTCGTATTCCGCCTCGCTCCAGGGCTGGTCGGTCGTGCGGATAAACTCGCAGCCGCCAAAAATCTGGCCCTCAGCCGCCAGCGGCAGCATGCAGTAATGCCCGAAAGGCTGATAGAGGTCGCTCTCCGCCAGCTTCTGCCACGCCTGGCGGAACTCCGCAAAGTTGCAGTGCAGCACTTCAGGCCGGGAGAGTATGCGGCGCACCGGGCCGTGCGCCAGATACGTTTCGTCTTCGTATTCAAACGTTTTGCCATTATCACGCGTCGAGTAGTAGCTCGCGCGCTGCGTTCCGCTAAGCCAGAGCACAATCGCGGCGCTGTCCGCCAGCGCCGATTGCCTGACCAGCCGCGTCAGGGCATCGCTCAGCGCACCGAGATCGGGCTGCTGTAAAAGTGTGCGCGTGATGTCAAACAGGCCCTGCTGTCCAAGATCGCTCATCGGTGTATACGGCATATTGCTTTCCAATAGAAACTGGCAAAAAAGAGATTCAGTGCTGACCGCTTTTGGCGCGGTTCTAGCAAATACGGGGTAAGGGTTCCGCGTGCGGCAGATCCAGCGTCCGTTTAACGCCATACAGCCCGGCCAGGCGCACCCCTTTGCGCTCAACCACTTCACCAATCATCGCCGCCTCTTTTCCTGACGGATGAGCCCGCAGCTGTTCAAGAACGGCTTCCGCGGCCGCGCGTTCAACGCCAATCACCAGTTTGCCTTCGTTGGCGAAGTTAAGCGGGTCAAGGCCCAGCAGTTCGCAAAGGCCGCGAACGGCAGGCTTCACGGGCAGGCTACGCTCGGTGAGTTCAATCCCGTACCCGCAGCTTGCTGCAAATTCGTGGACCACGGCGTTCACGCCGCCTCGCGTCGCGTCCCGCAGGGCTTTCACGCCGGGAATACCGCGCAGCGTCTGGATCAGCGGGGTGAGCACCGCGCAGTCGCTGCGCAGTTCCCCGTCCAGCCCCAGACCTTCGCGCAGGTTTAGGATGGTCGCCCCGTGGCAGCCCAGCGTTCCGGTCACGATCAGCACGTCGCCCACGCTAAGATGCTGCGCCGCCCAGTGAATATCGGCGGGGATCGCCCCCATGCCGGCGGTGTTGATAAACAGCTTGTCGGCCGCGCCGCGCTGCACCACTTTGGTATCGCCGGTGACGATAGCTATCCCCGCCTCGCGCGCGGTGTGCGCCATGCTGTTGACCACTGCCGTTAGCGTCTCCATCGGTAACCCCTCTTCGAGGATAAACCCGCAGGAGAGGTAGCGCGGAATGGCGCCGCTGACCGCCACGTCGTTGGCCGTGCCGCAGACGGCGAGCTTGCCGATATCGCCGCCGGGGAAGAACAGCGGATCGATCACGTAGCTGTCGGTGGAGAACGCCAGCCTGTCGCCCTGCGCGGTGAGGGTCGCGAGGTCAATGCGCGCCTGGTCTTCCTGTTCGGCGAGCCAGGGGTTGTTGAAGGCTTCCATAAACAGCCGGTTAATCAGCTGCTGCATCGCCTGTCCGCCGCTGCCGTGCGCCATTTCAACCGTATTCATGCTTCACTCTCCTGGTTGCGATACTGATACCACGCGGCACACGCCCCTTCGGAGGAGACCATCAGCGCGCCAAACGCCGTTTGCGGGTTACAGGTATTGCCAAATAACGGGCATTGATGAGGTTTGCATTTACCGGTGAGCACGTCGCCGCAGCGGGCCCGGGGATCGTCGCAAACCTGCTGCGGCTGCGGGCGGAAATGCGCTTCGGCGTCGAACGCGCGATAGGCCGGCGTCAGGCACACGCCGGATTCGGCAATCAGCCCCAGACCACGCCACTCGCTGTCGCCCTCAACGCTGAACACATCGGCTATCGCCTGCTGCGCCCGCTCATTTCCCGCTTCCGGTACCACGCGGCGGTACTGGTTTTCCACGGTACTCAGGGCCGCTATTTTCTGCTCAACCAGCATGGTGACACCTTGCAGTAGATCAAGTGGTTCGAAACCAGCGACCACTAACGGACGATTGTACTGTTCAGCGATAAAACCGTAGGCGTCTGTGCCAATTACCATGCTGACATGCCCCGGTGCCAGAAAGGCGTCAATGCCGTTTCCCGGCTCTTCCAGCAGGCTGCGCAGCGTGGGAATGAGCGTAATGTGCTGGCAGAAGAAGAAAAAATTCCCGACGCCGCGTGCTTTCGCCTGCTGCAGCGTGATGGCGGTGGCGGGCATGGTGGTTTCAAACCCCAGGCCAAAAAACACCACCTTGCGCGCGGGGTTGTCCTCCGCCAGCGTCAGGGCATCCATCGGCGAATAGACAATCCGGATGTCGGCCCCGCGCGCTTTCGCCTGCAGCAGCGAGCCGTTTTTCCCCGGCACGCGCATCGCGTCGCCAAAGGTGCAGAAAATGACGTCGGGCTGGCTGGCAATTTCGATACAGCTGTCGATTCGCCCCATCGGCAGCACGCACACCGGGCAGCCGGGGCCGTGGATAAACTCGATGTTCTCCGGCAGCAGCTGGTCGAGGCCAAATTTGAAGATGGCGTGCGTGTGTCCGCCGCACACCTCCATGATCCGCAGCGGTCTCTCTTTCGTGTAGTCCAGCAGCGCCGCGCGCGTTTTCAGGTGCCCGATAAGCTGCAGCACCTGCTCGGGCGCGCGGTATTCATCAACGTAACGCATGGCTAACGCTCCTCGCCGTACAGCAGCGCGCCCACGTCAGGCTCCACGTCGAACATGTTTTGCAGGGCATCCAGCGTGTCGCGGGCTTCCGCTTCGTTAATCACGCTCATGGCAAACCCCACGTGGACGAGCACCCACTGGCCGAGACGCGATGCGCCCGTTTCATCGCTGCTGCCCACCAGCGTCAGGTCCACGTCGCGCAGGATGCCGCAGACCTCCACTTTGGCCTGGTTCCCGTCAATGGAATGGATTTGTCCCGGTACGCCTATGCACATCGTTCACTCTCCAGCCAGTTCAGCCAGGCGTCCATGCCGTCGCCGCGCGTGGCGGATACCAGCAGGATCTCAATCTCGGGATTCACTTCCCGGGCGCAGGACAGGCACTTATCCACGTCGAAGTTCAGGTACGGCAGCAGGTCGACTTTGTTCAGCAGCATGATGGAGGCGGCGGCAAACATATGCGGGTACTTCAGCGGCTTGTCTTCGCCTTCGGTCACCGAAAGCACCGCCACCTTGTGGCGTTCGCCCAGATCGAAGCTTGCCGGGCAGACCAGGTTGCCGACGTTTTCAATAAACAGAATGCCGTTATGCGCCAGCGGCAGACGCGGGGCGGCGTCGGCAATCATCTGCGCATCCAGGTGGCAGCCTTTGCCGGTATTGACCTGAATCGCCGGGGTGCCGGTTTCGCGAATGCGCGCCGCGTCGTTAACGGTTTGCTGGTCGCCTTCAATCACCGCGCAGGAGACGCGCCCGTTCAGGCGTTTGAGCGTTTCCGTTAACAACGTGGTTTTGCCGGAGCCGGGGCTGGAGACCAGGTTCAGCACCAGCTGTTTGCGGGTGGCAAAGCGCGCGCGGTTGCGGGCGGCGATCTGGTTATTTTTGTCCAGCACGTTGATTTCCACCTCCAGCATCTGGCGCTGGCTGATGCCCGGCGCGTGGGTACCCGCTTCGCCGTGGCCGTAGTGCAGATCGCCCGCAGCGGAGCGTTGCGGGGCGAAGGTGATACCGGTTAAAGCCGCAGCAGGACGCGGGGCAGGGGAAAAGGGCGCGGAGCGAAACGCGGAATGGGGACGGTGTTCATCCCCTTCTATATACAGGTTGCCTTCGGCGCAACCGCAGGTGCTACACATACTTTACTCCTTCTCGATTTCGAGGCGTTGGATCTGCATGCCGTCGTCCGCCACGATGCGAAGACCGGTGCTCTGACACTGCGGACAGCGCTGAACCTTTGATGACAGCAGGGTGACGTACTGCCGGCACTGCTCGCACCAGCACTCCGCCTGCTGCTCTTCGATATGGAGCTCGCAGCCTTCCGCCAGCGTGCCGCGACACACCAGCTCAAAACAGAAATTCAGGGCGCTGGTCTCGACGCAGGAAAACGCCCCGACCTTCAGCCAGACGCCGGTGACGCGCTTCGCGTGGTTTTGCACTGCCTGCTGTTCGATAAGTTCCAGAGCCCGCTGGCAGAGGGTGATTTCGTGCATGACGCCTCCTCAATGAATTGCGCCATTGAATGCAATAACGGTGCCAGCTTGATTTTTGTTAAGGCGTGACGATGTCAACGCTGTCGAAATGACACGTCGACATCGCGGCGTTGACAGCGGTTTTGTAATTAAATCTATTTAAAATCAGCAAGATAAAAACTGGCATGGAATCTGCTTAACAGCTGCTATCTCCATTAACCGGATACCTTCTATGACTATTTGGGAAATCAGCGAAAAAGCGGATTACATCGCGCAGCGTCATCAGCAGCTGCAGGACCAGTGGCACCTTTACTGCAACTCTCTGGTTCAGGGCATCACCCTCTCGAAAGCGCGTCTTCACCACGCGATGAGCTGCGCGGCGCAGGGCGACATGCGCTTCGTCCTGTTCGGCCATTTCACCATCAACGTTACCCTGGCGGATAACTTCAACAGCCACACCATTGAGTACCACCTCGAGACAAAAGACGGCGAAAAACAGTGTATTGCGAAGGCGCAGCTGATGGCCGATGGCATGGTGGATGGCCACGTCAGCAACCGCGATCGCCAGCAGGTGCTGGAGCACTATCTGGAAAAAATCGCGCCGGTCTATAACGGCCTGTACGCCGCCGTTGAACACGATCTCCCGGTCAACCTGAAGCAGCTGATGGACGGAAACGCCTCAGCGAACGTGGCCTGACTCCTGCGTGTCGAGAAGTGTCGACAAGACAGTTTTTCGTCAAAAATGACTATCACCAGAGGATAACCCGGTGAACCGTTTTGTAATTGCTGACTCGACGGTCTGTATTGGCTGTCGAACCTGTGAGGCGGCGTGCTCGGAAACGCATCGCCTGCATGGGCTGCAGTCCATGCCGCGCCTGCACGTCATGCGTAATGAAAAAGAGTCTGCCCCGCAGCTCTGCCATCACTGTGAAGACGCCCCCTGCGCGGGTGTCTGCCCTGTGAATGCCATCACCCGCGTTGATGGCGCTGTCCAGCTGAACGAAAGCCTGTGCGTAAGCTGCAAGCTGTGCGGCATTGCCTGCCCGTTCGGCGCGATTGAATTTTCCGGCAGCCGTCCGCTGCATATTCCGGCGAACGCCAACTCGCCAAAAGCCCCACCCGCGCCACCGGCTCCGGCACGCGTAAGTACGCTGCTGGACTGGGTGCCCGGCATCCGTGCCGTTGCGGTGAAATGCGACCTGTGCAGCTTCGATGAGCAGGGCCCGGCCTGCGTGCGCACCTGCCCGACTAAGGCGTTGATTCTGGTTAACATTCGCGACATCGCCCGTACCAGCAAGCGTAAACGCGAGCTGACCATCAACAGTGATTTTGGCGACCTTTCTCTGCTACAGGCGCTTAACGAGGGGGCGAAATGAACGCGGCGATGATGATTACCAGCGCGGTAGCCTGTTTTGCTGCCGCCGCTGTTCTGGCGCTGATCTTCTCATTCCATAAAACTCTGAGCGGCGCGATCGCCGGGATCGGCGGGGCGGTTGCTAGCCTGATGACGCTGGCGGCAGGCGGCGATGTCCTGCTCGGCGGCCAGTCCTCAGAGGCCGTGATGCCGCTGATTCGCCACTCGGTTGCGATCACGCCGCTGAACGCCATCTGGCTGGTGACGTTTGGCCTGTGCGGGCTGTTTATCAGCCTGTTCAATATCGACTGGCACCGCCATCCGCACGCCAGGGCTAACGGCCTGCTGGTTAACCTGCTGATGGCGGCGGCGGTCTGCACCGTTATTGCCAGCAACCTCGGCGCGCTGGTGGTGATGGCGGAAATCATGGCGCTGTGCGGCGTGTTCCTGACCGGCTGCAGCACCTCCGGCAAGCTGTGGTTTGCGCTGGGACGCCTCGGGACGCTGCTGCTGACGCTGGCCTGCTGGCTGGTGTGGCACCGCTTCGGCACGCTGGACTTCGCTGCGCTCAACGGCCATCCGCTGGGGAACGACGTCTGGCTGCTGGGCGTGCTCGGCTTTGGCCTGCTCGCTGGCATCATCCCGCTGCACGGCTGGGTGCCGCAGGCGCATGCGAATGCCTCCGCGCCCGCCGCCGCGCTGTTTTCTGCGGTGGTGATGAAAGTGGGTCTGTTCGGGATTCTGGCGATTACGCTGACCGGCGGACAGCCGCCGCTGTGGTGGGGCGTCGTGCTGCTGGTCGCCGGAATGATTACCGCGTTCGTCGGCGGCCTGTACGCGCTGATGGAGCACAATATCCAGCGCCTGCTGGCGTACCACACCCTGGAAAATATCGGCATCATCCTGCTCGGCATTGGCGCGGGAGTGACCGGGCTGGCGCTCAATCATCCGGCGCTGATTGCCGCCGGGTTTATCGGCGGTCTGTATCACCTCGTCAACCACAGCCTGTTTAAAAGCACCCTGTTCCTCGGCGCGGGCAGCGTCTGGTTCCGCACCGGTCATCGGGATATCGAAAAGCTGGGCGGGATTGGCAAAAAGATGCCGGTCATTTCACTCGCCATGCTGGTGGGTCTGATGGCAATGGCCGCGCTGCCGCCGCTGAACGGCTTTGCCGGGGAGTGGGTGATCTATCAGTCCTTCTTCGCGCTCGGCCAGAGCGACGCATTTATCGCACGCCTGCTCGGCCCGCTGCTGGCGGTCGGGCTGGCGATTACCGGGGCGCTGGCGGTGATGTGCATGGCGAAAGTCTACGGCGTGACCTTCCTCGGCGCGCCGCGCACCCGCGAAGCGGAAAACGCCTGCTGCGCACCCTTGTTGATGGGCATCAGCGTGGTCGCGCTGGCGCTGTGCTGTATCGCGGGGGGCGTCGCCGCGCCGTGGCTGCTGCCGCTGCTGGGCAACGCTATTCCTCTGCCGCTGACCGTGGCGAATACCACCGTCTCTCAGCCCATGATCGCGCTGCTGCTGATTGGCGCACCGCTGCTGCCGCTCGTCCTGATGCTGTTCTTCAAACGCGACCGGCTCGCCTCCCGCTCGCGCGGTGCGGCGTGGGCCTGCGGCTACGAACACGAACAGTCGATGGTCATCACCGCCCACGGTTTCGCCATGCCGGTGAAGGAGAACTTCGCCGCCGTGCTGAAGCTGCGCCACTGGCTGAACCCGGTAGGCTGGGTACCCGGCTGGCAGAGCGCCGCCGCGCCCGTATTGTTCCGCCGTCTGGCGGTCATCGAGCTGGCGGTGCTGGTGGTCATTGTGATTTCACGAGGAGCCTGACATGAGTCTGTTACTGGCAATTCTTCAGGCGCTGGTGCTGTTCGCCGCTGCGCCGCTGCTGTCGGGCATCACGCGCGTGGCGCGCGCCCGGATGCACAACCGTCGCGGGCCCGGTGTGCTCCAGGAGTACCGCGATCTCTTTAAACTGCTCTCCCGTCAGAGCGTCGCGCCGGATGCCGCAGGCTGGGTTTTCCGCCTGACGCCGTTTGTGATGGTGGGCGTCATGCTGACCATCGCCACCGCGCTGCCGGTGGTGACGGTGGCGTCGCCGCTGCCCGTGCTTGGCGATCTGATCACGCTTATCTACCTCTTTGCCATCGCCCGCTTCTTCTTTGCGATTGCGGGCCTGGACACCGGGAGCCCGTTTACCGGCATCGGTGCCAGCCGCGAGGCAATGCTCGGCGTGCTGGTGGAGCCTATCCTGCTGCTGGGGCTGTGGGTCGCCGCGCAGGTGGCGGGCTCCACCCACATCAGCTTTATCACCCACACCGTTTACCACTGGCCGGTGGCGCGCTCGATCCCGCTGGTGCTGGCGCTGTGCGCCTGCGCGTTCGCCACGTTTATTGAGATGGGCAAACTGCCGTTCGACCTGGCGGAAGCCGAGCAGGAGCTGCAGGAAGGGCCGCTTACCGAATACAGCGGCTACGGCTTCGCGGTGCTGAAGTGGGGCATCAGCCTCAAACAGCTGGTGGTGCTGCAGATGTTTGTCGGCGTCTTCTTCCCGTGGGGGCAGATGACGCACTTCTCCGCAGGCGGTCTGGTGCTGGCCGTCGTGGTTGCCGCCCTCAAGCTGCTGGTCGGCGGGCTGGTGATTGCCCTGTTTGAAAACAGCATGGCGCGCCTGCGTTTTGTGGAAACGTCGCGCATCACCTGGGCCGGTTTTGGTTTTGCATTTTTAGCGTTCGTCTCCTTGCTGGTGGCGTGATTAAAGAGAGTATTTATGTCTGAAGAAAAGAAAGGTCAGCAGTATCTCGCCGCGTTGCATCAGGCTTTCCCCGGCGTGGTGCTGGAGGAGTCCTGGCAAACCAAAGACCAGGTAACCGTCACCATTAAGGTGAACTATCTGCCGGAAGTGGTGGAATTTCTGTACTACCAGCAGGGCGGCTGGCTGTCGGTGCTGTTCGGCAACGACGAGCGCCAGCTGTGCGGCAACTATGCGGTGTATTACGTGATGTCGATGGAGCAGGGCGAGAAGTGCTGGCTCACCGTGCGCGTGGAAGTCGACCCGGCTAAGCCGGAATACCCGTCCGTCACGCCGCGCGTGCCCGCCGCCGTCTGGGGCGAGCGCGAAGTGCGCGACATGTACGGCCTGGTGCCGGTCGGCCTGCCGGACGAGCGCCGCCTGGTGCTGCCGGACGACTGGCCGGACGAACTCTATCCGCTGCGCAAAGACAGCATGGACTACCGCCAGCGCCCGGCGCCGACCACCGACAGCGAAACCTACGAGTTTATCAACGAGCTGGGCAGCAAGAAAAACAACGTGGTGCCGATCGGCCCGCTGCACGTCACCTCCGACGAACCGGGCCACTTCCGCCTGTTTGTCGACGGCGAAAACATCATCGACGCCGACTACCGCCTGTTCTATGTCCACCGCGGCATGGAAAAGCTGGCGGAAACCCGCATGGGCTACAACGAAGTAACGTTCCTCTCTGACCGCGTGTGCGGTATCTGCGGCTTCGCCCACAGCACCGCCTACACCACCTCGGTGGAGAACGGCATGGGGATCGTGGTGCCGGAGCGCGCGCAGATGATCCGCGCCATTCTGCTGGAGGTGGAGCGTCTGCACTCGCACCTGCTGAACCTCGGCCTGGCCTGCCACTTCGTCGGCTTTGACTCCGGGTTTATGCAGTTCTTCCGCGTGCGTGAAGCGTCAATGAAGATGGCGGAGATCCTCACCGGGGCGCGTAAAACCTATGGCCTGAACCTGATCGGCGGGATCCGCCGCGACCTGCTGAAGGACGACATGATCCAGACCCGCCAGCTGGCGCAGCAGATGCGCCGCGACGTGCAGGAGCTGGTGGACATGCTGCTCAGCACGCCAAACATCGAGCAGCGCACCGTCGGCATCGGCCGCCTTGACCCGGAAATTGCCCGCGACTTCAGCAACGTCGGCCCGATGGTGCGCGCCAGCGGCCACGCCCGCGACACGCGTGCCGATCACCCGTTCGTCGGCTACGGCCTGCTGCCGATGACCGTGCACAGCGAGCAGGGCTGCGACGTCATCTCGCGCCTCAAGGTGCGTATTAACGAGGTGTTCACGGCCCTGAACATGATCGACTACGGCCTCGATAACCTGCCGGGCGGCCCGCTGATGGTGGAAGGCTTCACCTACATTCCGAACCGCTATGCCCTCGGCTTTGCCGAAGCGCCGCGCGGGGACGATATCCACTGGAGCATGACCGGCGACAACCAGAAGCTCTACCGCTGGCGCTGCCGCGCGGCCACCTACGCCAACTGGCCAACCCTGCGCTATATGCTGCGCGGCAACACGGTTTCCGATGCGCCGCTGATCATCGGCAGCCTCGACCCGTGCTACTCCTGCACCGACCGCATGACCGTGGTCGACGTGCGCAAGAAGAAAAGCCAGGTGGTGCCGTACAAAGAGCTTGAGCGCTACAGCATCGAGCGTAAAAACTCGCCGCTGAAATAAGGACTCGCCATGTTTACCTTTATCAAAAAAGTAATCAAAACCGGCACGCAGACCAGCCGCTATCCGCTGGAGCCGATGCCGGTGGATAAAAATTTTCGCGGCAAGCCGGAGCACAACCCGCAGCAGTGCATCGGCTGCGCGGCCTGCGTCAACGCCTGCCCGTCGAACGCCTTAACGGTAGAAACGGATCTCAAAACCGGCGAGCTGGCCTGGCAGTTTAACCTCGGGCGCTGCATCTTCTGCGGCCGCTGCGAGGAGGTCTGCCCGACGGTCGCCATTCGCCTGTCGCAGGAGTACGAGCTGGCGGTGTGGAAGAAGGAGGACTTCCTCCAGCAGTCGCGCTTTGACCTGTGCAGCTGCCGCGTCTGCCAGCGCCCGTTCGCCGTGCAAAAAGAGATCGACTACGCCATCGCGCTGCTGCAGCACAACGGTGACGCCCGCGCGGAGCACCACCGCGAAAGCTTTGAAACCTGCCCGGAGTGCAAGCGTCAGAAGTGCCTGCTGCCGTCCGACCGCATTGATATCACCCGCCATATGAGAGAGGCCAGCTGATGGAAAATTTACTCGGCCCGCGCGACGCTAACGGCATTCCGGTGCCGATGACGGTGGAGGAGTCCATCGCCAGCATGAAGGCGTCGCTGCTGAAAAAAATCAAACGCTCGGCCTACGTCTACCGCGTGGACTGCGGCGGCTGCAACGGCTGCGAGATTGAGATCTTCGCTACGCTGTCGCCGCTGTTTGACGCCGAGCGCTTCGGCATCAAAGTGGTGCCGTCCCCGCGTCATGCGGACATCCTGCTGTTTACCGGAGCCGTCACCCGCGCCATGCGCTCGCCGGCGCTGCGCGCCTGGCAGTCCGCGCCGGACCCGAAAATCTGCATCTCGTACGGGGCCTGCGGCAACAGCGGCGGCATCTTCCACGACCTCTACTGCGTCTGGGGCGGGACCGACAAAATCGTGCCGGTGGACGTCTACATTCCGGGCTGCCCGCCAACGCCCGCCGCGACGCTGTACGGCTTTGCCATGGCGCTCGGCCTGCTGGAGCAGAAAATCCACGCGCGCGAGCCGGGCGAGCTGGACAACCGGCCGGCGGCCATCCTGCACCCGGACATGGTTCAGCCGCTGCGGGTGAAGATTGACCGCACGGCGCGCAGGCTGGCGGGCTATCGCTACGGGCGCCAGATTGCCGATGATTATCTGCGCCTGCTGAGCCAGGGCGACCATCAGGTGGCGCGCTGGCTGGAGGCGGAAAACGATCCGCGTCTCAATGAGATCGTGGCGAACCTGAACAGCATCGTGGATGAGGCGCGTATCCGATGAGTGAAACGGTGGTGTTCAGCCAGCTGAGCCGTAAGTTTATTGATGAGAACGATGCCACGCCCGACGCGGCGCAGCAGGTGGTCTATTACAGCCTGGCGATTGGGCATCACCTCGGGGTGATTGACTGCCTGGAGGCGGCGCTGAGCTGCCCGTGGCCCGAGTACCTGGCATGGATCGCCACGCTGGAGGAGGGCAGCACGGCGCGGCGCAAGATGGAGGGCGTGCCGAAGTACGGCGAGATCGTCATCGACGCCAACCACATTGCGATGCTCGCCAACGCCTTTGACGCGGCGCTCGCCAGGCAAACCCCCGAGCAGCAGTCGTGGAGCAAAACGCTGCTCGGCATGCTGCACGATATTCACCAGGAGAGCGCCATCTACCTGATGGTGAGGAGATTACGTGACTGACGTTTTACTGTGTGTCGGCAACAGCATGATGGGCGACGACGGCGCGGGCCCGCTGCTGGCAGAGATGTGCGCCGCGAATCCGCAGGGCAATTGGGTGGTGATTGACGGCGGCAGCGCGCCGGAAAACGACGTGGTCGCCGTCCGCGAGCTGCGTCCGGAGAGGCTGTTAATCGTCGATGCCACCGATATGGGGCTCAACCCCGGCGAGATCCGCCTGATTGACCCGGACGACATCGCCGAGATGTTTATGATGACCACCCACAATATGCCGCTGAACTACCTGGTCGATCAGATTAAAGACGACGTGGGCGAGGTGCTGTTTTTGGGGATTCAGCCGGATATCGTTGGGTTTTATTACCCGATGACGCCGCCGGTGAAGGAGGCGGTGGAAGTGGTGTATTCACGGCTTGCGGAGTGGGTTGGGGATGGAGGGTTTGAACCCCTCACCCCGGCCCTCTCCCCAGAGGAGAGAGGGTGAAAACCGCGCCGAGCAGTCCTTTATTACCGGAGTAAAGAGGGTGAAAACCGCGCCGAGCAGTCCTTTATTCCCGGAGTAAAGAGGGTGAAAACCGCACCAAACGGTTCCCTCTCCCCTCTGGGGAGAGGGTTAGGGTGAGGGGCAAGGAGAGGTTACTCGAGATCCGCCCCGTTACTCGCAATCACCTTCTTATACCACCAGAACGATTTCTTGCGCTTGCGATCCAGCGTGCCGTTTCCGGCGTCGTCGCGGTCAACGTACACAAACCCGTAGCGCTTGCTCAT
The DNA here is from genome assembly GCF_035064085.1 of Enterobacter sp. R-1.6.2. Classification (NCBI taxonomy): domain Bacteria; kingdom Pseudomonadati; phylum Pseudomonadota; class Gammaproteobacteria; order Enterobacterales; family Enterobacteriaceae; genus Enterobacter; species Enterobacter sp. R-1.6.2. The sequence goes on from NZ_JASEYI010000009.1 coordinate 82,775, forward strand.
CTCGCCCGTTGAGGCGGCCACCAGGTCGATGCAGCCCCAGGTGGTGTAGCCCATCAGCGGCACGCCGTCCTCAATCGCGTCGCCCATCGCGCGGATGTGCTCGCGCAGGTAGCTGATGCGGTAGTCGTCGTTGATCTCGCCGTTTTCATCAATAACGTCTTTCGCCCCGAGGCCGTTTTCCACCAGGAACAGCGGCTTCTGGTAGCGGTCGTACATCATGTTCATGGTGATGCGCAGGCCGAGCGGGTCGATGCCCCAGCCCCATTCGCTCACCTGAATATGCGGGTTACGCAGGGACTTCACGATGTTCGCCGCGCTGGTGTTGCCCGCGTTCATATCCGCCGACGCGCAGCGCGAGGCGTAATAGCTGAACGAGACAAAGTCGACGGTGTTTTTTAACAGCTCGTCGTCGCCCGGATCTTTCACTATCATCACGCCTTTCTCGCGGAACACGCGTGCGGAGTAGGCCGGGTAGCTGCCGCGCGCCTGCACGTCGATAAAGAACAGGTTCTCGCGGTCTTTCTCCAGCGCCATCCACACGTCTTCCGGCTTGCAGGAGTACGGATAGAAATTTCCGCCCGCCAGCATGCAGCCCACCTGGTTTTCCGGGTTCACCTCGTGGGCGATTTTGGTCGCCAGCGCGCTTGCCACCAGCTCGTGGTGCGCGGCCTGGTATTTCACCTGGTCTTCGTTTTCGCCTTCCTCAAACACCAGCCCCGCGCCGGAGAACGGGCTGTGCAGCATGATGTTGATTTCGTTGAAGGTCAGCCAGTATTTCACCAGCCCGTTAAACTCTTCAAAGCAGGTGCGGGCGTAGCGGGCAAAGAAATCGACCATCTTACGGTTGCGCCAGGAGCCGTATTCCGTCACCAGGTGCATAGGCACGTCAAAGTGGCAGAGCGTCACCAGCGGCTCGATGTTGTACTTTTTGCACTCCTCGAACACCGCGCGATAGAAGGCAATGCCCTCTTTGTTCGGCAGCGGTTCGTCGCCGTTCGGGTAGAGGCGGCTCCAGGCAATGGAGGTGCGGAACACCGTAAAGCCCATCTCCGCCATCAGGGCGATGTCTTCTTTATAGCGATGGTAAAAATCAATCGCTTCGTGGCTCGGGTAGAACTCGTCGTCACGCAGCGAAAAACGCTTTTCCTTACCGAGCTTCACCGCCAGGCGATTCGCGCCGTGGGGGATCATATCGACCGTCGTCAGTCCTTTGCCGCCTTCACGGTAAGCACCTTCACTCTGGTTGGCGGCAAGCGCGCCGCCCCATAAAAATCCTTGTGGAAAAACAGACATTCTTACCTCGCTTTCAATTTATGCTTTTGCTGCGTTGTTCTGTACCGGTGCGGTCTGCAGGGCGCGCGCTTTTTCAGCCTCGTCTTCGACCGGGATATCCTCAAACCCTAAAAGCAGGGTCAGAACAAACGACAGCACCACTGCCAGCCCCATCACGCCGAACACCCAGACGATGGTCATCGGGTTGGCCGGGTCAAAGAACTGCACGCTGGTGAACAGCCCCGGTGCCGCCATCGAGTGACTGGCAAGACCGGCCATGCCGGCGACCGCCCCGCAGATAAAACCGCTGATCAGGCTCGCAATCAGCGGACGTTTCAGACGCACCGCCACGCCGTACAGGGCCGGTTCAGAGATCCCCGCCATAATGGCGGAGGCTGCCGCCGCCAGCGCCGTCTGGCGCAGCTCCGGGTTTTTGGTTTTCCACGCCACCGCCAGCGACGAGCCGCCGAGCGACAGGTTGGCGCCGATTTCCGACGGCACCACCATCCCTTCCTTGCCCGTTTCGGCAATGGTCTGAATGATGGTCGGCGTAAACACGCGGTGCATCCCGGTCATCACCAGCAGCGGCCAGAGCGCGCCCATGATGGCGACGGAGAGCCAGCCCAGGTAGCCGTGAATGGTGTAGACCAGCGCGGAGATGGCGCTACCGATCCAGATCCCCAGCGGGCCAATCAGCACGATGGCGAGCGGGGCGGCAATCAGCACGATCAGCATCGGCTTGAGGAAGTTTTTCGTCACCGCCGGGGTAATGCGATCCACCCAGCGTTCGATATACGACAGGCACCAGGTCATCACCAGCGCCGGGATGACGGTGTAGGTGTATTTCACCGCCGTCACCGGAATAAAGGCGAACTCAACGTGCTCGCCCTGCGCGGCTTTCGCCATCAGCTCGATAAAGCTCGGGTGCACCAGCACGCCCGCGATGGCGATGGCCAGCGACATGTTGGTTTTGAACTTCACCGCCGCCGAGGCCGCCACCATCAGCGGCAGGAAGAAGAAGGCGCCGTCGCCGATGACGGTCAGAATAGTGAGCGTCGGCGCGCCTTTTGGCAGCACGCCGGTCATCTCGAGGATCATCGCCAGCAGCTTGACCATCGAGCCGCCAATGATCGCCGGGATCAGCGGGGACATGGTGCCGATCAGCGCGTCGAGGATCCCGGCGCCAATGCGGCGTAAGGTCATCTTCTGCGGACCTTCCGGCACTGCGAGCTGCAGGTCCGTGGGCAGCAGGCTCACCACTTCGCGGTACGCCTGTGAAACCGTGTTGCCAATAATGACCTGGCACTGGTTGTCGTTGCGTACCACGCCGAGCACGCCGCTGATGCTTTTCAGGCGCGCTGCGTCGGTCAGGCTTTCGTCTTTCAGTACGAAACGCAGACGCGTCATGCAGTGGGTGACGGCGACGATGTTCTCTTTGCCGCCCAGCGCGCTGATAACGTCGTTCGCCAGCGCAGCGTAATTTTTGGCCATCGGATGTGATCCTGTTATTGTTGTGAGACATGTAGGAAACCGGTTACACATAATCATCATGAGTTTCTGTGAATGAAACAAGATCGCTTTTTGACCATTTTTTCGTTTCGTGATGAAGATCGCAATGAGGTGTCGAAAGCGTGATTTCACCGCTGCGACAATTTTTTTGCAGTGCAGTACACTGCGCTCCATCAGATTCAGACGGAATAACACTATGACCACGATGCTTGAAGTGGCGAAGCGGGCAGGCGTTTCGAAAGCCACGGTGTCCCGGGTGCTGTCGGGAAATGGCTACGTCAGCCAGGAGACCAAAGACCGGGTGTTTCAGGCCATTGAAGAGAGCGGCTATCGCCCGAATTTGCTGGCGCGAAACCTGGCAACCAAACGTACCCAGACGCTGGGGCTGGTGGTGACGAACACCCTCTATCACGGCGTCTACTTTAGCGAACTGCTGTTTCACGCCGCGCGCATGACGGAAGAAAAGGGGCGGCAGCTGATCCTCGCGGACGGCAAGCACAGCGCGGATGAAGAGCGCGAGGCGATCCAGTACCTGCTCGATATGCGCTGCGACGCGGTGATTATCTATCCGCGCTTCCTGAGCGTGGAAGAGATGGATGAGATCGTCGAGAAGTGCGAGCAGCCGATTATGGTGCTCAACCGCCGCCTGCGGAAAAACAGCAGCCACTGCGTCTGGTCAGATCATAAAGCCTCCAGTCAGGAGGCGGTGTCGCAGCTGATTGCGAAAGGGCACCGGGAGATCGCGTTTATCACCGGCTCGCTGGATTCCCCCACCGGGGTTGAGCGTCTCTCCGGCTACAAGGACGCGCTGGCGCAGCACGGTATTCCGCTGCGCGAGGGGCTGATTGCGCAGGGAAAGTGGAACCCCGCCAGCGGCGCGGCGGCGGTTGCCGAACTGCTTGCGCGCGGTGAACGGTTTACGGCGCTGGTGGCGAGTAATGACGACATGGCGATCGGCGCCATGAAGCAGCTCCACGACAGCGGCGTGGCCGCACCGGACGCGGTGTCGGTGATCGGTTTCGACGACGTGGCCATCGCGCCCTACATCGTGCCGTCGCTCTCCAGCGTGCGTATTCCGGTGACGGAGATGATCAAAGAGACCATCAGCCGCCTGATCTTCATGCTCGACGGCGGTGAGTTTAAGTATCAGCAAACCTTCTCCGGCGAGCTTGTCCTGCGCGACTCCGTTATTGACGGCCCGCACCGCTGATGTCGACAGCTGTCATCGTCATAAGTGACGATGACAGCACCATCGTGATTTTTAAATTCATCTAAAATCAACAGGTTAACTATTGGCACGGTTTATGAATATCTCCGCGCATAACTGTAATGCTGGAGAAGCAGATGAACCGTTTTATTATGGCCGATGCCAGTAAGTGTATTGGTTGCCGTACCTGTGAAGTGGCGTGCGTGGTTTCCCATCAGGCGGAGCAGGACTGCGCGTCGCTCACCCCTGACACCTTCCTGCCGCGCATCCACGTCATCAAAGGCGTGAATATTTCCACCGCCGCCATCTGTCGCCAGTGCGAAGACGCACCGTGCGCGAACGTCTGTCCGAACGGGGCAATTAAACGCGAGAAAGGCTTTGTGCACGTCATGCAGGAGCGCTGCATTGGCTGCAAAACCTGCGTGGTCGCCTGCCCGTACGGCGCGATGGAGGTGGTTGTTCGTCCGGTGGTACGCAACAGCGGCATGGGGCTGAGCGTACGTGCGGAGAAAGCCGAAGCCAACAAATGCGATCTTTGCTATCACCGCGACGCCGGTCCGGCCTGCATGGAAGCCTGCCCGACGCACGCGCTGGTCTGCGTGGATCGCGACAAGCTTGAGCAGATGAGCGCCGAAAAGCGCCGTCGCGCGGCATTCGACACGTCGTCATCGCTGCTGTTCTGAACCCTATGAGCAGCAACGGCGTACAGCTGCGCGTGCGCGGCAAGGTGCAGGGCGTGGGGTTTCGTCCCTTCGTCTGGCAGCTGGCGCAGGCGCTTCAGTTGACCGGTGACGTCTGCAATGATGGAGAGGGCGTGCTGGTGCGCCTCGCGGGTAATGGGGGGGCCTTTACCGCGAGGCTGCATCAGGACTGCCCACCGCTGGCACGCATTGACCACGTTGAAACGCAGCCGTTTACGTGGGCGCAGGTGCCGGAGGACTTTACCATCCGCCACAGCGCGGGCGGGGCGATGGACACGCAGATTGTTCCCGATGCCGCGACCTGTCTGGCGTGTCTGGCTGAAATGCGCGACCCCGGCGAGCGCCGCTATCGCTATCCGTTCATCAACTGCACGCACTGCGGGCCGCGGTTTACCATTATCAGCGCGATGCCCTATGACCGTCCGGCCACGTCAATGGCCGCATTTCCCCTCTGCCTGCCTTGTGAGACGGAATACCGCAATCCCGCCGATCGACGTTTTCACGCCCAGCCGGTAGCCTGCCCGGACTGCGGGCCAGCGCTGGGATGGCGTGCGGGCGACATCACCGCTTCCCGTGAGGCTGCGCTGAGCGCGGCGGTGGCGATGCTGAAAAGCGGCGGCATAGTCGCGGTCAAAGGGCTGGGCGGTTTTCATCTCGTCTGCGACGCGCGTAATCCGCAGGCGGTCGCGACGCTTCGGGCACGCAAACAGCGACCGTCTAAGCCGCTGGCGGTAATGATCCCGAATGCGGACGGCGTGCCGGAGGCGATCCAGACGCTGTTACGCTCCTCCGCAGCGCCGATTGTGCTGACCCCAAAAGCCTCGCTTCCCGGATTTCCCGAAGGGATTGCACCCGGGCTCGATTGTATTGGCATCATGCTTCCCGCTAATCCGCTGCAACACCTGCTGATGATGGACTGCCAGCGCCCGCTGGTGATGACTTCCGGCAACCTCAGCGGCAGACCGCCTGCCATGACCAACCAGCAGGCGCTGGATGAGCTCGGCGACGTCGCGGACGGCTTCCTGCTGCACAACCGCGATATCCTGCAGCGGATGGACGATTCGGTGGTGGATCGCGACGGCGCGATGCTTCGCCGCGCGCGCGGTTTTGTGCCCGATGCCGTCGCGCTGCCTGCGGGTTTTGAGAATATCCCCGCCATGCTATGCACCGGCGCGGAGATGAAAAACACCTTCTGCCTGGTGCGTGGCAGCCAGGCGGTGCTGAGCCAGCATTTTGGCAATCTCGGTGACGAGGGTGTCGAAGCGCAGTGGCGCGGCGCGCTATCGCTGATGCAGAAAATTTACGCCTTTCAGCCGAAGCGCGTGGTGTGTGACGCCCATCCGGGTTATCACACACAACGGTGGGCGCAGGCGCAGGGGCTGCCGGTCGAAACCGTACTGCACCATCACGCCCATGCGGCGGCGTGCCTGGCGGAGAACGGCTGGCCGCTCGACGGCGGAGACGTGATTGCCCTGACGCTGGACGGGATCGGCATGGGCGAGGACGGCGCGCTGTGGGGCGGGGAGTGCCTGCGGGTGAACTATCTCGCGTGCGAGCGTCTGGACGGGCTGCCTGCCGTTGCGCTGCCGGGGGGCGATCTGGCGGCGCGGCAGCCGTGGCGTAATTTACTCGCCCACTGCCTGGCGTTTGTCCCTGACTGGCAGCAGTATCCGGAAACGCGCGCGGTTCAGCGTGAAAACTGGCCGCTGCTGGCAACGGCGATCCGGCGCGGCATCAACGCGCCGCAGGCCTCGTCCTGTGGTCGCCTGTTTGATGCGGTCGCCTGCGCGCTGGGCATCGAAACCCAATCCTGGGAAGGTGAAGCGGCCTGCCGGCTGGAAGCGCTGGCCTCGCAGTGCGCGGGCGTCGACCATCCGGTGACGCTGGACGTGGATAACCTCGCGCAGTTCTGGCAGCAGTGGCTGAGCTGGCAGGCGGAATCCTGCCAGCGCGCGTGGGCGTTTCACGACGCGCTGGCAAAAGGGCTGGCGCAACTCGCCGCGCGCCATGCCCGACGCCTGTCGCTGTCGACAATCTGTCTCAGCGGCGGCGTGCTACACAACCGTCTGCTGCGCGCGCGGCTGCGTCATTATCTATCTGACTTTACGCTTCTTTTTCCTTCGCGCCTGCCCGCAGGTGACGGAGCGATCTCCTTCGGGCAGGCGGCGATCGCCGCTGCCCGGTCATGTTCACAAAGGACTTAAAATGTTACGACTCTTACGCAATGAACCTCGCGCCGCGCTTCTGCTGCTGGCTCTGGTAATGGCAAACCTGCTGGCCTGGGGATGGGCATGGCACGCTTTTAGCGGCAGCACGGCGCTGATGGCCGCCAGCCTGCTGGCGTGGTGCTACGGGCTGCGTCACGCGGTGGACGCTGACCACATCGCGGCGATTGATACCGTGACGCGTAAGATGATGCAGCAGGGCAAACGTCCTTCCGGCGTGGGGGCGTGGTTCTCGCTGGGGCACTCCACCATCGTGGTGCTGGCCTCCATTGCTATCGCCGCGACCGCGACGGCGTTTCAGAAAAACATGGAATGGTTCCACGAAACCGGCAGCCTGATTGGCACCGCCGTTTCCGCCACCTTCCTGCTGGCGATGGCGCTGGTGAACATGGTGATCCTGCGCGGCGTCTGGCGCAGTTTTCAGGCGCTGAAACAGGGCAGGCCAGTGCAGGGCGACATCACGCTCCCTGCCCAGGGTGGCGTCATGAACTGGCTGTTTGGCAAAACCTTCCGCCTGGTGAATAAAAGCTGGCAGATGTACCTGGTCGGTTTCCTGTTTGGCCTCGGCTTTGACACGGCCACCGAGATTGGCGTGCTGGGGATCTCTGCCGCCAGCGCGTCAAGCGGGATGTCGGTGTGGTCAATCATGGTCTTCCCGGCGCTCTTCGCCAGCGGCATGGCGCTGGTGGATACTCTCGATAACCTGTTGATGGTCGGTGCCTACGGTTGGGCGTTCAACAAGCCGCAGCGCAAGCTCTACTACAACATGACCATTACCGGCACCTCCGTGGTGGTGGCGCTGTTTATCGGCGGGCTGGAAGCGCTGGGTCTGCTGATGGACAAATTTGCCCTCAGCGGCGGCGTGTGGGATCTGATTGGCACGGTAAACGACAATCTGGGCAACGCCGGGTTTGTGGTGGTTGGGCTGTTTGTCGCCTGCTGGCTGATCTCCATGGTCAACTACCGCTGGCGTGGCTACGACGCGCTGGTGGTACGTTCCTGAACCGGCTCCTGCACGGCGCAACCTCCGCGACTTCCTCAATGGCTGGCGCATAGCGGCATACCGATAAAAAAGATGCTGAAAATGTAGAACTTTTGCGGAATAAATATATTCCGCATTCTTCGCTTGTGTGAAATAACGAGAAAGATAATTGAGTTATTTATAAAAATTCGCCATGATTCGCCTCCTGCTGATGATGTCTTTTCAGACTGAGTCGGCTGACAATAATAAAGCTGGATGATGTTTTTAATCTGTTTCAGATTAAAGTATTTACGAAAATAATAAATAAGGGATTGATAGCGATGATATATCTACTTTGCATTTGTTTGATGAATAGAATACGTAAAAAAAAGCCCCGGAATATCGGGGCGGTGAATAATAAAATCCAAAGATTAAGACAGCGTAGACTAGCTGTTGGCCGGGTAAACGAAGCGCCGCCCGGCAAAGCGAGGGTTAAGCAGGTAACAGTTTCAGCAGTGCGAAAGCCTCCTTCATCCGGTCTTCACTAACCACAAAAGCGCGAATCTGACCCTCGTTATCCGCGCCGCGCGCGACCATTCCCTGCGGTTCGAGGGTAATTTGCCAGTTCAGATCCTGACGCTGCGTTTCACCGGCAAGATGCAGCGGTAATTCCGGCGTTTTGACTTTAATCAGCATGGCGGGTAATTTCAGCGGCGCGCTGCCGCCGAGCAGGTTTTTCGCCAGATACATCGCGCTTAATTGAATTGGCTGTAAAAAAGGCAGTACCTGACCGTTAATTTCAGCGCAGTCACCTAACGCGTAAATATCAGGTTGCGTGGTTTGCAGGTAGCTATTTACCTTCACGCCACGCTGTATTTCGGCGCCTGCGCGATGCGCCAGCGCGGTTTCCGGGCGCAGGCCCGTTGCAGCGATTACCACATCCACCTCAACGCTGCGGCTGCGGTCGAGCGTGGCACGAATGCCGCTTTCGGTTTTGCTCAGACTTTGCAGCTGCGATTTCAACAGCAGATGCACCCCCATGTCGGTCAGGCGATGCTGTAAGCGACTGCTTACTTCTGCCGGCATCAGTGACGACAGAATGCTCGCCGCATGGTCGACCAGAGTCACGGATTTACCCGCCCGGCAGAAATCCATCGCCAGCTCGGTGCCTATCAGCCCGCCACCAACAATCATTACCCGCTGCGCGTCGCGAAGCGCCGTTTCGCTGGCCTGGTACTCCTGCTGGCTGTTGAGGGTGATCGTCAGCTCGCGGCCCTCAATCGGCGGCACAAACGCAGAGGCACCCGTGGCCAGCACCAGCCTGTCGTACTGCCAGGTTTTCTCTTTTGCTTTTACCACGTGGGCGGCGGCGTCGATGTCGGTGACCCAGGTGTAGGGAAACAGACGCAGGTTAAACTGTTCCGCGAACTCACCCGCCGTCTGGCGGGTGAGGTCCTCGGCGCGCTGATTCTGGCTAATGACGTGGCTCAGATCGGGCTTGTTATACTCGTCCATGCTGTCGGCGGCGATCACCGTCAGCGGCACGCTGGCGTCCTGCTTGCGGATATTTTTCACCAGCTGGCGGGCGGCAAAGCCCGAGCCGATGATGACGATACCGTTGTTCATTTTGCCTCCGTACCCAGTTCGTCAAAGACGTCTTTACCGAGTGAACATTCCGGGCAGAGGAAGTTTTCCGGCACGTCACTCCACGGCGTGCCCGGCGCAACGTCCTGCAGCGGCTCGCCCAGTTCAGGATCGTAAATCCACTGGCAGACGCTGCACTGCATGCGCGGTCCGGGATCGGCGGCTGCCGCGGCGGCGCAGGCGCAGGTTTCCTGCTGTGCGGTCGGTTCGGCAGCTTGCGGAAGCGGTGCGAGCGCCCACTGGCGGGCAATGTCGCGGCCGTGCTGGCGGCAGACCTCCAGGGCGTCGATATCCGGGCGCCATTTCGCCTTCAGGCTGAGGGACATTTCAAAGCCCGCATCCTGTAAACGGGTGGAGAGACGGTCTACCGCGCCGCCGCTCCAGCCGTGGGAGCCAAAGGCGCTGGCGCGCTTGTTGCGAAAACGCAGGCCGGTCATCTCTTCCACCAGACCGGCAATTTTCGGCATCATCACGTTGTTCATGGTGGAGGTGCCCACCAGCACGCCCTTAGAGCGGAACACGTTGGTCAAAACCTCATTCTTATCGCTGCGCGCCACGTTGAAGATTTTCACCGCCACGTTGGGGTCCACTTCGTTGATGCCCTGGGCAATCGCGTCCGCCATCATGCGGGTGTTGTTGGACATGGTGTCGTAGAAAATAGTGATGCGGTCTTCCTGATAGTCCGCCGCCCACTTCAGGTACAGCTCCACAATCTGGGTTGGGTTCTCACGCCACACCACGCCGTGGGAGGTAGCAATCATCTCCACCGGCAGGTTAAAGCCGAGGATTTCGGTGATTTTCGGCGTCACCAGGCGGCTGAACGGGGTCAGGATGTTGGCGTAGTAGCGCTGGCACTGCTCGAACAGTTCGGTCTGGTCCACTTCGTCGTTGAACAGGCGCTCGTCGCAGTAGTGCTGGCCGAAGGCGTCGTTGCTGAACAGCACCGCGTCGCCAGTCATGTAGGTCATCATGCTGTCCGGCCAGTGCAGCATCGGGGTTTCTACGAAGATCAGCTGCTTGCCGTTGCCGATATCCAGCGCGTCGCCGGTTTTCACGGTGTGGAAGTTCCACTCCGGATGGTGGTGGTGGCCGTTGATTGAGTCGATGGCGTTAGTGGTGCAGTAGATCGGCGTGTTCGGAATGTAGGACATCAGCTCGGTCAGCGCGCCGGCGTGGTCCTCTTCCGCGTGGTTGATGATGATGTAGTCGATGTCGTCCAGGTCGATTTCACTGCGCAGGTTCTGCACGAACTCGCGGCTGAACTTGTGATCGACGGTATCGATCAGCACGTTTTTTCCTTCGCGGATGAGATAGCTGTTGTAGCTGCTGCCGCGCAGCGTTTTGTATTCCGTCCCGTGGAAATCGCGCACTTCCCAGTCACGTTGACCCACCCAATGAATGTTATTTTTAACCAGAATAGACATAGCAACCTCTACGTAATACAGCATTTTCAAATAAGATGGTTTGCCTATATCAAGTTGCGTGCCAGTTTTTAATTTATTGATTTTACTTAATTAATATTTTTATGATCCGTAGTGGGTAGTCATTATGACTATCAAAAGCAGTGTCAATATGACAACATGCATTGTCAAAATGACAGCGAGGTCACTATGAGCTTTTCCGTAGACGTGCTGGCGAAGATCGCCATTGAGCTGCAGACCGGTATCGGCCATCAGGACCGCTTTCAGCGGCTGATCTCCACGCTGCGCCACGTGCTGGCGTGCGACGCCTCGGCGCTGCTGCGCTACGAGGGGCGGCAGTTTATTCCGCTGGCTATCGACGGGCTGGCGAAGGACGTGCTTGGACGGCGTTTTACCCTTGAGGGCCATCCGCGTCTGGAGACTATCGCCCGTGCGGGTGACGTGGTGCGCTTCCCGGCGGACAGCGACTTGCCCGACCCGTACGACGGGCTTATTCCCGGACAGGAGAGCCTGAAGGTGCACGCCTGTATCGGCCTGCCGCTGTTTGCCGGACAAAACCTGATCGGCGCGCTGACCCTCGACGGCCTGTCGCCGGACCAGTTCGACACCTTTAGCGACGAAGAGCTGCGCCTGATTGCCGCCCTGGCCGCCGGGGCGCTGAACAATGCCCTGCTGATTGAACAGCTGGAGAGCCAGAACATTCTTCCCGGCAGCCCGGCGGCGTTTGAGCAGGTGACGCACACGGAGATGATCGGCCTTTCTCCGGGCATGGCGCAGCTCAAAAAAGAGATTGAGATTGTCGCCGCCTCAGATTTGAACGTGCTGATCTTCGGGGAAACCGGCACCGGCAAGGAGCTGGTGGCGAAGTCCATTCACGAAGCGTCGCCGCGCGCGGTGAACCCGCTGGTGTACCTCAACTGCGCCGCGCTGCCGGAAAGCGTGGCGGAAAGCGAGCTGTTTGGTCACGTAAAAGGGGCGTTTACCGGGGCCATCAGCAACCGCAGCGGCAAGTTCGAAATGGCCGATAACGGCACGCTGTTTCTGGATGAAATCGGCGAGCTCTCCCTGTCGCTGCAGGCCAAGCTGCTGCGCGTTTTGCAGTACGGCGACATCCAGCGCGTGGGGGATGACCGCAGCCACAGAGTGGACGTTCGCGTGCTGGCGGCAACGAACCATGACCTGCGTGAAGCGGTGCTGGCAGGGCAGTTCCGCGCCGACCTGTTCCATCGCCTGAGCGTGTTCCCGCTTACCGTGCCGCCGCTGCGCGAGCGCGGGGACGACGTGGTGCTGCTGGCGGGCTTTTTCTGCGAGCAGTGCCGTCTCAGGATGGGGCTTTCCCGCGTGGTGCTGAGCCAGGGTGCGAGGTCGCATCTGCTGAGCTACGGCTGGCCGGGCAACGTGCGCGAGCTGGAGCATGCGATCCACCGCGCGGTGGTGCTGGCGCGGGCGACGCGTTCGGGTGACGAGGTGGTGATCCACGCGCGGCATTTTGCGCTGCAGGATGAAAGCGCACCGGCTGTTGCGCAGGCTGCGCCAGAGATAGCGAATGAAAATCTGCGTGAAGCCACGGAGGCGTTTCAGCGTCAGAGGATCACCCGCGCGCTGGAGCAGAATAACCGCAGCTGGGCGGCGTGCGCGCGGGCGCTGGAGATGGACGTCGCCAACCTGCACAGGCTGGCGAAGCGTCTGGGACTGAAGGGTTAGATAATGCCGGCCTGATAGAAATCCTGCAGGTTGATGGCGCCGCACAGCCTGCCGGCATCATCCACCACCGGTGCGGCGGTGATTTTGCGCTTCATCAGCACCTCTTTGGCTTCAATGGCGCGGCTCTCGGCGTTCAGCGTCAACCCGCCTTTGGTCATGGCGTCCGACACGTTGGTTTCCAGCCTGCCGCCGCCCACCAGCCAGCGGCGCAGGTCGCCGTCGGTGAACACGCCCTTGACGCTCCCGTTGTCATCGCACACCGCTACCAGCCCCAGACCGGTGCGGCTGAGCTCCAGCATCGCGTCCATGACGCTGGTATCGAGTTTGACCTGCGGAATGGCATCGTCGGTGCGCATCAGGTGGTGAACCTTGTTGAGCAGGCGTGCGCCGAGCGCGCCCGCCGGATGCGAACGGGCGAAATCTTCTTCGTTAAAGCCGCGCGCCTGCATCACCGCCATTGCCAGCGCGTCGCCCATCATGAGGGTGTTAACGGTGCTGGAGGTCGGGGCGAGGTGCATCGGACAGGCTTCACGCTCAACGGAAATATCCAGCGTCGCCTTGGCGGCCAGCGCCAGCGGCGAGCGGGATTTTCCGGTCATCGCCAGCAGGGCGACCGATTTTTCCTGCAGGCGCGGAATAATCAGATCCAGCTCTTTGGCCGAACCGGAGTAGGAGATAAACAGCATCACGTCGCGGCTTTCAATCATCCCCAGATCGCCGTGCAGCGCCTCTGCCGGATGCACGAAGAACGCCGGGGTACCGGTGCTGGCGAGCGTTGCGGCAATCTTTTTGCCGATATGGCCGGATTTACCGATGCCCGCCACGATCACTTTGCCTTCGCAGTGGATAATGGTGTTGGCCGCGCGGACGAAATCCTCGCCCAGACGTTCGGGCAGGCGGCTGGCTTCCTGCAGTTCCAGCATCAGCGTCTGGCGGCCCGTTTCTAACAGAAAATCACTCATCTCTCTCTCCGGTTACGATCACGTCGATTCCTTTCTCTTCCAGCGCTTTCCTGAACGCCGGGTCGATACCCGCGTCGGTAATCAGCTTATCAACGCTTTCAAGGCTACAGACAATGTTGGGGCTTTTGCGGCCAAACTTCGACGAGTCGGCCATCAAAATCACTTCCCGCGCGGCGTTGCACATCGCTTTACTGACGCTGAACACCTCGTTGAACGTTGTAACGCCTGCGTTCAGGTCGATGCCGTCGGTGCCCATAAAGAGTTTATCAAAGCTGAAGTGGTCGAAGGCATTCTCCGCAAGCTGGCCGTGAAACGACGCCGATTTTTTGCGGAAGGTGCCGCCGGGCATCAGGATGGTCTGTTCGCTGTCGAACTCCGACAGTGCGTTGACGATGTGCAGGCTGTTGGTCATCACCGTGATGTTGTTAAAGCGGCTGAGCAGCGGGATCATCTGCAGTACGGTGCTGCCTGCATCCAGAATGATGGAATCGCCATCGTGGATAAATTTGACGGCGGCTTCGGCAATCAGCGCTTTCTGGTGGGTATTGATCAGCGTTTTGTGGTCGATAGGCGGGTCCGCTTCGTCCTTGTTGAGCACCACGCCGCCGTAGGTTCGAATGACGGCGCCAGAGTTTTCGAGCAATACCAGATCCTTGCGTATTGTCGTGCCGGTGGTGTCAAAGTAGTGGGCCAGATCCTCTACCGAGCATTTTCCCTGCTTTTGCAGATGCTCGAGAATGGCCGCCTGCCGCTGACGAGGTTTCATAGGCGCTTCGTTCCTTAGGTTGCGAAATGATAATTTCGCAAGTCTATAGCTTTCACAACGAAATTATCCATGTTTCAGATTAAGCGCTAATGATAGTGCATTCTGACAGAGTGGATCATGGGGAAAGATCACATCAGGCCGTAATTCCTGCAGCGAAATGCCGTTGATTGCCTGGATTTTCACCGGTCGGGCAAAGACGGTCATGCCGCGCATGATGAGGGAATCGCAGACGTGATTGTTTTCATCCAGCGCAACGGCGACGACGACTCGCGGTTTGAAGCGTCCGCCGGAACGCCCGACCCCGACGCGACCTTTCTGACACAGCGCGTCAAACGCGCGGTTAAACTGGTGGATCTGCCAGCCGCCAAACGCCATCTGGCAAATCCAGGCGAGGGCGGCGACGGTGATGAGTGTTGTTACCATGTTGGCTCCTTATTTTTCCCCTCACCCCGTCCCTCTCACCAAAGGGGCGAGGGGGAAAAGGCTGCACCTGACCGTCCCCTCTCCCCTCCGGGGAGAGGGTTAGGGTGAGGGGGAACAAACCGCTCGATCAGAACATCACCTGCCCGCCGGTGACGTTAATCGACTGCCCGGTGCAGTACGAGGCTTTCGGGCTGGCGTAAAACAGCAGCATGTTCAGCACGTCCTGATAATCGCACCCGCGCTTCAGCGGCACTTTATCGATGTAGTACTGCTCCACTTCCTCAGCCTTGATGCCGAGCTTGGTGGCGTACTGCGGCAGCAGGGACTGGAACATCGGCGATTTCAGCAGGTTGCCCAGCATCAGCGAGTGCACGGTAATGCCGTACTCGGCCAGATCCAGCGCCAGAGACTGCGTCAGCCCCACGCCGCCAAACTTCGCCGCGCTGTAGCCGGAGTTATGCTTGCTGCCCACTTTCCCCGATTTGGAGTTGATCTGAATGATGCGCCCCTGAATGCCGTCGCGGATCATCAGACGGGAAAACTCGCGGGCGCAGAGGAAATAGCCCACCAGATTCACCTGCAGCGACCGGTCAAAGTCCCCCAGCTCGAAATCGCTGATAAAGGCCGCTTTCGCAATCCCCGCGCTGTAGACCAGCAGGTCGGTACGCCCAAAAATCTCGTCCACGCCGCGGGCCAGCGCCATCACGCTCTGTTCGCTGGTGGCGTCGGCGCCAAACCCGTACGCCACCCCTTCGCCAAACTCGGTGTTAATGGTGTCCGCCACGCGGGCGGCTTTTTCACTCTGAATGTCCACTACCGCCACGCGGTAGCCCTCTGCGGCAAGCCCACGGCAGAGGAACTCGCCTAAGGTTTGTCCTCCACCAATGACAACGGCAACCTGACTCATGTGTTTCTCCTTAATTACGCAACAAATTTTAACGTGCAGCCTGGGGTGACAGCCTGCGGAACCGGGCCCGCCACGTGAACCGTGCCGGGATATTCGGCCTGCGGCTGGCCGTCGAAACGCAGGGTGATGTGGCCCAGCTCGCGCAGGTTTTGCTCGGCCACGTCGCCGACGGCGGTCACGGCATAGCGCGCCTCGCCCAGCTCCAGCTGGCTCCCGGCCTTCAGCTCGCCCTTCAGCTCGCCGTGGCAGTGGATAAAGCAAAACTCTTCGATATCCGCCGGGGCGCCTTCGCGGAAGGTGATCAGCATCTGGTCGCTCAGCGCGTCAGCCGCGCTCTGGCCGATGCGGGTAATGGTGGTCTGGTAAATCACGGTCATCGCAGGAACCTCTTATTGATAAATAAAGCCGGAGACAAACCAGGCAATCAGCACCGTCGGCGCGCCCGTCAGGAAGCGGCTCACCAGCACGGACGGCACGCCCACGCGCACGGTGTCCTGGCGTGCTTCCGCCAGCGACAGCCCTACGGGGATGAAATCGCACGCCGCCTGGGCGTTAATGGCGAACAGGGCGGGCAGGGCGAGGTGCGGGGGAATGTTCCCCAGACCAATCTGCACGCCAATCAGCACGCCGATGACCTGGGCAATCACCGCGCCCGGGCCGAGGAACGGCGACAGCAGCGGGAAGGAGCAGATCAGCGCCAGCGTCACCAGCCCGAGCGGGTGGCTGGCGAGCGGGGCGAGGCCGTGGGCAATCCAGTCGCCCAGACCGGACGCCATGATGATGCCGATCAGCGCCGAGACGAAAGCCATAAACGGCAGGATGGTTTTCAGCACCGTGTCGATGGTGTCGCGCCCGGACTGGAACAGTACCGCCACGGCGGAACCCATGCCCATCCCGACCTTCGCCAGCAGGCCGTCGCTCTGCTCGGTGATCTTCTTGCTGGTGTCGTACTCGCGCGGGGCCGCTTTTTGCGGCGCGGCAGTGCCATTCACCAGAGTGATGTTGTCCTCCTTCACGCCTGAGACATAAATGTCCTCAAGGATGTACTGCGCCAGCGGGCCGGATTTTCCGGTGGAGTGAATATTCACTGTCGGAATGCGGCGCTTCGGATAGATACCGCAGCGCAGCGTGCCGCCGCAGTCGATCACCGCCACGCCGATTTCCGCTTCCGGCGGCTCGCCCTCCTTGAAGCCGTCGACCGCTTCCCAGCCGGTCAGCTCGCGCAGCCTGTCGACGATCGCCGGGCGCGTGCCTGCGGTGATGTAGACGATCTTTTTGCCTTCGGTGGCGTCGAACTCCAGCGGGCCGCCCCAGCCGCCCGTGCCTTTCTCAATGCGGATCCGGTTCATGCTGTGGCTCCTGAAAGATGGACTTTCTGTTCAAGCTGGATGCCCATTTTTTTCTCAAAAATGGCGGTGGTGAGGTCGGTCACCCAGCCGCGGAAGAAGTTGGTGACCAGGCCAACCAGCAGGTAGCTCACCGCCAGCGGGCCGAGCGGCAGGCCAAGGGTGGTGAGACCGCTGGCGATCCCGAGATAGACGAACAGCTCGCCGGGGTTAATGTGCGGGAACAGGCCGTTCATGGAATGGCAGCTGTAGGAGGCGGCGGCGTAGTAGCTCGGCTTGTACTTTTCCGGCATGAAGCGGCCGAGGCTTAAGGTCATCGGGTTGCAGAACACGAAGGTGCCGATGAACGGTAGTACCAGGTAGCGGGACAGCGGATTACCGGCACAGCGCTGGGCGAAGCGTTCAATGCGCTGCTGGCCGATAAAGTTAATCAGCGCGTTCATGATCACCAGCAGGCTGATCAGCAGGGGCAGGATCCCGGTCACCATGCCGGTGAACACTTCTCCGCCTTTCTGAAACAGCCCGATGAACCACTCGGCGCCGTGGGTGATGGTTTCTATCATTCTTCTCTCCTGTGGGGCTTTTTGTTTTTGTCTTGCGGGGCTAATAATAATCACTTTGAAAGGTTTTAAAGTGTTAATTAGATCTCACAATGAAAGAAAAATGGATTATTTTGAAAGTTTATTGATGGGGTCAATGATTTTCGGTGGAAAAAAGGGCGGATTTGCGTGGGGGAGGCGCGTACCGCTTCCTTGAGGTGTTGCGGATGCTTTACCATACTGGGTTCTTATCGAACCCGTTAAATGGATGTCTCATGTTCAAGCGTCGTTATGCAGCGCTGTTGCCTGCGCTTATTCTGCTGTCTGCCTGTAGTAGCAAACCTAAGACCGAAGCCGTTCAGCAAACGGC
Organism: Enterobacter sp. R-1.6.2; assembly: GCF_035064085.1. Classification (NCBI taxonomy): domain Bacteria; kingdom Pseudomonadati; phylum Pseudomonadota; class Gammaproteobacteria; order Enterobacterales; family Enterobacteriaceae; genus Enterobacter; species Enterobacter sp. R-1.6.2. The sequence goes on from NZ_JASEYI010000009.1 coordinate 100,732, forward strand.
GGGCGCGCCTTCCGGAGGATTCCTGCTGGAGCCGCAGCACAATATGATGCAGATGGGCGGCGACTTCGCGAATAACCCGGCGGCCGAGCAGTTCATCGATAAAATGGTGAGCAAGCACGGCTTTGACAGACAGCAGCTGCACGAAATTTTGTCTCAGGCCAAGCGTCTGGACTACGTGCTGCGCCTGATGGACAGGCAGGCGCCGACGGCCCAGGTGCCGAGCGGGCCGAACGGCGCGTGGCTGCGCTACCGCAAACAGTTTATTACCCCGGACAACGTGCAAAACGGCATGGTGTTCTGGAATCAGTATGAAGATGCGCTCAACCGCGCGTGGCAGGTGTACGGCGTACCGCCGGAAATCATCGTCGGGATTATCGGCGTGGAAACCCGCTGGGGCCGCGTGATGGGTAAAACCCGCATCCTGGACGCGCTGGCGACGCTCTCCTTTAACTATCCGCGCCGCGCGGAGTATTTCTCTTCCGAGCTGGAAACCTTCCTGCTCATGGCGCGCAGCGAGCAGGACGATCCACTCGATCTGAAAGGGTCGTTTGCCGGCGCGATGGGCTACGGCCAGTTTATGCCGTCCTCCTATAAGCAATATGCCGTCGACTTTAACGGGGATGGTCATATCAACCTGTGGGATCCGGTAGATGCCATCGGCAGCGTGGCGAACTACTTCAAAGCGCACGGCTGGACGCCGGGCGGCCAGGTGGCGGTGCAGGCGAACGGTCAGGCGCCTGGGCTGGAAAACGGCTTCAAAACCAAATACAGCGTTGCGCAGCTGACGGCGGCGGGCTTAACACCGACTCAGCCGTTGGGCAATGTCGATCAGGTAAGTCTGTTGCGTCTGGATGTCGGGACGGGCTATCAGTACTGGTACGGCATGCCGAACTTCTACACCATCACCCGTTATAACCACAGCACTCACTATGCGATGGCCGTATGGCAGCTGGGGCTGGCGGTATCGCAGGCCCGCGTGCCGGCGGCGTCTCCGTTTAGTCAGTAAGTCATCTTATTCCCCCTCTCCCTGTGGGAGAGGGCTGGGGTGAGGGCACCCGCGCGCACCTATTTCCTGCAGAAACATTTCGGCACACTCCCTTTTCAAACCCGCCATTTACATCTTCACCGCCTTTCATTATTGTTATGTTATAACATTTAATGTGGTGTCAGAATGTCAACGTCCCTTTTTTCTCTGTCTGCTCTGGTTCGGCTTTTGCTGGCGCTGGTGCTTGTTGCCTTTATCGGGCTGGCCGTGCGCTGGGCGGTGGCATTGCCATGATTGTGATGAATGAACTGGTCGCGGGATATGAACGCCAGCCCGTTACGCGGCCCCTCTCGGGCACGATTGAGCGCGGCAGCATGACCGCCATTATCGGCGCTAACGGCTGCGGGAAATCCACGCTGCTGAAAACGCTGGCGGGATTTATTCCTCCCGTCAGCGGCGGCTTCCGCTGGCAGGGTAAGCGGCCGGTAATCGGCTGGCTGGCACAGCGTCACGCGCTGGAGGCGCAGTTTCCGCTGACCGTACAGGACGTGGTAAGCATGGGCTGCTGGCCGGGCATGTCGCTTTTTTCCGGGTTTCGTCGCGAAACGCGGTTGCGCATTGCCAGCGCGCTTGAGCGCGTCGGGCTTGAGTCCATGGCGTTATCCACCATCGATGAACTCTCCGGCGGTCAGTTTCAGCGCATGCTGTTTGCCCGCGTCCTGGTGCAGCAGGCGCCGCTGGTGATGCTGGATGAACCCTTTACCGGGGTCGATGAAGCCACCTGCAGCGTGCTGATGGATCTGATGCTGGAGATGTATATGAAGGGGCAAACGCTGCTCGCGGTACTGCACGACAGCGAGCGCGTGTCGCGCCATTTCCCGCAGACGCTGCGGCTGGATGCTGACGTTCCCCAGTGGAAAACCGAGCGGGTGAGGGTGGCATGATCTGGCATCTCTTTTTTCAGCCGTTTATTGAGTACGGCTTTATGCGTCGCGCGCTGGTGGTTTGCCTGGCGCTCTCGGTCAGCACCACCGCGCTCGGCGTGTTTCTTCAGCTGCGTCGGATGAGCCTGATGGGTGACGCCCTTTCTCACGCCATTTTGCCGGGTGTCGCCGTGGGGTATTTGCTCAGCGGTATGTCGCTGCTGGCGATGAGTATTGGCGGTTTTATCGCGGGAATTACCGTGGCGCTGCTGGCCGGGCTGGTCAGTCGACGCACGCCGCTGAAAGAAGATGCGAGCTTTGCCGGGTTTTATCTTGGCTCGCTGGCGCTGGGGGTCACGCTGGTGTCGCTGCGCGGGTCGAATGTCGATCTGCTGCATCTGCTGTTTGGCTCCATCCTCGCCGTGGACAACGACGCCGCGCTGTTTGTTACGGGCGTTTGCATGTTCACCCTTATCACGCTGGCGCTGTTTTATCGCGGGCTGGTGACAGAAGCGTTTGATACCGCCTGGCTGCAGGTGAACGCCCGCTGGCTGCCTGGCCTGCTGCACGGACTGTTTCTGGCGCTGCTGGTGCTTAACCTGGTGGCCGGTTTTCAGGTGCTCGGCACGCTGATGGCCGTCGGGCTGATGATGCTTCCGGCCGTGGCAGCCCGCTGCTGGGTGCGCACGTTACCTGCCTTACTCCTAATGGCGGGTATCAGCGGTATCGTCTGCGCATGGCTGGGGCTGAGCCTCTCCTGGGCGATGAGTCTGCCGGCCGGGCCGTCCATCGTGCTCACCGCCAGCGCGCTGTTCTTTATTTCCATTTTACTGGGTACGCGAAGCAGGCTCGCTGGCAGCCTGCGGGCGTATTTTTAACGCAAGGGGAAACGATGAAACGTACAGGATTTGTAGTGGCGCTCGCGCTGGGGATGATGTCGCACGGCGTGATGGCGAAAACGCTGAATGTGGTGACCAGCTTTTCGATACTGGGGGATATCACGCAGGAGGTGGGCGGCGACTATGTGAACGTGACGACGCTGGTCGGGCCGGACGGCGATCCGCATACCTTCGAACCGTCGCCGAAAGACAGCGCGGCCCTGAGCAAGGCTGATGTGGTGGTGGTGAACGGCCTGGGGCTGGAAGGCTGGCTTGATCGTCTGGTGAAAGCCTCCGGGTTCAAAGGGCAACTGGTTGTCGCCTCAACAGGGGTGAAAACCCACACGCTTGAGGAAGATGGAAAGACTGTGACCGATCCCCATGCGTGGAACAGCGCGGCGAACGGGGCGCTCTATGCGCAAAATATTCTGAACGGGCTGGTGAAAGCCGATCCGCAAGATAAAGCGGCGCTCGAGGCTACCGGTAAGCCGTATATCGCGCAGCTGACGCAACTGGATAACTGGGCCAAAACGCGCTTTAGCCAGATCCCGCCGGCGAAGCGTAAAGTGCTGACCAGCCATGACGCGTTCGGCTATTTCAGCCGCGCTTACGGCGTGACGTTTATGGCGCCGCAGGGGCTGTCGTCTGAGAGCGAAGCCAGCGCGGCGCAGGTCGCCGAGATTATCAATCAGATTAAAGCCGACGGCGTGAAAACCTGGTTCATGGAGAATCAGCTCGATCCGCGTCTGGTGAAACAGATTGCGTCGGCGACGGGCGCACAGCCCGGGGGCGAGCTTTACCCCGAAGCGCTGTCGGCAAAAGGTGGGGTGGCTGACACCTACGTTAAGGCGTTTCGCCACAATGTGAACACTCTCGCCGACAGCATGAAATAACCTTTCTACCGCCGGTGCGTCCGTACCGGCTTTTTTCTGAAGCCCCCTCGTAAAACCTGAAGTCCATCCCCACATCTGACGAGAAAGTGCTATCTTGTGCAGCACGTTTTTCTGATGCCTGGAGCGAGAATGACTGACCATGAATTGATGCAGCTTAGCGAGATCGTTGGCCTTGCGCTGAAGCAGCGTGGCGCGACAATCACCACCGCGGAATCCTGCACCGGCGGCTGGGTGGCGAAAGCGATTACCGATATTGCCGGCAGTTCCGCCTGGTTTGAACGCGGTTTTGTGACCTACAGTAACGAAGCTAAAGCTCAGATGATTGGCGTGCGTGAATCCACGCTTGAACAGCATGGCGCGGTCAGCGAACCGGTGGTGATCGAGATGGCCATTGGCGCGCTCAAAGAGGCGCGGGCAGATTACGCCATTTCCATTAGCGGCATTGCGGGCCCGGACGGCGGCAGCGACGTGAAGCCTGTCGGCACCGTCTGGTTTGGATTCGCCACGTCCAAAGGGGAAGGGATCACCCGCCGGGAGTGCTTCAGCGGCGATCGCGAAAGCGTGCGTCGTCAGGCAACCGTTTATGCGTTAAAAACGCTCTGGCAACAATTTCTACAAAACACTTGATACTGTATGACCATACAGTATAATTGCACCAACAGAACAGAAATCCACGGTGAAGCACAGTCGCTTCTCCCGGCATGACAGGAGTAATAATGGCTATCGACGAAAACAAACAGAAAGCGTTGGCGGCAGCACTGGGCCAGATCGAAAAGCAATTCGGTAAAGGCTCCATCATGCGCCTGGGTGAAGACCGTTCCATGGATGTGGAAACCATCTCCACCGGTTCGCTTTCTCTGGATATCGCGCTGGGCGCTGGCGGTCTGCCTATGGGCCGTATCGTAGAAATCTACGGGCCAGAGTCCTCCGGTAAAACCACCCTGACGCTGCAGGTGATTGCCGCGGCACAGCGCGAAGGTAAAACCTGTGCGTTTATCGATGCCGAGCACGCGCTGGACCCTGTTTATGCCCGCAAGCTGGGCGTGGATATCGACAACCTGCTGTGTTCTCAGCCGGACACCGGTGAGCAGGCGCTGGAAATTTGTGACGCGCTGGCGCGTTCTGGTGCCGTTGACGTTATCGTGGTCGACTCCGTAGCCGCACTGACGCCAAAAGCCGAAATCGAAGGTGAAATCGGTGACTCTCATATGGGCCTCGCGGCACGTATGATGAGCCAGGCGATGCGTAAGCTGGCGGGTAACCTGAAGCAGTCCAACACGCTGCTGATCTTCATCAACCAGATCCGTATGAAAATTGGTGTGATGTTCGGTAACCCGGAAACCACTACCGGTGGTAACGCACTGAAATTCTACGCCTCTGTCCGTCTGGATATCCGCCGTATCGGCGCGGTGAAAGAGGGCGAGAACGTGGTCGGTAGCGAAACCCGCGTGAAAGTTGTGAAGAACAAAATCGCTGCGCCGTTCAAACAGGCTGAGTTCCAGATCCTCTACGGCGAAGGGATCAACTTCCTCGGCGAGCTGGTTGACCTGGGCGTGAAAGAGAAGCTGATTGAAAAAGCGGGCGCCTGGTACAGCTACAACGGTGACAAGATTGGTCAGGGTAAAGCGAACGCGATCTCCTGGCTGAAAGAGAACCCGGCTGCAGCGAAAGAGATTGAGAAGAAGGTGCGTGAGCTTCTGCTGAACAACCAGGACTCCAAACCTGATTTCGTGGTGGATGCCGCGGATGCTGAAGAAACTAACGAAGACTTTTAATTGTTTCGTTTAAAAATGAAGGGCTGCTGATGCGGCCCTTTTTGCATTTCTGAATCAGCAGGTTTTTTATGAGTGAACCGACAACACGTAGACCCGCGTATGCGCGCTTACTGGACCGCGCGGTGCGCATCCTGGCCGTTCGTGACCACAGTGAACAGGAGCTGCGGCGAAAACTGTCGGCTCCGGTGATGAGTAAAAACGGGCCGGAAGAGATTGATGCCACCGCGGAAGATTATGACCGCGTGATTGCCTGGTGCTATGAGCATCGTTATCTTGATGACGAGCGTTTTGCCTCACGGTTTCTCGCCAGCCGCGGCCGTAAAGGATATGGGCCCGCGCGCATCCGGCAGGAGCTGAACCAGAAAGGGGTGGCCAGGGAGTCCATCGAAAAAGCGATGCGCGAATGCGATACTGACTGGTGCGAGCTGGCCAGAGAACAGGCGATTCGTAAATACGGCGAACCGCTGCCGCGTGAGTTTTCAGAAAAAGTTAAAATCCAGCGCTTTTTGCTCTACCGCGGCTTTCTGATGGAAGATATTCAGGATATCTGGCGTAATTTTGCCGATTGAACGCATGCGGGATTTTACTTCCCACTAAAGAAAACTTATCTTATTCCCACTTTTTCCAGTAGCTGGTCTGTCCAACGGTTTACCGATACAGGCTGGCTACGACATTTCGTTAGCTTGATTTCAGGATAATTATGAGCAAGAGCACCGCTGAGATCCGTCAGGCGTTTCTCGATTTTTTCCATAGTAAGGGACACCAGGTTGTTGCCAGCAGCTCCCTGGTACCGAACAACGATCCGACTCTGCTGTTTACCAACGCCGGGATGAACCAGTTCAAGGATGTGTTCCTTGGTCTCGACAAGCGTAATTATTCCCGCGCCACAACCTCACAGCGTTGCGTGCGTGCGGGCGGTAAACACAACGACCTGGAAAACGTCGGTTACACCGCGCGTCACCATACCTTCTTCGAAATGCTGGGTAACTTCAGCTTCGGCGACTACTTCAAACACGATGCCATTCAATATGCGTGGGAACTGCTGACCGGTGAAAACTGGTTCAACCTGCCGAAAGAGCGTCTGTGGGTTACCGTCTATGAAACCGATGACGAAGCCTACGAAATCTGGGAAAAAGAAGTCGGGATCCCGCGCGAGCGTATTATTCGCATCGGTGATAACAAAGGCGCGCCATACGCGTCTGACAACTTCTGGCAGATGGGTGATACCGGTCCTTGCGGTCCGTGCACCGAGATCTTCTACGATCACGGCGACCACATCTGGGGTGGGCCTCCGGGCAGCCCGGAAGAAGACGGCGATCGCTACATTGAGATCTGGAACATCGTGTTCATGCAGTTCAACCGTCAGGCCGACGGTACGATGGAGCCGCTGCCGAAGCCTTCCGTCGATACCGGTATGGGTCTGGAGCGTATTGCCGCGGTTCTGCAGCATGTTAACTCCAACTACGAAATTGATCTGTTCAGCACCCTGATCAAAGCCGTTGCGAACGTTACCGGCGCGACCGATCTGAACAACAAATCGCTGCGCGTTATCGCGGACCACATTCGTTCCTGTGCGTTCCTGATTGCCGACGGCGTTATCCCGTCGAATGAAAACCGTGGCTACGTGCTGCGTCGTATCATTCGTCGTGCCATCCGTCACGGCAACATGCTGGGCGCGAAGGACACCTTCTTCTATAAACTCGTTGGGCCACTGATTGGCGTGATGGGTGCTGCCGGTGATGAGCTGAAACGCCAGCAGGCGCAGGTAGAGCAGGTTCTGAAAACCGAAGAAGAGCAGTTTGCGCGTACGCTTGAGCGCGGTCTGGCGCTGCTGGACGAAGAGCTGGCGAAACTTAAGGGCGACACGCTGGATGGCGAAACCGCTTTCCGCCTGTACGACACCTACGGCTTCCCGGTTGACCTGACGGCGGACGTTTGCCGCGAGCGCAACATCAAAGTTGACGAAGCGGGCTTCGAAGCCGCGATGGAAGAGCAGCGTCGTCGTGCGCGTGAATCCAGCGGTTTTGGCGCAGACTATAACGCGATGATCCGCGTTGATAGCGCATCGGAATTCAAAGGTTATGACGCGCTGGAACTGACCGGCAAAGTGACCGCCCTGTTTGTTGACGGTAAAGCCGTGGACAGCATCAGCGCGGGCCAGGATGCGGTTGTCATTCTGGACAAAACGCCGTTCTACGCGGAGTCCGGCGGTCAGGTTGGCGATAAGGGCGAACTGAAAGGCAACGGCTTTAGCTTTAGCGTCAGCGACACCCAGAAATACGGTCAGGCGATTGGTCACCAGGGCAAACTGGTTTCCGGTTCTCTGAAAGTGGGCGAGGGCGTACAGGCTAACGTTGATGAAGCACGCCGCGCGCGCATTCGTCTGAACCACTCTGCAACCCACCTGATGCACGCTGCCCTGCGCGACGTACTCGGTACCCACGTTGCACAGAAAGGTTCTCTGGTTAACGACAAAGTGCTGCGTTTCGACTTCTCGCACTTTGAAGCGATGAAACCGTCTGAAATCCGCGCGGTGGAAGATCTGGTGAACGCGCAGATCCGTCGTAACCTGCCAATCGAGACCCACATCATGGAGCTCGAGGACGCGAAGAAAAAAGGTGCGATGGCGCTATTTGGCGAGAAATATGACGACCGCGTTCGCGTGCTGAGCATGGGCGACTTTTCTACCGAGCTGTGCGGCGGTACGCACGCATCGCGCACCGGTGACATCGGCCTGTTCCGCATTGTTTCCGAATCCGGTACGGCGGCAGGCGTGCGTCGTATTGAAGCGGTGACCGGTGAAGGCGCAATCGCCAGCCTGCATGCGCAGAGCGATCAGCTGCACGACATCGCGCAGCTGCTGAAAGGCGATAGCCAGAACCTGGGCGAGAAAGTGCGCGTTGCGCTGGATCGCACGCGTCAGCTGGAAAAAGAGCTGCAGCAGCTGAAAGAGCAGGCTGCGGCGCAGGAGAGTGCAAACCTCTCCAGCAAGGCTGTAGACATTAAGGGCGTCAAACTGCTGGTCAGCGATCTGGCGGGCGTTGAGCCTAAGATGCTGCGTACTATGGTCGACGATCTCAAGAATCAGCTTGGTTCTACCGTTATCGTGCTGGCGACAGTGGCAGAAGGTAAGGTTTCTCTGATTGCGGGCGTCTCTAAGGATGTGACCGACCGCGTTAAAGCAGGGGAACTGATTGGTATGGTCGCTCAGCAGGTGGGCGGCAAGGGTGGCGGTCGTCCGGACATGGCGCAAGCCGGTGGTACGGATGCAGCGGCACTTCCGCAAGCTTTGGCCAGCGTTGAAAGCTGGGTAAGCGCGAAACTGTAATAACTACAAAGCACAAGCAGACGCCATAGCGGTAACGTTATGGCGTCTTGTTCACTGTGCTATCGATAACGATAAAGTCAGGTTGAGTTTGTGTATATCGGCTAAACTTACGTTTAACAGAATGTGATGCCGTGACTGCTTACACTTTACGTGTTTGTCATCGCTTACTTTTTGGCGTTATATGATGGATAATGCCGGGATACAAGAGACCCGACTCTTTTAATCTTTCAAGGAGCAAAGAATGCTGATTCTGACTCGTCGAGTTGGTGAGACCCTCATGATTGGGGATGAGGTCACCGTGACAGTTTTAGGGGTAAAGGGTAACCAGGTACGTATTGGTGTTAACGCTCCTAAAGAAGTATCTGTCCACCGTGAAGAGATCTACCAGCGTATCCAGGCTGAAAAATCCCAGCAGTCCAGTTACTGATATTGTCGCGTCTCGCTGTCGGGCGAGACGCAACCCTCCTGTCATATTTCCTGCTCAATGTTACCGTTTAATTTCAAACGCTCTCTTTTTAACCACTCCGTTACCCTAAACTCGCCCTTACGCCGCTATTTCTGCAAAGGTTTTCTGTGAAGATGCCTGCAAAATCCGCTTATAAAACACCCTCTTTGCGGCTTTTACATGCGAATTGCGTGTGATTTGTGCAAACGATAAAAGCTTTTGGAAAATTGTTTGACTTATAAGTCCCAGAAAGTAATATATGCGCCACGCAGCGACGAGAAGCTCTTAACGAGTAACTCAAAGCACTCGAAAGAGGCGTTGTGTGGTGAGGTGGCCGAGAGGCTGAAGGCGCTCCCCTGCTAAGGGAGTATGCGGTCAAAAGCTGCATCCGGGGTTCGAATCCCCGCCTCACCGCCATTTTGCATCCGTAGCTCAGCTGGATAGAGTACTCGGCTACGAACCGAGCGGTCGGAGGTTCGAATCCTCCCGGATGCACC